>NZ_JAUFPM010000001.1:0-292929 GCF_030409265.1 Halomonas sabkhae
GCGGGCCTGGCTTGCCTGCTGGCGGAGCTTCTCGGCACCGCGCTGAGCATGCTGGCGGATGGCTTCCCGAAGCTCGCCCAGCTCGCCGGTCAGGCGGCCGAAGGAGCGTGAGGTCATGATGCGATCCCGCGGGCGGTGCTCGTCGTGGAGCTCGAGGCAGGGCGTGCCCTGCAGCTCGCGCACGGTCCGCTCGAGGGTGACGGAGAAACGCCGGCGCATGGCGTGGGGGTCGCTCTGGCGCAGGTCCCAGGCGGTACGGATGTTCTGCAGGGCGAGCTTCTCCGCCAGCCGGTGACCAACCCCCCAGACATCACTGACCGCGGTGCCGGCGAGGATGTGCCGTGTTGCGGTGCTGTCGGCCTGCATGACACAGACGCCGGCGTACTCGGAGCGCTTCTTGGCGGCACGGTTGGCCAGCTTGCCCAGGGTGTGGGTGGGGGCGACGCCCACGCAGACGGGGATGCCGGTAAACTGTCGTACCCGGCGATGGAGCGTGCGGGCCAGGGCGTCGATACCGGCGCTCTCGAAGCCATCGAAGTGCACGAACATCTCGTCGATGGAGTAGGGCTCGACCCCGGCGGAAAACTCCTCGAGCACGTTGCGGACCCGCGCGGACATGTCGCCATACAACTCGTAGTTGGAAGAGAGCAGCTGGATATGCCCCTGATCGTGCCATTGCTTCAGTTCGAAGGCCGGAGTGCCCATTTCCACCCCCAGTGCCTTGAGCTCGCTGGAGCGCGCGATCACGCAACCATCATTGTTGGACATGACGCCCACGGGTCGTCCTTCCAACTGAGGCTGGAAGACCCGCTCGCAGCTCACATAAAAGTTGTTGCAGTCGATCAGTCCGATCATGGCAAGGCTCACACGGGGAACTCGTGGATGACGGCGCGCACCACCCCCCAGACCTGACAGTCGAGGTCCGCCACCGGAATGGGCGCATAGCGGCTGTTGCCGGAGCACAGGTAGGGACGACGGCCGATCATCTCATAGCGTTTGACGATCACCTCGCCGTCGATCAAGGCGATGACGATGTGCCCGGGATGCGCATCGATGGAACGGTCCACCACCAGGGTATCGCCATCATGGATGCCGAAGCTTTCCATGCTGTCGCCGCTGACGGTCATGAAGAAGGTGGCGGCGGGGCGCTTCACCAGTCGTTCGTTGAGATCCAGGGTGCGTCCGACATAATCCTCCGCGGGCGAGGGGAATCCGGCAAAGCCGGCACGAATGGTCGCCAGCGGATGCGGCAACGGGCGGTAGGGCGGTGTCGGATGCGGGTGATGGATAGATGTTGCGCACATGAGCCTTCCTCTTGCGAGTAGCTGTTTATATATACAGTATTCGACAAGCAGGGGCCATCAGGCAAATGCTGATGCAAGGCAGCCGCCAACGGTGGGACGCATCACGAATGGGGGATCCCGCGACTGCTACAATGCAAAGGTTCCGGCCGGGAGCAGGCCAGCCATGCTGCGTGGCCCCGTGACCCTGGCATGCCCCGCCACAGGGCGAGTTGCGGTACGGCGCGCTGATGGGAAGCAGAATGAGGGAGAGGCGATGAAAGGCATCCTGCTGTTGGGAATACTGCTGGCGGTCGCACCGGTGTCGCAGGCCAGTCTTTACGATGCCATCGACACATCGCGCGCCTATGAGTGCTTTCGTCTGGCCAGTGGCAAGATGCTGGGCAACTGGATACGTGTGGAAGTCGACTCGCTGGCCGCGGCCGAGGCGACCGCACGAGCACGCTTTCAGACATCGGGTGGACCGGTGGATGCGGTTCGCTGTTATCTCGTCTACTGACGCGACGACCGCTCACGATCATGGCGCACTGCAAACCTCATCTCCCCACCAGAATCTGCCCGGTCTGCGAGAAATCCTTTGTCTGGCGCCGGAAGTGGGCGCGTGACTGGGAAAACGTCATCTACTGTTCGCAGCGATGCCGCCGCCAGGCTCGAGCGAGACGTTGAGGGACCGAGCGCTGTCGACAGGTGTTTCTCGCCCGCCTTGAATTCGGGCACCTGCCACGCCCCTGGCCGTGTTTTGAGCATTCGGGTGACTAGGAAAGGGGAACGACATTCGCTCATTTTATCAAGACTTTTCAGTATTTATCACCATGATTCCGTTTATTTAAATAGTTTGATGAAGTGGGTGTAAATGGCTGGGTTGTCACGAGATTTTTGTCTTGATTTTCTCATCTTTTAGTAATTGAAAACTAATCTTTTGACGTAGTGATTTTATGGTTGTTTTGGCATGAATTTTTCTTTGTTTGAAATGTTTTCGCCATTAATTTTTGCATATTTTTGTTTTTTATGGATTTTATTTTGGCTTGCGATTTTTTTAATGTTGGCTGAGTGTGTGTTTGACTAAAAAATCTCCCCCCTCCCTCGTAAATGCTGTTCTAGAATCGATCCTGCTGACCACAAAATGGCAAGCATGCAAGAAGCGACCTTGGGGAGTCTTGTCGAGTATGACGAGTCTTCCTCTGGCGACGATGTAGTGCCATGCAAGCCTTGTCGGGCGCGCTGTTACGTCTGAAAAAATATTTCGGGGGTGGGAAAATGTATTTCATGTCATTCGTTTCGAATCATCTGAAAGGCGTTTCGGGTCGTATCAGTAACGGCGATCAACTGGCAGGGGAGAGATTCCAGAACGACGATTTATGGGTTACGCCGTTTCCATCTGCCTGGGGCAATTCGGTCCAGGCCATGCGAATGACACTGGAAGACGAGCACCACCATCAATCCGTTTTCGAACGCTTTGAAAGGCCCTTCGTATTTGGTGATCTGCCGACTCCCGGACCCGGCAGGCTGAAGATGTGGCTGGAAGCGATGGACGAGGCCGGGCGTACCATGCCCGGTTCCCGTCAGGATTTCGATTTCTCCGTGGCACCGCCCATCGCTGAAGAGACACCGATGGATGACCCGGCACCTGCAGCAGCCTTGCTCGCCGATACCGCGGATGCGCCGCAAATGGCCGCGGCTGCCATTGCGCCGAGCGATTTTACCACCATCCGTATCGAAGCCGAGGACCAGGACGATTCGGACGGCAATTCGGCTAGCATTGGCGGGGGCAGCATCGCGCTGGTGGATGACGGCGACAATGCGGTGAATGCCTCCGGTGGCGCCTATGCCGATTACGGCGGGGCGAGCGGCGAAACCCTGGCGTTCACTTTCTCGGTCGACGAGGCTGGTGAGTACGAGCTCGCCCTTGGCTATGCGCTTAGCCAGGATGATGGTGGAGCCGAGCGCAATCGACCGCTGCGTATCGATGTCAATGGCGAGCTCCAGGACCGCATGTTCGACCTGCCGAGCACGACCCTGACCGCTGATGCCGCCGATTTCAGTGACTTCGGCGAACGCACGATTCGCGTCCAGCTGGAGCAGGGCGAGAATACGGTTTCCTTCACTTCCAACGGCGCCAGCGGCCCCAATGTCGATTATCTGGAAGTGCGCGCACCGGATCCGGATGTCCATGTCGTACAGGGTGAAGACCTGGTGCTGTCGTCAACGGACCCGAATGATGACGGGACCAATCGTGTCGTCTCGATCGACAACATCGCCAGTCTGACCGATGGCGATGAAACCCTGCGCGTCGGTGCCGAGGGTGCCAGTTATCTGGACTGGGCGTTCGGCAATGCCGATGCCCATGGCGAGTTCACGCTGGAGGTGGCCACCCCGGGGACCTACAGCGTCAGCGTGACCTATGCGAGTGGCTCGGCGCGCCCGCTTGACCTCATGCTGGTCGAGGACGGTGCCACCACCAATCTGGCGTCCTTCGCCTTCGCCACTACCACGGAGCCGAACTACTATCCCGATGATCTGGGCCAGGATGGCGTGGCGCCGATCAATCAGGCACCGGCCCCCACGGGCAACAATCCGACGCGTCAGACCGAGTGGGAAGGCTGGTCGACCGAAACCCTGAACATCACCCTCGAAGCGGGTAGCCATACCCTGCGACTGGGGGGCGCGACCAATGGCCCCAATATCGACAAGATCGAGGTGGCGCTGGTCGCCGAGGCGGTCAGCGGCCCTGCCATCGAGCCGATCGTGGTGCAGGCCGAGGATGCCGAGCTGGGCGCCGACAACGATGCCGGCACCCTGGTACGCGACGCGCAGAATCCTGAGAGTGGGTCGAGCTTCGAGGGCCTGCGCCCCGACTACTCGGGGACGGGCTATGTGGATTATGGCAGCCAGCCGGGAGACAGCCTGACGTTCACCGTCAATGTCGCTGAAGCCGGTAGCTATGACCTGAACTTCCGCTATGCCAGCAGTGGCGATCGTCCGATGAGCCTGGCCGTCAACGGCTCGGCGCTGGCCGATCAGGCATTCGCCTCGACCGATCCCAATGCCTCGGGTGTCGACCCCGAGGGCTTCGATGTCTGGGAATACCAGACCCAGACCGTCGAGCTTGCCGCCGGCGACAATACCATTGAGCTGAGCATTCCGGCCGGCACGAGCAGTGGGCCCAATCTCGACCGGCTCGAGGTGACCACCGCCGGCTCCGGCCCGGTGGGCGATGTGCTGGCTGATGCCGACGCCACGCCGCTGGCCTTCAGTGCCGAGTCCGCGATCGTCAACGCGCAAGAGGCGCCTTCAGCAGGCTTCAGCGTCTCAGGGCTCGATGACGACATCGTTTTCGTCGGCGTCAGCCTGGACGGTGGCGTGACGGTCGAGGAGGTTTCTCCCGGTCCGGATGACAGCTTCACCCTGGACCTTTCCGCCTATGCGGACGGTGACCTTTCCGCCACGCTGATCGCCCTGGATGCCTTCGGCAACCGGGAAGAGGCTTCGCTGGACCTGGCACTGGATACTACGGCCGATGAAGGCGCGGACCTGACGCTCGACGGCCCGGATAGCGAGATCGCCGGCGACGCCAGCGACGCCGTGGTGTTCGGCGTGGCGGGCATCGACGCCGATTCGACCCTGGCCGTCAGCTTCGATGGTGGCGCCACGCGTCAACCGGTCACCAGTGACGGTGACACCCTGACGGTCGACCTTTCGGAACAGGGCGTCGGCGACGTCACGGTGACCCTGATCGTCACGGATGCGGCCGGCAACGAGGCGAGTGCCGAAGACACGGTCAGTGTGGCCGCGTCCGGCCCGGCCAGTCTGGATGTGGTCTTCGATGCCGGCACCATCACGGCCTACAACGAGACCCAGGATAATCCGGCCAGTGGCACCGGGGCCGCCGTGGAAAATGATGGCGGCACCCTGACGCTGACCGATAATGTCTGGAAGCGCGCCGAATTGTCCGACAGTTACAGCATCACCGATCAGACCCGGCTGGTGCTGGATGTGGCCATTTCCAGTGCGCCCACACCCGAGATCGTGGCGATCGGCTTCGATGCCGATGACAACCCCTTCAATGGCGGCAGCAGCGTCTATCAGCTCGGCGGTACCCAGTCCCAGGGCGGTTTCGTGGATCTGCGCGGCCAGGGGGTGGACAACGGCGACGGTAGCCTGCGCTTCACCATCGACCTCGCCGCTCATGCGGGTACCACTATCGATTCGCTGGTCTTCGTCAACGACGATGATCTGGGCGACAAGGGCAGCGTGAGTTTCAGTGCCGTCACTCTCAGCGAAGAAGTGATAGAGGACACCAACAGCGCTCCGCGGGTGGTGGGGGGCGGCATTGCCGACCTGAGCCTCGATGAGGGCGCCAACCTCGAGGTGGATCTGCCCTTCGTCGATGATGACGGCGATGCCCTGGATTTCAGCTTCACCATCACTGACAGTGACCAGCAGGCCGTCAATGCGGATGGCCTGAGCATCGACGGTCGTGTGCTGTCCGGTAGCCTCGGCGAGTTGCCCCCGGGAGCCTACACCGTCACGGTGACGGCCGATGATGGCAGCGTCGAGACGTCGACGGATTTTTCCCTGACGATCGAGAACGTCAACGACGCTCCGGTCGCCGAGCCTGTCGCGCTGGAGCCGTACTTTGGCGAGGTGGGCGAGAGCTTTATCCAGCTCCCACTGGCGGACTTCAGCGGACTGTTCTCCGACCCTGACGGCGACAGCCTGACGCTTACCGCGGAATCGCTGCCTGCCGGGCTCGAGGTGGTGGATGGCATCATCCAGGGCGTGCCGGTTCAGGGCGGATCCTTCGATGCCGTGATCCGGGCCACCGATCCGCAGGGGCTCTCCACCACCCAGACACTGAGCTTCATCATCGAGGGCACTCAGGTCGGCGATACCCTGACCATCGAAGCCGAAAGCTTCACCGACCTGAATGCCGACAACCTGATCGTGACCGGCAATGCCTCGGCCTCCAACGACCAGTTGATCCGGCTGACCAGCAATGCGCCCGCCACGGTGGGCACCGAGCTTGAGGCCAACGGTGTCGAGCCGGGCTGGTACACGGCACGCCTGTATGTGTTCGATGAAACCGACGGCCAGGGCGCCCTGACGCTGACCATCGGTGATACCGTGCTGGAAGCCCGCGACACCTCGAGCGATAGCCTGACCGCCGATGTGCTGCTGAACGACGCTTTCGGTACTCTCGTCGGCAGTGGTGAGCGCGGTAATGCCGGGCAGTCCGGCAATCGCAAGGAGATCGTCTTCGAGACGCCCTTCGAGGTCTCGACCGGTGACCTGGCGAGCCTGGAACTGCGCGGGGAAGGAGGCGAGTTGATGCGTATCGACTCCCTGGTGTTCGAGCGCATCGACGAGCCGGTGAACAGCGCGCCGACCCTGGACGGCCTGGACGCGACCGTCAGTGTCGATGAAAACACCGCGGCGGTGGCCAACCTGGTCGTCGCCGACGCAGACGCAGACGCCGACAGCCTCAGCGTGACGCTCTCCGGGGCGGATGCGGCACTGTTCAACTATGACGCGCTGACGGGGGCGCTGACCTTCGTCAATCCACCGGATGCCGAGCTGGCGGCCGACAGCGATGAAGACGGTGTCTATGAACTGAGCGTGACGGTGTCGGATGGGGAGGAAAGCGTCACCCAGGACACCCTGATCACGGTGGCGGATCTCAACGAGAGCATTACCATCGATCAGACCACCTTTACGGTGGATGAAAATCTCACCGCCATCGGCACGCTGCCGGTGGTCGACGAGGATGGCTTGACCACCGGGCTCAATGCCCCGGCCTTCGCCATCACCGGCGGCGTGGATGCGCCACTGTTCAGCATAGATGCCACCACCGGGGCCCTGAGCTTTACCAGCCCGCGTGACTTCGAACTGGCGGTGGATAGTGACGAGGATGGTGTCTACGAGGTCGAGGTCACCGTCAACGATGGTGATCTCAGCGATGTGCAGACACTGGCCGTCAGTGTAGCGGATGTCGACGAGGCACCGTTCTCGCCGCTCAGCCTGCAGGTGCAGGATGGCGCGGTCACCAGCTTCGATGACGACGCCAACGAGACCGACACTACGATCCGCAACGCCGGCAATCCGGAAAACAATGATGACCTGGTCGATGGCCTGCGCCCCGGTTTTACCGGCACCGGCTACCTGGACTTCGGCGACACGGCCGGCGACAACGTCACCTGGCAGGTCGAAGTGACCCAGGCGGGGCAGTACGATATCAACGTGCGCTACGCCACCAACAGCGACCGACCGCTGGACCTGGTGATCAATGACGGAACCCCCGTCGCGCTGGATATGCTGGCCACCGATCCGGATGGTACCGGTCCGCAGGAGGGCTTCGACAACTGGGCGTTCGAGACCGTGAGCGTGAATCTGGAGGCCGGCACCAACAGCATCATGCTGGCCATTCCCGAGGGGGCCAACACCGGCCCGAATATCGATCGCATCGAGGTCACCGAGGGTGGCAGCGGGCCGATTCCGGTGGACAGCAGCGCCGATGAAGACGGCAATCTGACTCTGACCGCCGCCGATGACAGCCTGGAAACCGGCCAGCTGGCCAGTGCGCTGTTCAATGTCGCCGGTGATGATGACGACATCGTCAGCTATGAAGTCAGCCTGGATGGTGGCACGACCCGCAGCAGCGTGACCCCTGATGCCAGTGGTGATATCAGCGTCGACCTCAGCGGCCAGAGCGGTAGTGTCGAGGTGACCCTGATCGTTACCGACGCGGCCGGCAACGAGGCCGAAGCCAGCGATAGCGTCACCATCGACGATGGCAACGTCGTGGTGGAACCCTTCACTCTGCAGGGCGAAGACGCGAGCGTTACCGACGTCGGCGGCACCGCCCAAGGGGCCGTTACACGTACGGTGGACGAGAACAACCCCGATGACTTCGGCAACTACCGAGAAGGGGGAGTCGGCGACGCTTACCTGGATTTCGGCACCGATGCCGGCGACCAGATAACATTCAACGTCGATGCGCCAGCCGCTGGCACTTACACGGCCACCATTCGCTATGCCAACGGTGGCGATGCACCTCGGCCGCTGAATCTCGCCGTCAATGGCGCGGCCCAGCCCCAGGTAGCGTTCCCCAATGCGGCCGATGATGGTGTCAATGATCCCTGGGATCAGTGGCTCGAGCTCGAGGTGCAAGTGACCCTGGAAGAGGGCGACAATACCTTCTCGCTGACCATTCCCACGGCGGCGGACGGTGGTGTGGCCAACGGCCCCAATATCGACCAGGTGACCTTCGCGCTGGACGATGGCGATACCGGCCCGACGCCCTTCGCCTTCGAGATTCAGGGCGAGGCGCTGTTGATCGATGACGACGAGCCTACGCCCGATACGGTAGTGCGCGATGCCAGCAATCCTGAGACCAACGAAGCGGCTGGTCCCGATGGGCTATGGGATGGCTATACCGGCAGTGGTTACCTCGATATGGGGGGTGAAGCTGGTGATGCTGGGTCCTTCGAAGTCGACGTCGAGGACGCCGGCACCTATACCCTGAGCGTGCGCTACACCAACGGTGATGGAGGTGGCGCGAATCGGCCCATGGACATACTGGTGGGCGGCGAGTCCCAGGGGGAGATGGCCTTCCCGATTACCGGCGACGGCAATGACGGCTGGGTGAACTGGCAAGAGGCCACTATCGAGGTCGAACTCGAGGCGGGCAATAACACTATCCGGCTTGAGAACGTGGGTAACGCTGGCCCCAATATCGATCGTCTGAGTGTCACGCGTGAGGGTGTCGAGCCGCCGGATGTGGTCGAGCCGGTCGACCGTTTTGCGGTCAAGGTCAACTTCCAGCCCGAAGGCGTGGCAGTGCCGGACGGCTACATCGCCGACAACGGCAAGGCGTTCGGCACTCAATCGGTGATCATTGATGGTCAGACCTACCAGTATGGCTGGGTGACCGAGGCGTCGATCTACGATGGCGAACCCGGCACGACCCCGCTGGATATTTCGAGCCTGACCAGCGTGGCGGTCAACGACCGTACCGATGATATCGCCGGTCTCGACCCGCGTCAGGGTACCTATGCCCACTTTGACCAGCCGGGAAGTGCCTATGTACGCGCCGGCTGGGAGATGGAGCTGGAGAACGGCTACTACGAGGTGACGGCCTCCATCGGCGACACGTCCGGGCCCTATGACAGCAATAACGTCCTGAATGCCGAGGGTGAGCTGTTCAATGACCCCTTCACCCCCTTCCGTCCAGAGGACTTCCCGGCAGATGGCAATCCCGCCGATGACACCGACGGCTTCCGTTCCGATCTGGTGACGCGCATCGTGCAGGTCACCGATGGGCGCCTGACGCTGGATTCGCTGGGGCTCGACAATGAAAACACCGAGATCCAGTACCTCGAGATCCAGGGGCTGCCGGACCTGACGCCGGATGACGCGCGCGAGGCCCCGCAGGACTATGCCTTCTTCACCGACGCCCGGGCCATTGCCGGCGTCGGCGAGAACGAGTTTGAGGTGGACCTGGATCCCACTGATGGCAGCCTGCCGACGGGCATCGATCCGACTTCGGATATCTTCGTCGGCATCTCGGTGGTGGATGGACGCGGCGGTGCGCTGCTCGAGAGTCTGAACGACGGCTCGATTCGCCTGATCGAGACGCTGACGGGAGAAGAAGTCAGCTTCAATGCCAACACCACCGGTGGTTTCGATTCGCTGACCATCTCACCGAGCCAGATGCTCAAGGAGCACACCAGCTACACGCTGATCATCGATGGCTTCCGGGATCGTGGCCCCAATGATGACGGGGATGCGCCGACCCGCGAATTCCAGAAGTACACCAATACCTTCGTCACCGGTGAAGCGCCGGAGGTGGTGGCGCGGGATGTGGCCTTCAACGATGTGGTGGAGCTCGACGGTGGTGCCGATAATGCGTTCGGCTTTACCTCGCTGGAGATCTCGCCCGATGGCTCCGTGATGTACATCGCCACCATCGCCGGACAGGTGCTGCGGTACGACGTGGACCCCAACGATGGTTCGCTGTCCAACCGTCAGGAACTGAGCCTGCCCGACAACTACTTCGACCAGCCGGGAGACAGCCAGCAGCGCGGCATCATCGGCCTGGTGGTCGATCCGAATGATCCCGACGTACTGTGGGTCACCGATAACTACCCGATCCCGCTCAATGGGCGCGACAATGGTGTGCCGGAGTTCAGTGGCCGGATCACCAAGATCACCCTGGACGGCGGCAGTGACTTCTCGGGGACTGCCGAGCCCTACATCACCGGGCTGCCGCGCTCCAATGGCGACCATGTGACCAACAGCCTCGAGTTCCGCGAGAACCCGGACTACGACGCGGCCACCAATCCCGATGTGCCGACGCATCTGCTGTATCTGATCCAGGGCTCGAACTCGGCCATGGGCGAGCCGGACAGCGCCTGGGGCAACCGCCCGGAACGCCTGCTGAATGCGGCCGTCATGGAGATCGATCCCACCCGGGATGCGCCGGCCGGTGGCTTCGATGTGTCCACCGAACCCGTGCCCGATAACGGCCAGAACACCCGCTACGCTGACCCGGACGGTCACCCCAAGGACGACCCCATTCCCATGGGCAACGGGGAGTTCCTGGTGTTCGACGACCGCGGCGTGGCCACCGTGCAGGACATCAACGGCAACGTGCTCGAGAGCTTCTATGATCCCTTTGCCGAGGATGCGGTACTGCAGCTGTTTGCCACCGGGGCGCGCAATGCCTATGACCTGGTCTGGCACTCCAACGGCTTCCTCTATGTGCCGACCAACGGCTCGGCGGCCGGGGGCAATGTGCCGGATGATCCCTCCACGCCGGAGAACGAACGCTATACCAATGTCGAGAAGCAGGACGACTATCTGTTCAAGATTGTCGAGGGCGGCTATTACGGCCACCCCAACCCGCTGCGCGACGAGTACATCCTCAACGGCGGCAACCCGACCAGTGGCACGGACCCCAACCAGGTCACCACCTATCCGAGTGGCATCGATCCCGAAGGCAACTACGACATTTCAGGTGTCTATTCACTCGGCGAGAACCGTTCGCCCAATGGCGCGGTGGAGTACACCAGCGGCATATTTGGCGGCAACCTCCAGGGCAACGTGCTGTTCACCGAGTACTCCGGTGGTGATGACGTGCGCTCGGTCACCCTGGATGCCAACGGTAATGTGATCGGCGATGACGTCTTGCGTGATCCTGACGGCAATGTCATCAGCTATGTCGATCCGCTGGACATCATCGAAAATCCGGTGACCGGTCAGCTCTATCTGCTGACGCTCAATCGCGGCAACGGGGAGAGCCAGATCATTCGCCTCGATCCCGCACCGGGCGGCGTCGTCGATCCGGGCCCGGGACCCGGCGATGACCTGGTGTCGTTGCTGACCATCCAGGCGGAAGACGAAACGCCCCTGGACGGCACCGCGGTCTCGATCGCGACCGGCGCGGGCGCCGAAATCCAGATCCGCGATGCCGACAATCCGGAAACCACCGAGGGGCTGCCCAATGGACTGCGTCCGGGATCCTTCGGCGTGGATGGCAACACCAATCCCGACGACGGCATTCTGGGCGGTTACGCCGACTATGGCTCGACCAATGTCGACTTCCTGACCTTCAGCTTCGAGCTGACGGCCGACCAGGCCGGCGAGTCGGTGCTGCGGCTGCGCTATGCCAATGGTGGTGATGCCGATCGTCCGCTCGAGGTCTTCGTCAACAATGTCAGTGTCGGCGTCTTCGACTTCAGCCCGCCCATTGGCCTGAGCGATGATGCCGCCTGGGCCGAGTGGCTGACTGAAGACGTGGCGGCCAACCTGGTCAGCGGGGAGAACACGGTGCGGTTGCAGGCCACGAATAACACCGGCCCCAATATCGACCAGCTCGAAGTGCTGCAAGTACCGCCGGATACTACCCCGGGCTTCACCGACTACGAGGCAGAAAGTGCCTCGCTTGACGGGCCAGTGGTGGTACCGGAGAGTGCCGATGACCGCAACGCCTCCGGCGACGGCTTCGTCGACTTTGATGGCACGGGCGATCAGACCATTACCTGGACCATTGATGTCAATGAGACGGGCAATTACGAGATCGGCTTCCGCTATGCGCTGGCAGCGAGCAAGGCCGACCGCCCGATGGAGCTGAGTGTTAACGGCGTCAACCTGGGCCAGGTCAACTTTGTAGGCCAGAGCAACGAGGATGAAAACAATTGGTTCTTCCAGGAACTGCTGGTCAATCTGCAGGCGGGTAGCAATACCGTCAGCGTGACGGCTCCAGAAGCCAACGGACCCAATGTTGACCTGCTCAGAGTGCCGGATGTGCCTTCTGACAACTTCATGCCGGTGTATGCCGATGTCTCCGATGGCGCCCGCATCGAGCTGGAGAGTGGCGATAGCGCGAGGACGATCAACGAGCTGACGGCGGACTTCTACTTCACGGTGGACACGGACGGTCTCTATCGTCTTGACCTGGCCGCCAATGCAGGGGCCGATGACGGGCAGGACCTGACGCTGACGCTCAATGGTCAGCCGGTCGAGGTGCTGAGTTATCCGGGTGAAGGCGATGCCGGCGAGGAAGGCACCTATGTCGAACTCCAGGCAGGGGTCGAGTACAACCTGCGGGCGGTTGCCGGCGCGGATGGGGCCGATGACCTCGACTATCTCGATGTGACGCCGCTGACCGGCAATGACAATGCCGATATCGCGGTCGAGAGCGGCGATGCGGCCTATTACTCGGACCGACTGCACTTCAGCTATCTGGACAACAACAGTGCCTCGGCCGATGACCGCGCGTTCAAGGACAGCGCCACGGTGACCATTGCCAATACCGGCAGTGAGACCCTGGAGGTGCTCGACGCCCAGGTCGAGGGGCCCTTCGTGCTGGCCGATCCGACGATCTTCGAGGGCCTCTCGCTGGCGGCCGGCGAATCCCTGGAGGTCACGGTGCTCTTCGAACGTGATGCCTACACGGCGCCGACCAATGACGCGGGAGATGGTGTCTTCGAGGGTCGCATCCGCCTGACCACCAATGATGCCGACTCGCCGATCGCCGAGGTCCACATGGCGGGCTTCTGGCAGGCGCGCGATGAAGGCGGCTGGGAACCCAACGTCAACGAGGTATGGGAAGTCTTCGGCTTCGGCAACCGTATCGACGGCCTGCCAACCGTCGGTGCCGGCCAGAATTCAGTGCTGAATGACTTCGATCTCTATCGGCCGATCAATGACGACGAGGTGCTGTCGCGCTACTGGTCACTGGCCGATGGCGTCAGCGAGGCCAGGATTACCCAGCTGGCGGCCTATCATGGCAGTGGCGGGGCGACGCTGGGGATCCATAATCCGGGTAACGTGAATCAGGACGTGATCTTCAGCAACCATGCCGGGGATAACAACCAGACGATTCTGCCGGTGAAGTCGAATGGCGAGTTCGCCACCATGACCTTCGGCGGCAACGATATTCCGTCAGGCTGGACCGGCAATGGTGTCTTCGGCATCGAGATGGCCAACCTTTCCACGGACCCTTCCCTGAATCCTGAGGGGGGCGGCACCCCTCCGGCCGATGCCGAGGGAATCGAGCGTGGTTACACGGTGCGCATGTTCCGGGCGCTGGATGCCGAGGGCAATGTGATCCCCGATACCTATCTGGGCATCATGGATTACACCGGCATCAACTATGACTACAACGACAACATGTTCCTCATCGAGGGCGTGTCACCGGTCTCCGGTGGCGAGCTGACGGTGATCAACAATGATGGCGTGCCGTCCAATGAGCGGCTGGTCATGTCACGCATCGAGAATCCGGCCAACTCGGCGCAGGAGGTGCATGACGAAGTCACAATCACGCTGCGTAACGATGGCTTCGAAGACCTCGACATCAACGGCGTCGCGGTCAGTGACGAGACGCTGTTCGAGCTGACCGAGGCGTTCTCCGCCGTCACCCTGGCGCCGGGCGAGTCCGTGGAGGTGGGGGTACGCTTCATTGCCGACGACCCCGACGACGGCAGCCTCTACGAGGCGAGTCTGGTCATCGACTCCAGCGATGCCGACGAGGGCGAGAAGGTCATCCAGCTGGCGGGCCTGGCCCAGAACCAGTCCGAAAGCGGGCAGGAGCCGGCGGTCCAGGAAATCGTCAATGCCTTCGGTTACTCGACCAATGTGGCCGAGGGCCAGATGAACCAGGGCGGCCTCGTGGAAGCCAACGGTGACGAGATCCTGTCTCCCTACTTCCAGCGGGCTGACGGCAGTGCGCCCATCAAGATCACCCAGCTGGCGGCCTATCACACCCAGGGCGATGTGGCGCGACTCTTCGTGCACGACGTCGACAGCCGGGATCTCGACGAGATCCTGGCCCATGACGAGGATGACGGCCAGACGCTGCTGCCACGCACCCTCAACAATGGCGACGCCCTGACCACGACCACGCTGGAGCGTGATGCACCCTTCGGGTTCTTCGCCGAGATCTCGGGCCGTCAGGGCTACATCTCCTGGTCGGATCCGGATGCCAACCTCCATGAAGACACGGTCGATGCCATCGGCAACCCGGGTACCAACCTCAACTGGGATGAAAACGATGGTCACCTGATTCGCGTCTACGTGGCCAAGGACGCCGCCGGCGAGGTTATCCCGGACACCTATATCGTGATCCAGGACTACGCCGGCGTGAACTATGACTACAACGACAATATCTTCCTCGTGGAGAATGTCGCGACCTATGACCCCAGCGGGGCGGAGGATGCCGACAGCAACGGTCGGGTGGATCTGTACGACGATGACGACAATGACGGCGTGCCGAACTTCCTCGACAATCCGGGGCCGGTGAGCCAGACCGCCTTCAATGACGCCGAGACCCCATGGGCGTTGGGCAGCGACGGCCTGACACTCGAAGCCAAGCTGTACGACAACGGCGGGCAGGGCGTGGCCTACAACGACACCACGCCAGGCCACTCCGGCGCCGCCTTCCGCTCCAACGAGTCGGTGGATATCTCGAACGGTACCGAGGCGCTGGGGTACATTGCGGACGGCGAGTGGGTGGAGTACACCCTGAACGTCGAGACGGCGGGGACTTACACGCTGAATTTCTCGACCTCGGCAGTTGCGGGGGGCAAGAGCATCACCGCGGCCTTCGAGCAGGATGGCAGCTTCTACACGCCGGCTCAGGTGCAGGACTTGCCGAATACCGGCAGCTTCACCAGCTTCCAGAGCGTGGGACCGCTGACCTTCGAGCTGGAAGAAGGCCAGCAGGTGATGCGTCTGACCTTCAATGGCGGACAGCTCGATCTTGCCTCCTTCAGCATGGACTTCGTCGAGCCCGAGGATACCCAGACGGCCTTCAACGAGACCCAGACCGCCTGGGAAGTGGGCAGTGACGGGCTGAACCTGGAAGCGCGCTTCTATGACAACGGCGGTCAGGACGTTGCCTACAATGATGCCGACGCGGTGCACCAGGGCGATGGCTTCCGCTCCGACGAGGCCGTCGACATCTCGACGCCATCTCAGTCGCTGGGCTTCATCGAGGACGGCGAGTGGGTGGAATACACCATCAATGTGGCGCAGGACGGTGTCTACGACCTCGACTTCCTGACATCGATGGACTCGTCCAACCCGGCGGCCCGCTCGATTACCGCCAGCTTTGCCAAGGGGGACACGCCCTATGCAACGGCGTCACCGGTCGGGGTATCACCGACAGGTAGCTGGACCAACTTCACCCGGACCGATACCACACAGGTAGCGCTTGAAGCCGGCGAACAGGTGCTGAGGCTTACCTTCAATGGTGGGGCCATGGATCTGGCATCGTTCATGCTGACACCAACCAACCAGGCGCCCGAGGTGGCGTCGGGCATCGAGGATGTCAGCCTGGTCGAAGGCCAACCCATCGAGCTGGCGCTCGCCGATGCCTTCACGGATGCCGATGGGGATGACCTGAGCTACACGGCCAGTGGCCTGCCAGCGGGGCTGAGCCTGTCGAGTGATGGCATCTTCGCCGGTACCACGGACGAGACCGGCGAGTTCGAAGTCAGCGTCACGGCCTCCGATGGCCAGGCCAGTGCCCAGACCAGCTTCATCCTGAACGTGACTGAGGCCCCGTCCGGTGATGGTCAGCAGGCCTTCACCGCGGATGGCTCGGCCTGGCAGGTCGGTGGCAACTTCAGCCTCGATGCCGTGAACTACGACGAAGGGGGCCAGGATGTCGCCTACAACGATGCCGATGCCGAGCAGATCGGCACCGCGGTACGTCCCGGAGATGGGGTGGATATCGTCGGTGACGGTGAGGCGATCGATTGGGTGGATGATGGCGAATGGGTGGAATACACCCTCGACATCCAGCAGGCCGGCGTCTACGACCTGTCCTTCCTGACGGCACTGGGCGATAGCAGTGGTGCGCAGCGCACCATCACCGCGACCTTCGCCAAGGACAATGGAACGCCCTACGCCACGATGGATCCGGTCGCGGTATCACCGACCGGCGGCTGGGGTAACTTCCAGCCGACCGAGGCCTTCCAGGTCGCCCTGGAAGCGGGCGAGCAGGTCATGCGCGTCGTTTTCAACGGCGGCTCCATGGATCTCGCCTCGTTCACCATGAGTCGGGATGGTCAGCAGGCCTTCAATGACGGTGGTGTGCCCTGGCAGGTGGATGCCGACGACGGCCTGAGCCTCGATGCGGTGAACTATGACGAGGGTGGGCAGGATGTGGCCTACAATGATGCCGACGCCTTCCAGATCGGCACGGACGTGCGCCCCGGGGATGGCGTGGATATCGTCGGCGAGGGGGATGCCGTCGGCTGGGTGGACGAGGGCGAATGGCTCGAGTACACCATCGACGTCGAGCAGGCGGGCACCCATACCCTTACGTTCTCGACCTCGAGTCCCAATAATGGGCGCACCATTACGGCGGCCGTCGAACAGGATGGCGGCTTCTACGAGGAGGACAGCGGTGCGGTGCCCAATACCGGAGCCTGGGGGGTCTACGCCGATGGGCCATCCCTGACACTGGATCTGGAAGAGGGCGTGCAGGTGCTGCGCCTCACCTTCAACGGCGGCTCGATGGACCTGGCCTCCTTCCAGCTGACACGTGAACCGGATGGAGTGGCCGATGGCATGGCCAGCATGATGTCGATGCTGAACTTCAGCGAGGAACCCGGCGCTACATCGGAACCGGCCAATGATGACGCCCCGGTGGGCGACGACATCGGCCTCATGGGTATCCAGCCTGATGACCAGGGCGGGCTGCTGTAAGGCCTGACAGGGGCTGTCGGGCGTGCCCGGCAGCCATCCCTCAACCCCGACGCTCACCGCTCATGGTGGGCGTCTTTTGTTATATCTGCCGTTTGTGGGTGCCTTCAGGCATACAGACCCTGACTGCGCAGATAGTCATCGTAACTGCCACTGAAGTCGACGATGCCATCCTCGGTCATCTCGATGATGCGGGTCGCCAGCGAGCCGACGAACTCCCGGTCATGGCTGACGAAGATCAGGGTGCCGGTATAGTGCTCGAGTGCCAGGTTGAGCGACTCGATGGACTCCATGTCCAGGTGGTTGGTGGGCTCGTCCATGACCAGCACATTGGGCTTTTGCAGTATGAGCTTGCCGAACAGCATGCGTCCCTGTTCGCCCCCCGAGATGACCTTCACCGACTTGCCGATCTCATCGTTGGAAAACAGCATGCGTCCCAGGGCACCGCGCACCGTCTGCTCGCCGCCGGTGGTCCATTGCTGCATCCATTCGAACAGCGTCTCGCCACCGTCGAAATCCGCCGCGTGATCCTGGGCGAAATAGCCCACCTCGGCGGCATCGGTCCACCTGGCTTCGCCGGCATCCGGCGTCATGGTGCCGACCAGGCAGTTGAGCAGGGTGGTCTTGCCGATGCCATTGGGCCCGATGATGGCCACTCGCTCGCCGGCCTCGACCCGCAGACCCAGGCGCTCGAACAACAGGTTGTCGCCCCAGGCCTTGGTGAGGTCCTCGACGTTGAGGGCATGGCGATGAATCTTGCGCTGCGGCTCGAAACGGATGAAGGGGCTGACGCGGGATGAAGGCTTGATCTCTTCGAGCTGGATCTTGTCGATCTTGCGCTGGCGCGAGGTCGCCTGCTTGGCCTTGGAGGCATTGGCCGAGAAGCGGCTGACGAACTGCTGGAGCTCGGCGATCTCCGCCTTCTTCTTGGCGTTCTCGGCGTGCAGGCGTTCGCGTGCCTGGGTGGCGGCCGTCATGTACTCGTCATAGTTGCCGGGAAACAGCTGCAGCTCGCCGTAGTCCAGGTCCGCCATGTGCGTGCAGACACTGTTCAGGAAGTGGCGGTCGTGGGAGATGATGATCATGGTCGACGAGCGTGCCTTGAGGATGTCCTCCAGCCAACGGATGGTGTTGATATCCAGATGGTTGGTCGGCTCATCCAGCAGCAGCACGTCCGGGTCGCTGAACAGTGCCTGGGCCAGCAGCACGCGCAGTTTCCAGCCGGGGGCGACCACACTCATCGGCTGGTCGTGCTGTTCCAGCGGAATGCCCAGCCCCAGCAGCAGTTCGCCGGCGCGTGCCTCGGCGGTATAGCCCTCGAGTTCGGCAAAGCGTATCTCGAGGTCGGCGACCGCCATGCCGTCTTCCTCGCTCATCGCGGCCTGGGCATAGATGCGCTCACGCTCCGCCGAGACCTGCCAGAGCTCTTCGTTGCCCATGATCACGGTGTCGATGACGCGCTCATCCTCGAAGGCAAACTGATCCTGGCGCAGCTTGCCGAGCCGCGTGGTGGGGTCCTTCATGACCTGGCCGCTGGTGGGCTCCAGGTCGCCGCCGAGAATCTTCATCAGGGTCGACTTGCCGCAGCCATTGGCGCCGATCAGGCCATAGCGATGACCCTGGCCGAATTTGACGGAAACGTTTTCAAACAGCGGCTTGGGGCCAAACTGCATGGTGATGTTGGCAGTAGAAAGCAAAGGTGAGCATCTCGCGGGAGGGTCATGAATGAGGGCATCGGCCGTTGCTAGTGGCTCCGACCGGTAAGGCCGGCATTGTACGCGCCACAGCGAGGGAGTCGCCAGCGCGTCATGTCGATCGTGCCCTCGGATGCAGCACAGCGCCTGCACAGCCGCTTCGCTCAAGATGTCCTTGATATCTCACATCGAGGCGGGGAGAAATCCCACGGTCAAGATGGCCGGCCTGAACCATGCTCGAAGTGTGACGCGGCAAAACGCCATGCGTGCTGCTCCTCCTTCTCGGCTCGCTTTTTTATCGCGGCGTCACGTCGGCAGCCTCCTGTCCGGATTGGTCGGGAGGCTGCTTTTATCCAGTGTCGGCTGTCGTCAGGTAGAACCCGAGTCGCTATGGCTGGCTCTGCCCGATCCCTTCGCGTCCTGGGAACTGTCCGGCGAGCAGGAGGCCTCATGAACGCGGACCGTCCGGAAGATGTGGCCGCCGGCCGGACCGCCATTCAGGGCCGACTGGTGGTGGCGTGACTAAGTACGCAATGGCGGAGGGCTCGACGCGTCAACCATGTGGGGTTGGGCTATGCTGGAGCGATATACCGCAACGAGGCAAGCCCGCATGCAGCCCAGAATCAGCATGATCACGCTCGGCGTCGAGGATATCGAGCGGGCCGTACGCTTTTACGAGCAGGGGCTCGGCTGGCCACGGCTCGAGTCACCGCCGGAAGTGGCCTTCTTTACCCTCAATGGCACCTGGCTGGGCCTCTATGGCCGCGCGGCTCTGGCCGAGGATGCCGGCATGTCCGTGGGTGACAAGCCGGCGTTTGGCGGTGTGGCACTGGCCCACAATGTTGCGAGCGAGGCCGAGGTAGAGACAGTGCTGGCGCAGGCGGTGGCGGCCGGCGCCAGCCTGATCAAACCGGCACAGAAGGTCTTCTGGGGCGGCTACTCCGGCTACTTCGCCGATCCCGACGGCCACCTATGGGAAGTCGCCCACAACCCCTTCGTGTGGATTGGTCCCGAAGATTCGTGAACCCGGTCGTTCACCCTGACAACATGCGGGGCAGCCACAGGGCCAGCTGCGGCCAGACGCTGATGATCAGGGCCGCCAGGCACATCAGGGCGAAGAAGGGCGCGGCGGCGATGGCTACCCGGCTGATGCTTTCACCGGTCAGCCCCTGCAGCACGAAGAGGTTGAAGCCCACCGGCGGGGTGATCTGGCCGAGCTCCACCATGATCACCAGGAAGACGCCGAACCATAGCGGGTCGTAACCGGCCGTTATGATGATCGGCAGGGTGATCGGCAGGCTCATCACGGTGATCGAGATGCCGTCCAGGAAGAGCCCCAGCAGGATATAGAACAGTGCCATGGCCAGCAGCAGGGCGATCGGCGAGAATCCTTGCTGGGCGATCCAGCTGGCCAGCTCGCTGGGCAGGTGCAGGTAGCCCATGGCCGTCGACAGCATGGCCGCCGCCACCAGCAGGCTGCACACCATCACCGAGGTGATCAGCGCGCCGCGCAGGGCGTCGAGCAGCAGCACCAGGTTCAGCTGGCGCTCCATGGCCAGCAGTACCAGGGTGGCACCACAGCCGATGGCCGCCGCCTCCGAAGGCGTGGCGATGCCGGAATAGATGGCGCCCAGCACCACGAAGACCAGGCCGAGCACCGGGGCCAGCAGGCGCAGGGCCTGCAGCGGCGTGGTGCCGTCGGCACGCTGGGGCGGCGCCAGCGCCGGGTTGATCAGGCAGCGCAGCATGACATAGCCGATGTACAGCACCGCGACCACCAGCCCCGGAATGACGCCGGCCATGAACAGCTTGCTGATCGAGACCTCGGCCTGAACGCCGTAGACGATCATGACGATCGACGGCGGAATCAGCAGCCCCAGGCTGCCGGCGCCGGCCAGCGAGCCGATCGACAGACCCCGGTGATACCCGCGATCAGCGAGCTCCCGGGTGGTGATCTTGCCGATGGTGGCTGTGGTCGCCGCACTGGAGCCGCTGACCGCGGCAAACAGGGTACAGCCCAGCACATTGGTATGCAGGATGCCGCCGGGAAGGCGACGGGTCAGGGGCGTGAGCCCCCTGAACAGGCGCTCGGCGATGTCCGAGCGGAAGATCAGCTCGCCCATGAAGATGAACAACGGAATCGCCGAGAGCTCCCAGCTGTTGGCCGCCCGGAAGAGTATCTTCGACAGAATCAGGCCGATGCGGTCGAAACCGAAATCGCCGAGCCCCCATAGGGAGAGGACGGCGACGATCACCAGGCCGGCGAAGATCCAGCTGCCCAGGGCCAGCACGACGAGCAGGATGGCCAGCACCCCGAGGCCGATAAACAGAATGTCCATGCCGTCAGGCTCCGCTCTTGAAGGTGGTGCGTTGAACCAGGATGCGCAGAATGCGCGCCACCAGTATCAGACACAGCAGGTAGAGGCCGATCAGGACTGCGCCCTGGGGAATCCACAGCGGGGTTTCGGCCAGTGTCTCGCTGACAATGCCGCGGGCGTAGCTGCGTTGCACGGCGATGGTCCAGAAGTGAGCCAGCCAGCCGAAGACCAGCAGCGTCGAGACGCTGGCGAAGAGTTCGAAGGGCCAGCGCAGGCGTTCCGGAAAGCGTTCGAGCACCAGCGACACCCGGATCAGTCCGCCCTGCTCCAGGGCATAGGGCAGGCTGAGGAAGGTCATGGCGGCCACGCTGTAGCCGATGAACTCATCCAGCACGAAGGTGGAGCGGCCGAAGAGCCGCATGCCGATCTCGAGCAGGATGTGGCCCAGCATGTAGATGATCAGCAGCATGCCCAGCCAGGCGCCGACCCGGGCCAGCCCGGAAGCGAGCTGGCCGAGTCGGTGGCTGAACGTCTCGAGCAGGCCGTCGGGCCGTGCGGGAGTCGTGGACATTAGTCGGATGCCTGGGTCTGGTTGAATTCGTCGATGATCTTCTGGCCGCGTTCACCGATATTATCCAGCCAGTTCTCCAGCACAGGCGTGGCGGCTTCCTCCAGGCCGGCGCGGAAATCCTCGGGAATCGGGTCGTGGATGGCGACGTCGTGGGATTCCAGTGTCTCGTAGTTCTGGGCCACGCGCTCC
Source organism: Halomonas sabkhae (assembly GCF_030409265.1). Taxonomy (NCBI): domain Bacteria; kingdom Pseudomonadati; phylum Pseudomonadota; class Gammaproteobacteria; order Oceanospirillales; family Halomonadaceae; genus Halomonas; species Halomonas sabkhae. Next base: position 22,286 of record NZ_JAUFPM010000001.1, read on the forward strand.
TGGACCACCTCCCAGTTGTGCGCATCGGTCTCTTCGGCGGCCTGCAGGATGGCGTCCTGCTGGGACTCGCTGAGCGACTCGAAGACATTGCGGTTCATGTGCACCATGTTCAGCGGAATGGCGTACTTGATGGCGCTGAAGTCATTCAGATGCTCCCAGAAGCTGCCATTGGCACCGGACTCCGCGGAGGTCAGCACGGCTTCGATGCCGCCGGTGGCCAGTTGCGGTACCACGTCGGCCCAGGAAAGCTTGACCGGGGACGCGCCGGCATTGCGCAGGATTTCGGTGCCGTTGCGGTCGTAGGTACGAATCTTCAGGTCCTGCAGGCCTTCCATGTCGGTGACCGGCTCCTCGGACCAGATGCCGCTGGCCGGCCAGGGAGAGGCGTAGAGCAGGATCTGGTTGTTGTCCTCGAAGACCTCGGCGTATTCTGGTCTGGCGATCTCGTAGAGCCGCTTGGCGGATTCGACGTCGTCGGCGAGAAACGGCAGTGAGGACAGCAGGAAGATCGGATCGATGCCGCCCAGGGTGCCCGAGAGACTGTCGGCGATCTGCACGGCATTGTCGGCCACGGCGTAGAAATGGTCGCCGGAGCGGAAGCCCAGGGAGGCACCCGTGTGCAGGGTGATATCCACTTCGCCGTCGGTCAGCTCCTCGACCCGGTCGATGAACCAGGCATCGCCCTCGGCATGAATCGAGCTGGCATTGTATTCGTTGGAGAAGTCCATGGTGGTCGCGGCCTGGGCATTGACGGCCAGGGCGCCTGCGCCGAGGCCGGCGATGAGAGAGCACAGTACAGCGCGACGCGGCAGAGAATCGATCATGAGAGGTTTCCTTGTTGTTCGGTAAGGTGAGCTGATCATTCCAGCATCATGGATTTCCTCATGACAGGGAAGGTGCTCCTGCGACAGCCAGTGTCGCGATCACGACGCGCGCCCCGCCAGAGTCGTTTCCATACACAGACTAGCGGGTGCGGCCATCACTCGGCCAGGTATTGTCGTGGCCGTGGCGTCGGGTGGTGTCAACGCTGACGGCGGGGCATCACGCCAGGGGCCGCCACGATGACGGCCCCTGGGTCGGCAACGTGCACCCTCAATGGCCGGCTGGGTGCTCGGCCATTTCACGATCCAGGCGCCGTGCCACGGCGCCGGGGGAACCGGTGCGGCGAGCCAGCAGGTCATAGGCCACCGGCACCACGAAGAGGGTGAAGACCGTGGCGGTGGCCAGGCCGCACAGGATGACCGTGCCCAGCACCAGGCGTGTCTCGGCACCGGCGCCGCTGGACAGGATCAAGGGAATCGCCCCGGCCATGGTGGTCACGGCGGTCATGATGACCGGCCGCATGCGCGTCACCGCGGCTTCGACCAGCGCCTCGTGGAAGCGGTGCCCGGCATCGCGCAGCTGGTTGGCGAACTCGACGATCAGGATGCCGTTCTTGGCGGCCAGCCCGACCAGCATCACCAGTCCCACCTGGCTATAGGTGTTGAGTGTCTGACCACTCAACCACAGGCCGAGCAGGGCACCGATCATCGCCAGGGGCACGGTGATCATGATCACCAGCGGATGAATGAAGCTCTCGAACTGGGCGGCCAGCACCAGGAACACCACCAGCACGCCCATGCCCAGCAGGAAGGTGGTGGCACCGCTGGCCTCCTGGTAGTCGCGAGCCTGACCCTTGACGTCGGTCTGCACCTCGGGGGGCAGGACCTCGGCAACGGCCGTCTGCATGTAGTCCAGGGCCTCGCCCATGGGGTAACCATCGGCCAGGTTGGCCTGGATGGTGATGGCACGCACGCGATTGAAGCGGTTCAGCGTGCTGGGGCCGGCGAAGTCGGTCAGGGTCACCATGCTGGAAAGCGGCACCAGCTCGCCGGAGCGTGACGAGCGCACCATCAGGCTGTCCAGCGAACGCGGGCTGGGTCGGGAGCCGCGTTCGGCCTCGAGGATGACATCATATTCCTGGCCATCGTCGACATAGCGCGTCACGGTGCGGCCCCCCAGCAGGGTTTCCAGGGTGCTGCCGATCTCGGTGACGGTCACGCCCAGGTCGGCGGCGCGATCGTAATCGATGTCGACGCGGAGTTGTGGCTGGTTCTCCTCGTAGTCACTGTCCAGGTTGAGCAGCCGCGGATTGTCCTCGCGGATGTGAGAGATCAGGGTGTCGCGCCACTCGCTGAGCTGATCATAGGTGCCGCCGCCCAGCACGAACTGCAGGGCCTGCTCGGAACTGCCGCCCCCGCCAAAGCCCTGGGGCATGACCGGGAAGGCCGAGATGCCCGGCAGGTCGGCGAGGCGCTGGCGGACCTCGTTCATGATCGGCCAGGCCGGGCGGCGTTCGCTCCAGTCGCTGAGGTTGACGATCACCATGCCACTGTTGAAGTTCTCGATGGCGCCCCAGCCCATCGGTGCACGCACCAGGATGCGTTCGATCTCTCCATTGTCGCGCATCGGCAGCAGGCGGGCCTCGATCTCATCCATGTAGTCCTGCATGTAGTCGTAGGTCGCGCCGGGTGGACCATTGACGACGATGAAGAAGGTGCCGCGATCTTCCCGGGGAGTGTATTCGCGCGGCAGCTGACCATTCAGCCAGACCATGGCGCCGAGCAGGGCGACGAACAGCCCCATGACCAGCCAGCGCCAGCGCAGCACGCGTTCCAGCAGGCCGCGGTAGCCGGCCCGACAGGCATCCAGCGCACGATGCACGCCATGCGCGATGCGACCCTCGTGCATGTCGCGCTTGAGCACCTTGGAGGCCATCATCGGCGTCAATGTCAGGGCCAGCAGGGTGGAAAGGGCTACCGCAGCGGCCAGTGTCAGTGCGAACTCCGAGAACAGCCGGCCGATATCGCCCTGCAGGAAGCTCAGCGGCACGAAGACCGCGATCAACACCAGGGTGGTAGCGAGCACCGCAAAGGCGATCTGGCGACTGCCGCGGTAGGCCGCCACCAGGGCACTCTCGCCCAGCTCCTGCATGCGCCGGTGGATGTTTTCGAGCACCACGATGGCATCATCGACGATCAAGCCGATGGCCAGAACCAGCGCCAGCAGCGTCAGCAGGTTGATGGTGAAACCCATGGCCGCCAGAGCGGCGAAGGTGCCGATCAGGGCAATGGGCACGGTAACGGCGGGGATCAGGGTGGTGCGCAGGTTGCCGAGGAAGATGAAGATCGCCACTACCACCAGCCCCATGGCAATGAACAGCGTCTTCACCACATCGCCGATGGCGTTGGATACGAAGGTGGAGGCATCGTGGTGCAGCTTGAGCTGCATGCCCTCGGGCAGATTGGGGGCCACGCGTTCCATCTCGGCCTTCACGGCCTCGGACAGCGCCAGGACGTTGGACGTCGACTGCTTGCGAATGCCCAGGCCGACCATGGGCACGCCATTGCCGCGAAACATCGAGCGCTCTTCCACGGCGCCGATCTCGACCTCTGCCACATCGCTCAAGCGCACCAGGTAGCCGCTGTCGTCCTCGGCGAGCACCAGGTCGCGAAAGTCCTGGGGGGTCGAGAAATCCCGGGGCAGGCGCACCATGAATTGACGGTCCACGGACTCCACCGAACCGCCGGGCAGCTCGACGTTTTCCTCGCGCAGGCTGTCCTGGACATCGCTCACGGTCAGGCCGCGTGCGGCCATGGCATCGGCATCCAGCCAGACACGCATGGCATATTCCTCGCCACCGCCGACGATCACCTGGGAGGCCCCCTCCAGCACCGAGAAGCGGTCGGTCAGGTAGCGCTCGGCGTAGTCGGTCAACTCATCGATGGCATAGTCACTGCCGGACAGCGACAGCCAGATGACGATATCCGAGCCGGAATCCTCCTTGCGCACCTCGGTAGCATCGGCGGCATCGGGCAGGTTGTCCCGGGCGCCGGCAATGCGGTCGCGAATATCATTGGCGGCGGCATCGATGTCCTTGTCCAGACCGAATTCGACCGTGATGCTCGAGCTGCCGTCGGAGCTCGAGGACGAGATCAGCTCGATGCCGCTGACGCCGCTGATGCGGTCCTCCAGCACCTGGGTAATGCGGGTTTCCACTACGTTCGCCGAGGCGCCGGGATAGTCGGTATCGATGCTGACGATCGGCGGGTCGATGGACGGATATTCCTGCAGGGGGAGACGATCGAGGGCGAGCACCCCGAAGGCCACGATCAAGGCCGCCAGTACGGTGGCGAGTACCGGCCGCTGGACGGAAATATCGGACAGACGCATCAGGCATCTCCCGCATCGCGATTGGCGCGCAGCAATTCGCGAACCGAGGTCTCGTCATCGGCAATGCCGAGCAGGCGCACCGCATCGCCATCACGCACCCGTTCGGCACCGTGGTTGACGATCAGGTCGCCGGCCGTCAGGCCGTCGAGCACCTCGGCCTCGCCGGGGCGGCGTTCGCCGATGTGCACGCGGCGGCGCTCGACCGTTTTGCGCTCATCCTCCTCCTTGATCACCAGCACATAATGTCGCTCTCCCTCGGGAACCAGCGCGGCTTCCGGAATCACCAGGGTCTGGCGTTCGCGCCGCGCGACCCGGACCTCCATCAGCATGCCGGGGCGCAGCTGGCGCTCGGGGTTGTCGAGTATCGCGCGCACCGAAGCGCTGCGACTGACCGAGTCGACGCGTGGATCAATGGCGGCGATCTCGCCCTGGAAATCGGTTTGCGGATAGGCGGCACTGCTGGCCGTCAGTGACATGCCGGGCGCCAGGGAACCCAGCTCGGTCTCGGGAACCTGGAAGTCGAGCTTCATGAGGTCGAGTTTGTCCAACGTGGCCAGCTCCGTGCCCGGGGACACCAGGGTGCCGGCGCTGACCTGACGGAAGCCGACCACCCCGGAAAACGGCGCCTGGATCTCGTAGTTCTCGAGCTGGGCCTGCAGCGACTCGACCTCGGCCTGGGCCTGGCGCAGCTGAGCGCGGCTATCCTCGGCTTCGGCGCGGGTGCCCAGGTTTCGCTGCTGCAGCTGGCTCAAGCGGTCCACCTGTGCCTGACGCTGGTCGCGCTGGGCGATGGCGGCTCGCAGGTTGGCACGAGCCTGGTCATCGCTGAGGCGTACCAGGACATCGCCGGCTTCGACATGCTCGCCGCCCTCGAACTCGAGACTCTCGATGGTCTCGGTCACCGTGGCCGAGACGGTGACGCTTTCGTCGGCCTTGAGCGTGCCCAAGGCATCCAGCGGATCGCTCCACTGGTCCTGTGTGGCACGCGAGGCGATGACCGCGGTGGGCTCGCGGTCGGTGGGTGTCTGGGCCAGAACTGGCGATGCCAGGCTCAGGCCGAACAGCAACAGACAAACAGCACGGCGCCAGGGAGAGGTTCGAGGTCTCGAGATCATGTCAGGCTCGCTTGATCCAGCGGATGAGTCACCGGGCATCCCGCCCGGTGGTGCCGGTGCCCACTCGCATGGCACCGGGTCGAGCAACACAGGCATCAGGGTACCCTGTTTGGGGTGCCCAGGGGATGGCAAGAGTGTGGCAACAATGCACAAGTTGCGTTCCGCCTGTCGACAGCCAGCTCTGCTAGAATGCGCGCTCGGCTGGTCGGTGAGCGATACGGTCATCGACCAGGCGGCAGCACACGAGTGAATGACAGCGGTGGCCAGGGGCAAAGGCAAGGCAATGACATACGATGTGGTGGTGATCGGGGCAGGGGCCGCCGGCCTGATGTGTGCCCTGACGGCCGGCTATGCCGGGCGCCGGGTGCTGGTGGTGGAGCACGCCAACAAGCCCGGCAAGAAGATCCTGATGTCGGGTGGCGGACGCTGCAACTTCACCAATATGGCGACCACGCCGGCGAATTTCTTCTCGCGTAACCCGCATTTCTGTATCTCGGCCCTGAAGCGATATCGACCCGAGCATTTCGTCGAGCTGGTCGAGCGGCATGGCCTCGAGCATGTTGAGAAAGCGCCGGGCCAGCTGTTCTGCGCCGGCTCCGCCAAGGAGCTGCTGGACGTGCTGCTCACCGAGTGCGATTGGGCCGGGGTCGATATACGTCTCAAGACGTCGGTGCACTCGCTGGAACGCCAGGGCGAGGGTATGCGGCTGGCGACCAGCCTGGGACCGATCGAGGCGGGGGCGGTGGTGGTGGCCACCGGTGGCCTGTCAATCCCGACCATGGGCGCCACCGGCTTCGGCTATGAGATTGCCCGCCAGTTCGGTCTGTCGGTCACCGAGACACGCGCGGCGCTGGTGCCGTTCACGCTGACCTCGCAGTGGAAGGAGCGTGCCGCCTCGCTGGCCGGTCTCAGCCACGAGGTGGCGGTACGCTGTCGCGATGGCGAATATCACGAGCCCATGTTGTTTACCCATCGAGGGCTGTCCGGGCCGGCCATGCTGCAGATTTCCAGCTATTGGCAGAGCGGCGACCCGCTCTCCATCGACCTGCTGCCGGGTACTCCGGCGTTCGAGGCGCTGACCGCCGCGCGCCGCGACGCGCCCAAGCGGCGCTTGAGCACCTGGCTGGCCGAGCGCCTGCCGCGCCGACTCGCCCAGGCCATGGTGGAATGGCATGGCGGCGATGCGCCCCTGGCGGAGTGTTCCAACGCCACCTTGTCGGATTGGGCCTCTCACCTCAATGACTGGCAACTCAAGCCCGCCGGCACCGAGGGCTGGCGAACCGCCGAGGTCACCCTGGGCGGCATCGATACCCGGAGCCTGTCCTCCAAGACCTTCGAGGTCCAGGGGCTGCCGCAGCTGCGCTTCATCGGCGAGGTGCTTGACGTCACCGGAGAACTGGGCGGCTACAACTTCCAGTGGGCCTGGGCTTCTGGCGTCGCCTGCGGCCAGGCGGTGTGATGAGCCGGGGCAACACGCAAGGCCCCCGCAGCCGGTATGTCGGTGCGGGGGCGCAGGGGCATGGCGGCAACGGTCCTGTCCGCCCGGGAGGCGCCGGATCAGGTCTCGCCGCTGGCAGTGCGTCGCGGATCAGGCCATGACACTACCATCGAGCAGTACGCCTCCTTCCGTCTGGCCGACCAGATTGGCCTGATGCTCCTCGCTTTCCGAAACGCTGGCCAGCACATCCCCACGACCGGCGCCCTGGCCGAGCTGCTCGAGATAGAAGGCTTCCCCGCCGGCATCGGCATCACGCTCGAGCACATTCTGGTAGAGGAACTCGACGTACTCGGCATCACTCATGCCATTGACGCTGCCGAAGTTCTGCGTGAACTCGGCCGAGTTGAGCAGGCTGTTGGCCACCTGGCCAAGGCTGGCACCGTTATCCAGCTGGTTGGTGTAGAAACTCAACCCGCCTTGGTCGCCTTCGCGGTCCAGGGCCGCGTCATACAGGCGATAGGCCTGCCCCGCGCTGCCGCCGGCATCGAAGGCCACCACGGCATTGGAGACGCCAATCCGGCCATCCTCGAGGTCCGCCATGGCCTGGCCGGCATCGACCCGCTCGATTTCGCCCACGGCGACCGGCAATACCGGCTGATAGCCGGCGGTGCCATTCGCTTCACCCTCGGTCCCTTCGCCCTGGGAACCATCGAGGGAACGCCCGTGCAGCACGATCTCGCGCTGGTCCAGGTTGTCCATGGTCAGAACGTTATTCAGGGTACTTTCCAGGCTGTCCTCGCCGGCGGCCATGTCGCTCAGCTTGTAGGAAGCGGTCTGCACGAAAGTATCGTCCGCCGGGGTCGGAAAGTCTTCCAGAGCGCCACCGGCTGGATTGGTCAGGGATAACTGGATGGGGCCATAAACACCGGCGCCTTCGGCCAGCTCGACGATGCCATCGCCGTCCGCATCCTGATCCAGTGTCGGTGAAACGGACGTTTGCAGGCTGCCATCTTCAGCGGCATCGAAGCCATGAATGTGCTGGGGGTGGACCATGCCCGCCTCGACCCCGATCCCCGTGGTCACGACCGTCAGAGTGTCCGTGTCGGAATCGAGCGCCAGGAAGGCGCCGCCGGAAACGCCGCTGCTGTTGAGAGCCGAGTAATCGACCTTGTAGAACGCATCGGCATTCTGCAGAGCCGTGTAGGTGTCACTTGCGGAGCCTAGCTGTTCTTGTGTCAGCGCATTATGAGCCATGATGCATTACTCCTTCTGAGACAAAAGTCACATTCAGCGTCACTGCGGCATCGTCAAGGGATGACCGGACAACGGCGCTAGTTGCACGATCAGATACGAAGGTGCGTCGCCGCGGGTTTCAGAATTATTCAAAGTTCAGCGCCAAGCCCGGCCGGCCAGGCCACAAGCCCCGGCATGCCGGTCGCCGAAAGCGTGAAAGGCTCACCATTGGCAGGTTCTATACTGCACAAACAGTCACTCGTGGGAGCAAGCCATGGGGAAATCGCTGCAGAAACGGCGCCTTGAGCGCGTGGTAGGAGATGTCGGGCTGGATCTGGTCAAGGAGGCGCGGCGTGCGCGGCCGCGGGTCATGGACCCCGAAGATCCCGAGGGTCTGCATGATTTCCGGGTGGCGCTGCGTCGCCTGCGGGCCTGGCTGCAGTCCTATCGGCAGCAACCGGGCATTCGGGTGCCCAAGGCGCTGCGTCATGATCTACGCGACCTGGCCAGGGCCACCAATGCGGCCCGCGATGGCGAGGTGATGCTGGCCTGGCTCGAAACCATTCAGCCGCAGCTGTCGGTGCGCGAGCGGCATGCGGCCGGCTGGTGGCAGCAGCGCCTGGAGGCACAGGTGGCCGAGGCCTACACAGAAGCTCATGAGGCCATCGAGTCGCGGTTCCCCGAACTGGAACAGCGCCTCATCGCGCAGCTCGAGGCGATCCGGGCCGGCGATTCCGAAAGGAAAGCAAGTGGCAAGAAGAAGCGGGCGAAGGGGCGGGGAGGGACCCCGCCGCGTTTCGGCGAGGCCAGTGCCCAGGTGCTGGATGCGCTGCGCGAGCGTCTGGAAGCCGAAGTCGCGGCAGTGGGCTCGGTAGAAGACGCCGAGTCGCTGCATCGCCCGCGTATCACCGGCAAGCGCATTCGCTATCTACTGCGCCCGTGGCGCAAGGTATCGGCGGATTGCCATCAAGCCGAGCGCGCCATGAAGGACTTTCAGGATGCCTTCGGTGTCCTCCACGACGACCTGGTGCGCGAGGCTGCCATGCATTCGGCCGCCCTTGAACAGGGTCGCCAGGAGCTTGATGTCAGATTGACCCAGGCCGCGCAAGGCCAGGCGGGGCGTGCCACGGCCCCCGCTCACCTGCGCGGTTTCATGGATCTGCTGAGTGCGCATCGCAACCGTTTACTGCGACACTATGATGACGCCATGGGTGCCGGTGGCGTGGACGCGATCGATGCCCTCTCGGCGCGCTTGAACAGAGCGGCCGAGGCCATGCGTCAATGAGCCGGCCAGGGCCAGCGTGGTAACACAGACGGCAGGATGCGTCGCTACTGGAGCCGCTGGGAAATCTCGTTCCACAGGGCCTGGTAGTTGCGGGAGGCCGTGGTGCGCGGCGCGAAGGTATGCAGCGGAGCACGCTCCACCCCCATGCGTTCGACGGCGCTGGCCGCGGGAATGACCGTGGACAGCATCAGGGGCCAGCCGTTCTGCATCTCGTCGATCATCTCGACATGCAGCTTGCGTCGCCGGTCCGCCAGGGTGATGAAGGGCCAGAAGGTGCAGGGCAGCTCCTGCTCATCCAGGAAGTCGCGCAATTGTTCCAGGGTGCGCATGGAGAGCGTGGTGGGAACCACCGGCACCAGGAGGGCATCGACGCTGGAGAAGATGTTTTCGGACAGGTGGGACAGGCTCGGGGGGCAATCGAGAATGACCAGGTCATAGTCCTTGCGCACCGGCTTGAGAATCTGGCGCAGGTGGCTGTTGCCGCGCTTGGCCAGCAGGTTGTCCATGTCCCGTGATGCCAGGGCGGCAGGCAGTACATCCAGGTTATCGACCTGGGTATCACGAATGACCTTGTCCAGATCGGCCTTGCCCTTGACCAGTTTTTCCACGCCACCTCGCACCTTGGGCTTGGTACGCAGGTAAAAGCTGGTGGCGGCCTGCGGATCCAGGTCCCAGAGTAATACACGATTGCCGGCACGAGCGGCCTGAGCGGCGAGGTTGACCGATGAGGCGGTCTTGCCGACTCCTCCCTTGATGCTATAAAGCGCCAGCATGCGCATGGTGAGTGGCTCCCTGAGGTGTCATTAATATGTTGGTTAATTGACACCGCATCATAACAAGAATGACATAAACAATTGTTACGACCAGATGATGCATGCCGCCTCCGGCATCAGGAAAGCAGCTTGCCGAGGCGTTTCAGGGTCAGGGCCCCCATGGCGACACGATTGGCGGCCTTGATGGCCGGCCCCGGGCGACGCAGTACCACCGTCAGCAGGATGCCACTGCCGATCAGAAGCGGGGTACGCAGGCGACTCAGCATCTCCCACCTGTCGTCCAGCGGGCTGGTGGCATCGTGCCACTGCTCGCTGGCCATCAGGGTATCGAGGCGCTGGTCTTCGATGGTGGCTTCCAGCGCCGCCTTGCGCTGTCGGCGAGACGGCGGTGCGTCTCGGCTATTGCTGGCGTTGTGGCGCTTCACGTTGCGACTCCACCAGTTCACGGTCCAGGGCCAGGTGCTTGAGGGTGCTGGCCAGCAGTGTGGGGCGACGCGCCAGATGCATGACCCAGGCCGCCAGGCCGGCCCCGCCGAACAACAGCACGCCGGCGCTCACGGCGATGGCCGTGAGGCGATGGCTTTCCCAGAAGGCGACGATGACCAGGGTGGTCAGCGCGCCGAGCCCGAGCAGCAGCAGGATCATGCTCAGCCCGGCGAGCAGCAGTATGCCCACCAGCCGCGCGCGTTCCTCTTCCAGTTCGAGAACGGCGAGTCGCAGGCGCGTCTCGCCGGTGGCCAGCAGGCTGCCGAGTATCCGTTTGCCGGCATCGAACAGCCGCTGAGCCGGTCCCTGGCCCTCCGACATCAGCGCCGTCCGATCAGCAGGCCGATGACCACACCGGCGGCGGCGCCGATGCCGATGCTGGTCCAGGGGTTCTCATGCACATAGCGATCCGCGCTGTCGGCCTGACGCGTCACGTTGTCGCGCGCTTCGTGGTAGGCGTGTTCGCCGCGCGCCTCGAGACGGCTGCGGGTATCCTGCAGGCGCTTTTCGGCCCGCGCACGCATTTCCTTGACGTTCTGTCGAGAGTCATCGGCCGTGGCGTTGACCAGTTCCTCGACTGTCCGCGAGAGGTGATGGAGGTCATCCTTGAGTTGCTGGGAGGCCTCCTGGCGCTGTGTACGAGAGCTGGCGGGTGTTTCGCTGCCGCTTGATGTTTCTTCCATCATGAGGTCTTCCTCCGGGTGTCGGTCGTGTCCAGCATATGAAGTTGTCGTTAGCGGTGCAATCACTTTGCTTGCCCCGCAACCTCGGGCGTTGTGGCGTCAGCGTTCCAGAAGACCCGACGAGAACAGCGGATTCAGGCTAAAGCCGATCCCCAGGCGATGCACGTTGCGATCATAGTCGATCAGGCTGTCGCCGTAGCCGGTGTAATACTGGACGTGACCGCGTACCTTGCCGAACAGTGGCCAGGAATAGTCGAACTGGGCCCCCAGATTGCCATGGCCGGGGTTGCCGCGCACCATCAGGCTCGCTTCATGGTCGTCGAAAAAACGCCGCGCCACGGTAATGTCGCCGTAGCCCATGTATTCCTCGATGTCCGGGTTATCGTCTTCCGCGGCCGATTCCGGTACCCGCCAGTGAGGCTGCAGCGAGACCCCCCAGCCATCCTTGATGAAGGTGCTGGTCAGGATGACACGATTCCAGCTGCGCGACATCTCGCCGGAGCGGCCATTGGATTGATGATTCAGGGCCAGGCGATTGTTGATGTTGGTCCAGCCGGCGAATGTCCAGTCCGCGTCGAAGTCGGCAAAGATCTCGGGCTCATAGTTGGTTTCGCGGAAGGGTGAGGAGGCATCGGTATTGTAGGCCTGCCACCAGCTCTGCTGGGTATAGGCGAAGAACAGGTCGCCGTCCGCCGGCAGCAGCTCTTCCGCCAGCTGGAACTTGGCGCTGAACTGGAACTTCATTTCCAGATGGTTGGCATCGGCCTGGTCATCGATGCTGTCGAACGCCTTATCGTTGGGGCTATTGGTGTAGCTCAGCGGCAGCAGGTAGTTACGTCGATGGGTGGTGATGGCATAAGGGTTCTGCTCGGACTCTTCCTCCAACAGGCGACGCGTGACCACGGACGCTTCCAGCGGCTGTTCCGGCTCGTCCCTCCCGTCTGCTTCCACCTGACGGTCCCCGGGGTCCTGCGCCGGGCGCTGGCTGGATGCTGCATCTGTTTGGCCGGCCTGGGCGGACGTGGAAGATGCCGCCTGGGTCGAGCCGGTGGCATGGTCGCCTTGCAGGCGCCCGCGCAACTTGCCGAGCTCGGCCTGCAGCGACTGAATACGCGACTCGATGGCCTCGCGCTCGGCTTCGGTCAGAGGTTCCGCCGCCTGGGCCTGGCTCGACAGGCCGGCCAGCATCAGGGTAACAACGAGGAGTCGAGATGGCTTCATGCGCCGCCTGCTTGATTGGGATATAGGCCCTCGTTTCTACCATGACGACAGGGCAAGTCAACTGTGGCGTCATGGCGACGAGAAGCGTTGCTTTGCCGACCCGATGCGCCGAGAATCCAATCAACCTGGTGATGTCACCGATGACGAGGTGTCCGTGAACAGAGTCTCCCGCCGTGCCGGCAAGCGAGTCTTGCACATTGTTTGCCTATTGATGCTGTTGATGGCCTCGACGAGCTGGGCGGTCGACTTGCCGACACGCGAGTCGCTGGAACAGCGCCTCGAGGAATTGCGTCCCGCCGACGGCCAGCAGGTGGATGCGGCGACCCAGGAAAAGCTCGATATTCTCCAGGCGACCCTCGAGGAGCTGGCGACGCTGGAGGCTACGCGGACGCGTCTCGCCGAGCTCGAGTCGCGGATCGACCAGGCGCCGGAGGAGATCGAAGCGCTGCAGCAGGCGCTGCAGGATAGCGAGGACGAGACACCCGCGGATTCGCTGTCGTCACTGGAATCCCTGCCTCTGGCCACCCTCGAACAGCGGCTGGAGGCCACCAGCGTGGCGCTGCGCAATGACCAGGAACGCCTGTCGCAGGTCGAGACGCGTCTGTTGGGCACCCAGACACTGCCCGAGCGTGCACAACAGGGCATCGCCGAGGCCACCGAGCTGGCCGAGCAAAGCCGTCGTAGCCTCGAAAACCTGAGCGCGCAGAATGTCGAAGAGCGTGATCCGCGCATGCTGCAGGCCCGCGTGAAGCGCGCCCTGGCCGAGCAGCGGCTGGCGCTGCATCAACGCGAGCTGGCCACCAACACCCGGCTGCGTGAGCTGGAGCGGCAGCGGCGGGCGCTGCTGGAGCGCCAGGTCGCCAGTCAGGAAGCACGTCTGCTGTCACTGCAACGCCTGATCGACGAGCGTCGTCGTGAGCGCTCCGAGCAGGCCATTGCCGATGCCGTGCAGGACGAGCCCGATGAGGTGGCACAGCATCCGCAGATCAGCGAAGCGCAACGCATCAATCGCGAGCTGAGCCTGGAACTGCTGCAGATGACCAGTCGCTCCAATGAATTGGTGCGCCAGGGGCTGGACGTTCGCCGTCAGCTCGAGCAGGTGCGTCAGCTGCAACGTGGCCTGGACGAGCATGTCGATGCCATCCGCGGCAGCACCTTGCTGTCGCGGATTCTGCGCGAGCAGCGCCAGGCCTTGCCCCGGGTCGAAGTGCGCGGTGGCCTCAAGGATGAAATCGCTGATTGGCGGCTGCGCCAGTTCGAGCTGGAACGTCAGAGTGAAGTGCTCAAGGATGCCGAAGCACAGGCTCGCCAGCGTCTTCAGGAGGCGGGTGTCACGGATGTCTCGCCGGCACTGGTGCAGCCTCTGACCCAGCTGTTGCAGGCTCGTCGTGACCTCATGGACCAATTGGAGCCGACCTACAGCGAAATGCTCAGCTCGGCCATCGAACTTCAGCTACACCAGCAGCAGCTGCTGTCTACCAGCCGTTCGCTGCGCGACACCATCGACAAGCAGCTGTTCTGGATCGCCAATGCGCGGCCGCTCGATCTTGCCTGGCTGCTCAAGCTGCCCGAGCATCTGCTTACCGAGTGGCGAGAGGGCGAGTGGCGCCGGATCCTGCCGCATCGCTGGACCCTGCCGGATGCCGGCGCCCTGATCGCCATTGTGCCGTTGCTGATGAGCGGCGTGTTGCTGCTGTTGCGGCGTTCGCTCAAGCGTCGGCTGCAGCGCCTGCATGAAGAGATAGGTCACCTGCGTTCGGACAGTCAGGCACACACGCCCCAGGCGGTGCTGCTCAATGCCCTGCTGGCGGCCCCCATGCCGCTGCTGCTGGCGGGTGTCGCGGCCGTGCTGTCGTGGGGCGGGCAGGGCGCCGCGCCGGTGATCGGCGGCTCTCTGGTTCAGGTCGCCCTGGCCGGGGCCGTGGTCGCCATGGCACGACGCCTGCTGGTGCCGGATGGCGTGGCGGTACGGCATTTCTACTGGCCCGCCGGCTATGTGGCGCGCCTGCGGCGCTGGCTGTGGTGGCTGCTGGTCGCCATGATTCCGGTGCTGCTGATTGCCCCACCGGCACGCGAAGCCGGCATCAACCTCAACCTGCGGCCGGTGGCGATGCTGATATTGCTCGTCGGCTTCGTCGGCATGAGTATGTCGCTCGGCAAGCTGATCCTGGCGCACACGCCCTTTTTCGGCGTCAAGCTGTTCCGCCTGGTGCTGGGGCTTTCCATGGCCGCCGTGCCGCTGGTGCTGACGGGCCTGGTCGTCTCCGGCTATGCCTACACGGCCCTGAGCCTGGTCAGCCGTTTCGTCATGACGCTCTATCTGCTGGGGGGCTGGATTCTGGTCGAGGCGGCGGTGGTGCGCGGCCTGGCCGTGGCCGCCCGTCGCCTGGCCTACCGTCGTGCCTTGGCACGACGCCGCGCCCAGCAGGAACACGAGGGAGAAAGCGGCCTCGATATCGTCGAGGAACCGCCGCTGGACATGCAGCAGGTCAACCAGCAGTCCCTGCGGCTGGCCAAGCTGGGGCTGATGATCGGCTTCCTGGTCGCGCTCTACATGGTCTGGGCGGATCTGTTGACGGTCTTCGGCTATCTGGAACAGGTCATGCTGTTTGCGGATGAAGGGCAGGGCGCCGACATCGTCGGTGGTGCCATGTCGGTCGCGGATATCATCGTGGCCCTGATGATCATCGGCCTGACCCTGGTGCTGGCGCGCAACCTGCCCGGACTGCTGGAAGTCATGGTGCTGTCACGGCTCGAGCTCAAGCAGGGCAGCGCCTATGCCATCACCTCGCTGCTGTCCTACACCATCGTCGGTACCGGCGTGGTCATGTCACTCGGTGCGCTCGGCGTGGCCTGGAGCAACCTGCAGTGGCTGGTCGCCGCCCTGGGCGTCGGCCTCGGCTTCGGCCTGCAGGAAATCTTCGCCAACTTCATCTCCGGGTTGATCATTCTCTTCGAACGCCCGGTACGCATCGGCGACACCATTACCCTGGGTAATCTCACCGGCACCGTCAGCCGCATTCGCATCCGAGCCACCACGGTCACCGATTTCGATCGCAAGGAAATCATCATCCCCAACAAGACCTTCGTCACCGACCAGCTGATCAACTGGTCGCTGTCGGACAGCATCACCCGGGTGATCCTGACCTATGGCGTGCAACTCGGCACGCCACCGCAGCTGATGCAGCGACTCCTTCAGCAGGCCGCCGACGAGAACGAGCGCGTGCTGCGCGACCCGCCGCCGGAAATCTTCTTCATGCGCTATACCGAGAGCGCCATGGAGTATGAGCTGCGTGTCTACGTCAACAGCCTCGGCGATCGGCTGTTCGCCACAGACGAAATCAACTCGCGGGTCGGCCAGCTGCTGGCCGAGCATGACCTGAACATCGCCTTCAATCAGATGGATGTCTGGCTGCACCGCAGCGACGGCACCAGGGCGCGACTGGAGTCCCGGCCATCTGCGAGTTCGTCGAGCACACCGCCACCCAGTCACCCGCCCCCGGGCGCGCCCGGTGATCCCGGTGATGTCAGTGGTGGCGACGGGGGAGGTGGCGATGGTGGTGGGCGGTGAGCGCATGTCGTTTGATTGTGATGATGGACCCAGCACCATTGGGTAGAGTGGTATTGCCCATATTCACTCGATCTTCTGACTCTGCAGGTGTTGTTCTTGTCGCTTGAATGTAGCGTTGTCTATACCCATGGCTCAGCGGCCGTCCCTGATCACTCTGGATATGTCAGGTGTTACTTGAGGCGCCGTTTGGCCCCGATGCGAATCCACTCCTGCTGTTCCCGTTTCTCCTGGCAGCCCGCAAGGGCTACCAGGCGGCATGCGGAAGTCGTTATTAGTTATCGCGCGATGTTAAATGCGAACCCTGAAAACCGTCTCTTACCTCACCCAGTCGATCATAGATACCGAAGAGCAGGATGGCACCTTCGCAGAGCACCCTCCAGAAGATCATCCCTAACAGTATGCCAATCAGGTTGATCACCAGAAAGATGATTTCACCACTGAAAAGGGCGGTAATGACACCTCCAGCTCCTGCGAGGAGGATCACAATGATACCTACCCAATACCCAAAGGTGATAAGTTTTGGTGTGAGAAATTTCTCGAAGGATGTGAAGTCACCCAGTTTCATCTTGTGTCTCCTTGTTGGCTGATCTGATTTTTTCAACGGCTCAGCTATCTGAGGCAGGCATGGCCGAAGCCACCGCTATAATGACCTGCAGGTCAGGGTCGTGCTCAGTTGAATGTGTGCTGTTGTTTTCGTTCGGGGTGATATTGAGGCGATCTGTTTCGACAGGCTGAGTCATATCAACTGTGGTGACTAATTGACCACTCCCATGACGAAATGAAGACGTTGGGATAACCAGGGCTAAAATTTTAGCCTCTTCTTCAAGCTTGAAGTCATTTGACAGCGACACTTCCTGGCGCGTAGTGGAGGAAAAGATCTCCCGGACGCGTCGTGATACATGTTCATCAAGCACAGTTTCAACAACGACTCGTGCATACTCCATGTAATCGTCCAGGAAGCGCTCTTTGCTGGCGGGGCTCTGGATGTTCTCGATGTCTTTCTCAAGGTTTTCCACCTTGCGAGCTGCCCGCTTGTACTGACGTTTCAAATCCCACTCACTGCCATAGCGGTTTTCGGCACGAATTTCGGCATCATCCAGCTTTCCCCTGGCCCGACTCAGCCTGACCTTGAGCGAACCATCCTCGGGATTGTAGCGGTCGCCAATTTCTTCCTGAAGCTTCATGTGCTTCTTGAAGGTTTCAGCATACCCCTCTGTAATCTCGGAGTTTTTCATGGATTTGTCAGGTAACTTTAGATAGTAGCAACGTCCATCCTGGTCAGTTCGGTCGACGGTGATCTTGTCATCATAGCGATTTTTCTGACATTCTTCTTGCTCAATGTATAAATAGGAAAAGACTTTGCTGGAGTCGTCATCCAGCGTCCGAATGGCCATGTCATTGTCGAGTATATATTGATTCCACCTTTCCGCTACCTGCTTGACAAGATGGTCCATTCGTTTTTCTTTTTCATCAATCTTTTTCTGGATCGACTCGATCTCGGTCTGAGCCGGCTGGATGACGTCACGATACCCGTCTCGCTTGTCGGTTACCTTTGTCAATGCTGCCTTGGCTGTCTCCAGTTCGGACTGAATAGGTGCCAGTTTTTCTTCGAGTTTTTCTTTCCAGGCCCCGTCGGACTCTTGCGCATGGGCGTCGTAGGCCGCCAGAGCTTTCTTGAGTTTTTCGATGTCCTGACTGTCTGCGGCTGAAGAGAAGTCGATCTGGTCTTGATACCCCGTGCTCGCGTCGTTGCGTATGTATGCCTTGACGTCTGTGCGCAAGTCAGCCAGACGTTGCGCACCTTGGACACTCTGGTCTGTCAGATAAAAAAGCTCCATCTGTCGGTTATTGTCCACCATGGAGGCTAATTGGCTATTGGCGGGAGTGACTTGAGCTGTATCCGGATAGTTGTTGCCGCAGCCGGATAATAACAGTGCAGTGGATGCCGCAAGCGCAGCCCACGACGTCAGGTAGTGAAGTGATGCCATCTTACAGTCCCTTGCGTAATGAAATGCTATGTCGCGAGCGCAGCGTTACATTCGGGTTATATACCTTTCCAGTTGAGCTGCGTTGCATTTAGCGTTTAGAGCGCCATGAAAAGCTTGCAACCCGCCACTGGTGCCCAAGAGGAATAGGCAAACATGTCTCGCTCATGGCAGCAGATAAGCAAAGTCGGTTGAAAGCCATATAGGGTTCAGTTGATCAACTCATGACCGGAGCTTACAGCCGCTGTCCATGGCAACGTCAGAGCGCATGCCACGCTTGTCTGCTAGAAGGGAGCTTATTGCCCCAAAGGGACCGAGTTGGTTAAGCCATCACGCAATATTATGTAAGCCAGAGCTGACAGTGTGGTGAGGCTTGCGGGCGGCCTCTGCCTGGAATCGCGTTCAACCCCGTTCGGCATACAGCAGAAACTCGCGATTGCCGTCGCCGCCGCGAATCGGGCTTTCCTGCCAGTGATGGACCCTGAAGCCGCTGGCCTCGCAGGCGGCCCGTAGGCGCGCTTCGACATCGGCGTAGCGGTGGGGCTGGGTGACCAGCCCCTGGGCGTTGACGCCGTCGGGGCCGACTTCGAACTGGGGTTTGACCAGCGACAGCAGCTCACTGCCTGCCGGCAGGATGGCCGCCAGCTCGGGCAGGATCAGGGTCTGGGAAATAAAGGCCACGTCCATGACGGCCATATCCACCGAGTGTTGGCCGAGGGCGTGCTGCAGGGCGGTATCGTCGCGCATGGCGCGGGCATTCAGGCCTTCCAGGCAAGTCACTCGCGGGTCGTCGCGCAGGCCGGCCTCCAGCTGATCGCGACCGACCTCGACGCCGATGACGTGCCGGGCGCCGTGGCGCAGGGCGCAATCGGTGAAGCCGCCCGTGGACTGGCCCACGTCCAGCACGTCGCGGCCCTCCAGGGGTAACGCCAGGCTTGCCAGCAGGGCTTCCAGCTTGAGGCCCGCCCGCGAGACATAGCGCTCTTCCGGGTCGTCCTCGACCAGCAGGGTGACCGTCTCGGCCAGTTTCTCGCCGGGGCGGGTCAGCACCTTGCCGTCCTCGGCGCGGCGCACCCGGCCATGGCGAATCAGGCGTTGGGCGCGGGTGCGTGAACGGGCCAGGCCCTGGCCGAGCAGGAGTTGATCGAGGCGAGGCATGGAGTATCGATTCCAGCAGCGGACAAATCGGGATTATGTCACAACGAGAGGTTTTGGCGGCCCGAGGCGCGCCACCTGTAGAGCAACGCGCCCGAGCATCCGTGACTCATCATGGCGGAGGGGTGGTGCCCTTGGAAGCCTGCAATTCGCCAGGGGGCAGGCGGTCGGCGCCCCAGCTGCGCTCGATGTACCCGATGACGCGTGTCAGTTCCTTCTCGGGGACCTGGGCCAGCTCGCCGCGTTCCAGCGGGTCGTGGTGGAAGATGTAGAGCCGTGAGGCGAACTGGTCGAAGGGCAGCGAGGCTTCACCGAAACGTTCGCCGTGTCCGGCGGTGCTGACCATCACGCCGTCTCCCCAGTTCTGGCCGCTGTCGTTGTTGGGGTTGTAGAAGTAGATGCGCGTGACGCCGTCCGGGTCGAGTCCGGCGCGCAGGATGCTGATGGCATGCCAGCCGATGAAGCGGGCCGCGCTGTCGGTCACGGCGATGCCTGCCGGCTGGGGGTGAATCAATGGCTGATTGCCGTTGTAATCCGGGTGATAGCTGGCATAGAAGTGGCGCAGGAAATGCTCCAGCTCGGTGAGCTGGCCGCTGGCCACGTCGACATTGATGCGAAAGCCGCGCCCCGACCACCAGCCATGAAACTCCGGGTTCACCCAGCGGTGGGGGTCCCCCTCGCGGTCGACACAGCGCCTTCCCATCTCGGCATAGATGCGATCCAGGTGCGGTACCACGATCAGCGACACCGGATCGAGGTCCATGGGCAATTCGGTGGCCACACCCGACAGACAGGCCATGGAGGAGATCGACTGACCCTCGAAGTGCATGATGATGTCATCGTCGCGGGCGGCCCAGGCGATCATCTGCAGCAGGTAGTCCGGATCGTTGTAGGCCCACATGGAGAGGGCCCGTGCCGACTGGCAGGTCGGATTGTTGCCCTGGCCCACGCCCAGCGGCAGGCCCAGCATGCACAGCACGCCCTCCAGCAGTCGGGCTTGCGGCGCCACCTCATCGCCGAAGGCGAGGTTGAGGCGCGCCTGTGACCACTCGGAAAGCACCAGGCCGAGCTGGCGCCACATGGCGGGTGCCACCGGCGGCTGATAGAGCACGCCGCGCTCCAGCATCAGCGCCATGCCATAGGCCGCCTGGGCGGTTTGCGGCAGGATGGCATCGTGGATCAGGGCATGCGTCAGCTGCCGATAGCACAGTAGGCAATCGCGCCCCGTGGCCGAGAGCCCCAGGGCCTCGCTGAGCAGGTGGTCGTTGCGCTGGGTGTTCAGGTGTTGCAGCAGCACGGCGTGGTAGGGCGAGACCAGGCCGGTGTCGTGCATGGCCCGGGCAAAGCCGGTGGCCTCGGCCTGCAGGGCCGTGGTGTCCATGCTCGCCAGGCGCTCGCCATAGACGGCTATGCCGGGGTCCTCGCGGCATGCCTGGGTGGGGCCGAACAACGAGCTGACCAGACGGTCCGCGCCCTGGCCGCTGCTGCCCAGGTCGATGGCCGGGTCGGCCTGACAGATGGCGATCTGGGTGATCATGCGCTTGACCGGTTCGACCTGGATGGGCCGCTGGTTGAGGATGCGCCAGATCTCCTCGATCAGCTGGTCGATGATGTGTTCATAGCCGATGCGCCGCGCCAGGTGCTGAAAGAGCTGCCGTGGCAGCATGGCCAGACGCCCCTGGGAGGCCCGCTCGGCCTCGCTGGGGGCGCTGAACAGCAGCGACAGGTTCAGCGCCATCGTCTGCGACAGATAGTGATGGGCCTGTTCGGTGGTGATCTGTGTATGGGTGGTTTCGCCCTTGGCCACCGGCAAAAGGCGCAGTTCGCTCAATGCCTCGATGACCACGGTGTTGGGGTCGGCGCTCTGCAGGGCCTGGACGGTGAGCGAGGGCAGCAGAAACTGAGGGGTTTCCCAGTCCGAGCCCAGGAACACACCGGCGGCCTCCATGGCTGCTGTGCGTTGCTCTACCGCCGCGCAGCCGCCATTCTGCAGCATGGTGCGGCGGGCGGTATCGAGCACCGGCGCCAGCTTGCCGGGTTTGGCGAATGCCGCGGCCTGGTCCAGCTGGTTGATGGCGCTGTCCAGCTTGGCCAACAGGCCGGCGAGCTTGTCCTCATCGACACTGGGCTCGCCGTTTTGGGGATTAGGTGGCGTCGTCACGCAGACTCCCGATCATTGATTTGGCGCATCACGCCTGCTTTATACGTAAAAATCAAGCTCTTCAAGGCTCTTGAGCAGGTCGCGCATGCGGTGCGGGTCATCGCCCTTGAAGTAGGTCAGCCCCCAGTGGGTGCCGAAGGCCGTGCGCTTGGTGACCGTTTCCTGCACGGGCGGGGTCAGCTCGTGGGACTCGAAGTAGGGGTGATCCTCGACCTGCTCGGGGATTTCCAGGCGGCTGACCACGCGCAGGCGCGGATAGACCCCGAAACAACCGGCGTAGCCATCGGCGTCGACGACTTCTTTCGGGAAGAAGGCGGCGACTTCTTCAGGCGTGGACTTGGGATCGAAGACCAGCATGCTGGCCTGGTAGGCATTGAAGCCGTAGACCCGCTCCAGCAGCTCGAAGACCTTGAAGCCCGGCGGACGATAGGCCACCTCGCCGAAGTACATCTCGCCGTCGCTGGTGACGAAATATTCCGGGTGGATCAGGCCGAAGTCGATGTCGAAGGTCTTGATCAGCTTTTCGATCTGCCGGGTGATCTGCTCGCGATAGCGTTCCAGCTCGGGAGAGGCCGGCACATAGACCGAATAGCCCAGAGTGACGTACTCGGAAATGTTCAAGAAGGCGATCTTGCCGTCGTGAATCCAGGCCTCGACGGCGAACTCCCAGCCATCCAGGTGGGACTCCATCAGCACCGGGAATTCCTCGTCGGGAATGGTATCGACCTCGTCCGGCGTGCGAATCACGCGATGGCCCAGGCAGCCGGCCTTGTCGAAGGCCTTGAGGTGAATGGGGTCATTGGGATCGCCGTCGAGCTTGAGCAGGGTCTGGTTGACCCGCTTGAGAAAACGGATGACATCGTCCTTGTCGTGCGCTTCCTCGAAAATGCCCACGCGAATGCCGCCCAGCTGTGCCCGGCGCTTCATCAGGGCCTTGTCGCGCAGCAACAGCGACTGGCCATACAGGCGCGGGTTGTCGAGCAGCACCGAGTTGATGGCGCCCGCCCATTCGACGGTTTCCTCGTAGAGAGGTATCGCCACGTTCACGCCCATGTCGCGCAGGGTTTCGGCGATTTCCATGGAGCGGTCGTTCAAGCGCTCGAAGTTCCAGGACACATAGGGCAGGTCATGTTTCTGGCAGTATTCCTCGGCCCAGTCCGGCGCGACGATGACGTAGCGACGATCGAACTTCTCGGCGGCCTCGATGGCATTCAGGCTCCAGCCCAGCAGGGCGATATACCCCTTGTTGGGATCCTTCTGCATAGACACCTCCACGGTGTTAACAAAGCGATGCCGTCTCTGCGGCGGGTACTTGCCAATATTCAGCATAGTGTGTTCGGAGCGGAAAGACCGCCGAAGCCGTCAACGCAGCGATTTCTGCCGCCGATGGCTTGCCCGCGGGCACCACGCTTGTTATATTGCGCACCGCTCGACGCGCCCTGAAGGAAGCTCGAGTTCGGCATCAACAATCTGTCGTCTGTGGTGGCCCCGTCGGTCCTCCCGCAACGCGAAATCGCAAACCCCGCCAGGCCCGGAAGGGAGCAACGGTAGTGATGGAGGCGTGTGCCGGGATGTGGCTGTCGGGGCTGCCTCCATTTCAGCTCCCTGTTTGCTTCGACCCGCTAGCCGCCATGGCCTGTTGTGGCCCCCTTGGCCCTCTGTGTCCCCCCGCTTTTTTGGCCCACGCTTCTGCTGCCGCTAGTCCAATACTGCCCGTCTGATGCGACTTTCGTGCATGCCGATGGCAGTCGCAGTGTCGATGCGTCATGCTCGCTCCATCAATGAAACGAAACCCGCGGTTCGGCATCCAAGGCGAGAGCCAATCCGTGATGGAGGATGCGATGAACGCCCAGTTTATTCTCAAGCAGTTGATGAAGCAGGCCGGCAGCGGTTCCAGCTCCCGGTCGTCCGGCGGCAATGACCTCAAGGGCATGGTCGACAGCCTGTCGTCTCAATTGAGTGGCAGCGGCAGTGGTAGTGGCAAGAGTGGCGGCCAGTCCGGCGGCTTCGACCCCAAGCAGCTGCTGGGCGGTGGGGCCCTGGGCATGCTGGTGGGTTCCAAGCGCGGCCGCAAGATGGGCGGCAAGGCGCTCAAGTATGGCGCCATCGCCGGGGTCGGCATGCTGGCCTGGAAGGCCTGGCAGAATTCCCGGGGTGGTGCCGGCGGTGACGAAGCCCGCGAGGGCAAGCCGGTGGAGCAGCTCGAGGCCAACCAGCAGGAGGAGCGCAGCCTGGAGCTGCTTCAGGCGATGATCATGGCCGCCCGGGCCGATGGCCACATCGATGAACAGGAACGCGCCATGCTGGCCGAGCAGATCGACGAGCTGGGTGCCGACGACGAGCTGCACCAGTGGGTCGAGCAGCAACTGCAGGCGCCGCTGGATGCCGCTGCCCTGGCGCAGCAGGCCGATTCGCCGCAGGCCGCTCGCGAGATGTATCTGGTCAGCGTCGCCATCATCGACGACCAGAACGCCATGGAGCGGGCCTGGCTCGATCAGCTGGCCACGGCGCTGGAGCTCGACGATGCGCTCAAGCAGGAGCTCGAGCAGCAGGCGGTCGCTTCCTGAATTCCCTCGGTGACGCTATCCTGTGGGGCTTTGTGAGCCGATGAATCAGCCCTGAAGGACGCCTGCCCCGATGTTGACCTTTCACACCGTCGCCACCCAGCTGCGCCGGGCGCGCACCGAGCTGGATGGCGGCGTTCTTGTTGCCCCGTACGAATGCCCCGAGCGGGTCGATCTGGTGCTCAAGCGCATTCAGCAAGCCCGCCTGGGCGAGGTGCGCGAGCCGGAGGCTTTCGGTCTCGAGCCGGTGCTGGCCATTCATGACCCGGACTATGTGCAGTTTCTCGCCGAGTGCTGGGAGCAGTGGTGTGCCTTGGGGCGAAAGGGCGAGGCCATCGCCTGGATCTGGCCGACGCGCACCATGCCGGGGGATGTCATCCCGGATCATCTGGATGGCCGGCTCGGCCACTATGCGCTCTCGGCGGATACTTCGATCTGTGAAGGTACCTTCGAGGCCGCCCAGGCCAGCAAGGACATCGCGCTGTCCGCCGTGCGCCACAGCCTGACCACGGGCGAGCCGGCCTTCGGCCTGTGCCGGCCGCCCGGCCATCATGCCGCCAGCGATCAGTTCGGCGGTTACTGTTTCTTCAATAATGCCGGCGTGGCCGCCCAGTACGCCCTGGACAGCGGCAAGCACCGCGTGGCCATCCTCGATGTCGACTTTCACCACGGCAACGGCACCCAGCAGATCTTCTACGAGCGTGATGATGTCTTCTTCGCCTCGATACACGGCGATCCCCGCCATTGCTTCCCGTACTTTCTGGGGCATGCCAGTGAAGTCGGACACGGCAGGGGAGAGGGTTTCAACGCCAACTATCCGCTGGCACCGGGCAGTGCGTTCGATGTCTGGGTGCAGGCGCTCGATGATGCCCTGGCGCGCCTCCGCGCGGCGGAGTGTGAACTGCTGATCGTCTCGCTGGGCGTGGATGCCTTCGAAGATGACCCGATCAGCGAGTTCAAGCTGACCAGCGACGACTTCAGCGAGATGGGCCGTCGCCTGGCCGGCCTGGGCGTGCCGACCACCTTCCTGATGGAAGGCGGCTATGCCGTGGAGGCGATCGGCACCAATGTCGTCAATGTCCTGCAGGGATTCGAGGAGGCCAGCGCGACGCACCCCTGAGCCGGCGCCACTACCAGTCGATGGCTTGGCCGTCCCAGTCCAGAAAGCTCAGGGTGCGGTCCGCCTCCACGGTATCGAGGATATCCAGCAGCCGCGACGCCACGAAGTCCGGGGTGAACAGCTTGCCCTTCGGCACCTTGGCCTGGAAGGGCTTGCTGAGCGGGGTGTCGGTGGTGCCGGGATGAAAGGCCACCAGCTTCACACCCTTGGCGATGCGGGCGTATTCCACCGCCGCGGTTTTCAGCAGCATGTTCAGTGCCGCCTTGCTGGCGCGATAGCTGTACCAGCCGCCCAGACGGTTGTCGCCGATGCTGCCGATACGCGCACTGAACACCGCGATGCGGGTATCGTGCTTTTTCAGCAGCGGCAGCAGCGAGCGCAGCCAGAGGGCGGGGATCAGGGCGTTGCTGTCCATGAGCTGGTGAAAGCTCTCCACCTGCAGGTCGTCGAGCTTTTTCTCGACGTCGATGCTCTCGCTGTGCAGCCGGCCATTGCAGATCAGTACGCGGTCGATCGGGGCATCGGCAATCCGCTCGGCCAGCTGGTCGACCTGGGCCTCGATGTCGGCCGCCTCATGGCGGCACTGCCACCAGCTGAGTCGTTCATCGGACAGGGAAACGGGCCGCGGGCGCTGGCTGATGGCATGCACCGTCTGGCCGCGTTCCAGCAGTCGCTGGATGGCAGCCCGGGCAATCGCGCTGGAAGCGCCGATGACGATACTGGTCATGAGTGTTCCTCTTACCCACGAGATGGATGGCGGGGCGCGCAGCCGCCGCCGAGCAAGCGAGACGTTACCACCCGGCGTCCCGAAGCCGGTGAGGCCCATCAGGCCGGTGGTAGATGGGGCACCCAGTCCAGGGCGCCGAAGCTCTCGGCCGAGATCCAGATGATGAAGGCGACATAAAGCATCAACAGGACGCCGCACTCCGGTTTCGAGAGCACCATCCTGGTGCGCATCATCAGAAACAGCGCCACGGTGGCGGCGGTCAGCGCCCCCATCATGGGCGCGGCCACCGAGAAGTTGACCATGGCGCCGCCGGCGATCAGTACCCCGGCGGGGATGCAGATCAGCAGGTCAAAGGTATTGCTGCCCAGCACATTCGCAATGCTGGTGATGCCGCGCCCCTGACGCGCCGCGCGAATCGATACGAAAGCATCGGGAATCGAGGTGCCGGCCGCCACCACGGTAATGCCCCACAGGAAGCTCGGTGTGCCGAAGATCTCGCCGAAGTTGATGGCGGCCTGCACCAGGGCCTCGACCCCCACCACGATCACCAACAGCGACAGTCCCAGACGCAGCCACTCGCGCCCGGGCCGAATGTCGTCGGCCACCACATCGGACTCGTGCTCCAGGGTGTCCTGGTACTGCACGAACAGATAGAGGCCATACAGGGCGATGGGAATCAGCGCCAGCAGGGGCGTTATCTCGCCAGTGATGATCCCGCCGTCGGTCTCGCCCGGGTAATAGATCGCCGCGAAGGCGAAGGTCAGGGTCAGCACCGCCACGGCGATCATGTAGAACTGGGCTTCCTTGTAGACCAGGTCACGATTGGCGGTCAGCGCATGTTGGCTGGCCAGGCCGGACAGCGCCGGGATCACCAGGATGTTGAACAGTGCCGAGCCGACGATGGCCGCCACGCCCAGCTCGAACTCGCCGTGAATCAGTGTCGAGATCACCGTGGTGGAGAGCTCTGGAAAGCTCGAGCCGACGGCCACCACGATGGCGCCCTGGACGATGTCGGGCAGTCGGTAATAGGCGGCCAGTCGCTCGCTGGCGCGTTCGAGCAGGCCGCTGCCCCACCAGATGACGGCCGTACCGGCCAGGGCAGCGAGGGTCCAGAGCAGTAGTGGTGGCATGACAGCGATCCTTGCGTGGGCGAGGGGGGGGGCAGATGCTCCAAGCGACAGAGCTGGCCCGACGGTAGCAAACAACCGTTATCTTTTCTTGCCTCGACATAGCATGCTGGCATGATGCTTTGCGCCCCGGTCGCCACCCGGTAGAATGCAGTAACTTTCTCAAGATTCGCCGTGGCCGGCGGGTCAGATCTTATTTGGCTGTGAGCCAGCCTCGCTGCAAGGATTCCGAGCCGCATGAGCTATCAGGTACTGGCCCGCAAGTGGCGGCCGCGCACCTTTCATGAACTGGTCGGGCAGGAGCATGTGCAACGTGCCCTGGTCAACGCGCTGGATCAGGGGCGGCTGCACCATGCCTATCTGTTCACCGGCACGCGCGGCGTGGGCAAGACCACCCTGGCGCGTATCCTGGCCAAGTGCCTGAACTGTACGGCGGGCGGGCCGGGCGACGAGGCGGTGACCTCGCAGCCGTGTGGCGAGTGCTCGAATTGCCAGGCCATCGACGAGGGTCGCTTCGTCGATCTGCTCGAGGTCGATGCGGCCTCGCGCACCAAGGTCGAGGATACCCGCGAGCTGCTCGACAATGTGCAGTACGCGCCGACCCAGGGGCGCTACAAGGTGTACCTCATCGACGAGGTGCACATGCTCTCCACCAGCAGTTTCAATGCGCTGCTCAAGACGCTGGAAGAGCCGCCGCCGCATGTGAAGTTCCTGCTGGCCACCACCGATCCGCAGAAGCTGCCGCCCACGGTGCTGTCGCGCTGCCTGCAGTTCACCCTCAAGCACATGCCCCCCGAGCGCATCGTCGGCCACCTTTCCATGGTGCTCGAGGCCGAAAGCGTTTCCTTCGAGGAGAGCGCTCTGTGGCTGCTGGGCAAGGCGGCGGAAGGCTCGATGCGCGATGCCATGAGCCTGACCGATCAGGCGATTGCCTTCGGCCAGGGCGAGATTCGTCACGCCGATGTGGCGGCCATGCTGGGTACCCTGGACCATCGCCATGTGCTGGCGCTGATCGAGGCGCTGGCCGAGGCGGATGCCGCCCGGCTGTTGGCCGAGGTCGCGGCCCTGGCCGAACAGGGGCCGGATTTTGCCGCCGTGCTGGATGACGTGACCGGTATCCTGCATCGGTTGGCGATTGCCCAGATGGTGCCGGATGCCGTGGATAACGGCCATGGCGATCGCGATGACCTGCTGGCACTGGCGGCGCGCTTTACCGCCGAGGATATTCAGCTGTATTACCAGATCGGCGTGCAGGGACGCGGCGACATGGGCCATGCGCCGGATCTGCGCACTGCTCTGGAGATGACGCTGCTGCGCATGCTGGCCTTCCGCCCGCAGGGCGTGCCCAAGCCGGCGCAGACGCCCTTGCCGATGCGCGGCGAGGGGGGCAGTGGCTCGCATGGTGCGCCGTCCACTGGCGGCGAGACGGCGCCGGCCAGCGGCGCTTCAGGCGGCGAGACGCCTGCCGAGGCGCAGCCGTCGTCGGCACCCGAGCCGCAGATGTCGTCGTCACCTTCATCCACTACGGAGCCTGAGCCCGAGGCCGAGGGCACGCCGGAGCCGGAAGCCTCCAGTGCTCCGGCCGAGGCTGATGCCGAACCCGCTCAGCCTGCGACCACGCCGCCCTGGGAGGATCTGCCGGAGGAGGCGAGCGCGGAGGACGCGGTGGAAAGCGGCATGGCGGCCGCTGATGAAGCGCCGGACGCCGGACCGCCGCTGGAACCGAGCGATGCCCCGGCGGCGCTGGACGATACTCAACCGGCAGTCGAGCCTGACGCCGATCCCGCACCCGTGGCGGATGCGGCGGGGGAAGCGGCGCCCGAGCCGGTGGCCGGCCTCGCTGACGAGCCCCAGTCCCAGCCGGCCAGCGCGGTGGAGCCCGAGGAAGCGGCGCTCGCCGATGCTGCGCCCGCGGACGAAGAGCCCGCCTCCGTGGAGGCTTCCGGCAGCCGGCTGACGCATGAGGACTGGCTGGCACGCTTCGATGCCCTGGGGCTTTCCGGGTTGACGCGCAACCTGGCAGCGCATTGCATGGTCGAAAACGATGACGGCGAGACGCTGCAGTTACGCCTGGACCCGAGCCAGGCAGCGATGCAGGCCGAGGTGCATGTCGAGCGGATTCGCGAGGCACTGGCCGCGGCGGGCTTCGAGCGTCGCCTGGAAATCGCCGATGGCGAACTGGCCGCGGGCAGCGAGACTCCCAAGCAGCAGGCCGATCGCCTGGCGGCCGAGCGTCATGGCGAGGCGGTTGAAGCCTTGCGCGCCGACCCCCATGTCAAGAAATTGGAGCAGGCATTCGGTGCCCAGCTGATCGAGGCATCGGTCAAGCCGGTCACGGAGCCTGCCCGCCGCTGAAACAGGCCCTGTTCAGGCAGAGCAGGTGCTCCGCTGCAGGGAAGGGCGACAGATTACCTGGCGGCGCCGGCCCCACCGGCCGACGACGCCACCATTTGAACGATGAGGATACCGCCATGATGAAGGGTGGAATGGACGGCCTGATGAAGCAGGCCCAGGAAATGCAGGAAAAGATGCAGCAGGCCCAGGAAGAAGTGGCCAAGGCCGAGGTCCAGGGCGAAGCCGGTGCCGGCATGATCAAGGTGACCATGAACGGTCGTCATGATGTCATTTCGGTGGATATCGACCCGAGTGTCATGCAGGAAGACAAGGAGTTGCTCGAGGACCTGCTGGCGGCCGCCGTCAATGACGCGGTGCGCAAGGTCGAGACCAGTTCCAAGGAGATGATGGAAGAGGCGACGTCGGGGATGAATTTGCCGCCAGGTTTCAAGATGCCCTTCTGAGGAAACACTGTCTAAATGCCTGCGCGTGCAAATCGCTGCGTTGTGCGGTGCTCGAAAACTCGCCTAACTATATGTTATGCCTCGTTTTCTGTGCTCCTACGCCTTGCGCTTTACGCTGCTCGGCTATTTATACAGCGCTCCCTTGGGCTTGCAAAGGGTTGAGCCCATCATCCTTGTGATGCGGGTGTGGCATATCCTGTAAAACCTGATGTGGCTGTCAGCACACCATGAACGTGCAGGCCTGACGGTGGCGCGTCATCCGACGAGAGGCGCCGGGTCAGGTGCGTGCCAGCACGAGCCCGCCTCGGATTGTATCGCGGGTCAGGCGCTTTTCTACTGGGAACTGGGCAATACATGAGCTTTTCTCCACTGGTCGAGCGGTTGATGGAGTCATTCCGGGTGTTGCCCGGGGTGGGGCCCAAGACCGCGCAACGCATGACCATGCATCTGCTCGAACGCGACCGCGAGGGTGGCCAGCGTCTGGCCGAGGTGCTGGGCGAGGCCCTGGAGCGGGTCGGTTATTGCCAACGCTGCCGTACCCTGACCGAAGAGACCACCTGCGGGCTGTGTGCCAGCACCCGCCGAGACGACAGCGTGCTGTGCGTGGTGGAGTCGCCGGCCGACCTGCTGGCCATCGAGGAAGCGCGTGGCTATCAGGGACGCTACTTCGTGCTGCATGGCCATCTGTCGCCGCTGGATGGCGTGGGGCCCGAGGATATCGGCCTCGATCTTCTCGACGGACGCGTGGCCGAAGAGGGTGTCGAGGAAGTGATCCTGGCCACCAATCCAACGGTGGAGGGCGAGGCCACCGCGCACTATATTGCCTCGCAGCTGGGACCGCGCGGCGTGAAGCTGTCGCGCCTGGCCTATGGCGTACCCATGGGCGGCGAGCTGGAATACGTCGATGGTGGTACCCTGAGCCGCGCTTTCAATGGTCGCTTGCCGTTCGAGAGCGAGTGATCCCACTTTTCCACCGGACCCTTGCATGCCCCTGACCCCCGAAATTCGCTGGATCGATACGCCCGAGGCCCTGGATGCGGCCTGTGCCGAGGTGGCCCAGGCCGATGTCATCGCGCTGGATACCGAGTTCTTCCGTGAACGGACCTTCTATCCCGTACCGGCCCTGATACAGTTCTGTGCCGGCGATACGGCCTATCTGGTCGATCCGACGGTGCTGTCGTGCACCGAGACGTTTCGCCAGCTGCTGGGCGAAGGGCCGCTCAAGCTGCTGCATGCCTCCAGCGAGGACCTCGAGGTGTTCGCCCTGTGGTCGGGCGTGACCATCGCGCCGCTGGTCGATACGCAGATTGCCCAGGCGCTGATCGGCGAAGTGCCGTCCATGGGCTATCAGAAGCTGGTGGAGTTCTGGATCGGCGAGACCCTGCCCAAGGACGAGACGCGTTCCAACTGGCTGGAACGTCCGCTCAGCGAGACGCAGAAGACCTATGCGGCGCTGGATGTGATCTATCTGGTCGCGGTGTGGCGGGCCCAGCGGGAATCGCTGCTGCGGCATGGGCGCCTGGACTGGCTCGAGGAAGAGTGTCAGCAGCTGGCCGAGCAGGCGAGCCGCGACACCCAGAGTGATGGCCAGTGGTACCTGCGGCAGCGTCAGCTGTGGCGGCTGGCGGCGCGCCAGGTCGAGGCCTATCGGCGCCTGACCATCTGGCGCGAGGGAGAAGTACGGCGTCGCGATCTGCCGCGTGGCTGGCTGGCCAGCGACAAGCTGCTCTACGCCATCGCCGAGCGCATGCCGGACAATCGCTATGAGCTGGCTGAGGTGGAGGGCGTCAAACCGCCGCTGGTCAAGCGCGAGGGGGATACCCTGCTGCGCCTGGTGCGCGAGGCGAAGCACCTCGATGAGGCCGATCTGCCGACGCCGCCCTGGTCGCCGATGGACGCGGCCTTCAAGAAGCGCCTCAAGTCCCTCAAGAAGGTGGTCACCGACGAAGCCGAGAGCCTGGGCGTGGCGCCGGAACTCTTGCTGCGGCGGCGCGACATGGAGGCGCTGGTTGGAGCCGCCTTGCGTGGCGAGCACCTGCCTCTGCCCGGCGGCTGGCGCGGCGAACGCCTCGCCGAACGGCTCGCGAATGTTCTCAACGAATCCCCGGTAACCTCATGAGCTACCTGAACGGCAAGCTGCTGTGTGACGTCTTCAAGAGTCCCTTCAAGGACGGCATGTATCTGTTCGTCGACAAGCGCCAGGGGCTCGACGAGGTTCCCGAGGCCCTGCTGGAGCGCTTCGGTGAACCAGTGTCGGCCATGACCCTGCTGCTGACGCCGGAGAAGTCACTGGCGAGGACCACGGGGGCGGCGATCATGGCGGCCATCGAGGAGAAGGGCTATTACCTGCAGATGCCCCCGGCCAAGGAGGAGTATCTGCTGGACCTGTATCGCACCCCGACGGAGGGGAAGTATTGAGTAAGCTGGAAGCAGAATGAGGGAAGAAGGAAGAGGGAAGAGGGACGTAGCTGTAAGCGGTAAGCGGTAAGTCAAGGGCAACCCCCCCGTTGAACTCAGGGCGACGGGGACCAAACGAAGCGAGGGTCATCTGCCATGGATGGCAGATGTAGCGCCCACGGAAGGGTTTACAGCGCCCTCGCGAAGATTGGTCGCCGGCAGGCCCTCTTTGATTGGCCGGATTTTCATGAGAGAGCGTTTCTGGGAGCGTTTCCCGCTGGATGAGTTGACCGGTGAGGAGTGGGAGGCGCTGTGTGATGGTTGCGGGCAGTGCTGCCTGGTCAAGTTGCAGGATGATGATGGCGATCTGGCGGTGCTCAATGTGGCCTGCGAGTTGCTGGATATCGGTAGCTGCCGTTGCAGTGACTACGAGAACCGCTTCGCGCGGGTGCCGGACTGCCAGCAGCTGACGCCGGAGCGTGTCGAGGAGTTCAAGTGGCTGCCGGGCTCCTGCGCCTATCGTCGTCTGGCGGAGGGGCGCAAGCTGGCCGGTTGGCATCCCTTGATTTCGGGCGATCCGCAGCGCGTGCATCGCAAGGGCATCAGCGTGCGCAGCTTTGCCGTCTCCCAGCAGGGCATTCCGGACGAGGAACTCGAGGACCATATCATTGCCATTATTCCCGTCGAGGATTGAGACCGGCGTGCGGCGGCTGCGCCGGGGGCTCTGCGGGGGCGTGCTGGCACTGCTGACGTGTCTGCCCGCGTTCGCCGTGGCCGGGGAGCGGGTCGAGCTCTTTGCGGCGGCCTCGATGACCGATGCCATCGACGCGGCCGTGGCCCGCTTCGAGGCCTCCCATGAAGTGGACGTGGTGCCGGTGTATGCCGCGTCTTCCACCCTGGCGCGGCAGATCGCTCATGGCGCGCCGGCCGAGGTGTATATCTCGGCGAACGTCAAGTGGATGGACTGGCTGGGCGAGCAGGACGTGAGCCTGACCCGGCGGGCCGATCTGGTACATAACCGCCTGGCGCTGATTGCAGCGCAGGACTCGCCGCTGGATGATGTGGCGCCGGGCGAGGGTGACTCGCTGGCCGAGCGGCTGGCAGACGGCGAGCGCCTGGCCGTCGGCGACCCGGCCCATGTGCCGGCCGGTATCTATGCCCGTCAGGCATTGCAGTCACTGGGCGAATGGCAGGCCCTGGCACCGTGCCTGGCCCGCGCCGACAATGTGCGTGCCGCCCTGGCGCTGGTCGCCCGCGGTGAAGCCCCGCTGGGCGTGGTCTACCGCACCGACGCCCTGGCCAGCGACGCCGTCCGCTCGCTGGGCCTGTTCCCCGAATCGTCCCATCCGCCCATCACCTACCCGATCGCCACCATCGGCGCAGACCCGTCGCCGGCGGCACTGGAACTGCGAAGCTGGTTGGAGAGTGATGAAGCGATGGAGATATTCAAGGCGCAAGGCTTCCGCTGAAGAAGGAAGAAGGAAGAAGGAAGAAGCCAGGCTAGTCTCGGAATTGTGGTTTCAAGGGTTTTCTTCCCTCTTCAAGCGGCGCGAGCCGCGTTCTTGTCTCTTCCAGGCGCGGAAGCACCGTTCTTACCTCCCACCTAGCTCCGTTCGAGGACCCCCATGCTGACCGATGCTGAAATCGAGGCGATTCTGATCAGTCTTCAGGTGGCGGGTGTCGCGCTGGCGTGGATTCTGATTCCCGGGATTGGCGTGGCGTGGTTGATGGCGCGGCGGGAGTTTCCCGGCAAGGCGTTGCTGGATGGCTTGTTGCATCTGCCGCTGGTGTTGCCGCCGGTGGTGGTGGGCTATCTGCTGTTGCTGACGCTGGGCAGTCAGGGCGTGGTGGGGCAGTGGTTGAACGCGGCCTGGGGCGTGAGTCTGCCGTTTACCTGGCAGGGGGCGGCGGTGGCCGGTGGCGTGATGGCCTTTCCGTTGCTGGTGCGGGCCGTGCGGCTTTCCCTGGAGGCGGTGGATCCGCGTCTTGAGGCCGCGGCCAGTACCCTGGGTGCCGGGCGCTGGCGGGTGTTTGTGACCATCACGCTGCCGTTGACCCTGCCGGGCCTGCTGACCGGCGGAGTGCTGGCCTTCGCCCGGGCGCTCTCGGAGTTCGGGGCGACCATCACCTTCGCCTCGAACATCCCCGGGGAAACCCGAACCCTGCCGCTGGCGCTGTACTCGCTGATTCAGACACCCGGCGGCGAGGCGGCAGCGGCACGCCTGTGTGCCATTTCGGTGGTCATTGCCATGATTTCGCTGGTGGCGTCCGAGTGGCTGGCACGCCGGGCGCGGGCTCGACTGCAGGGGCGTGACGCATGAGCATGCTCGAGCTGGAGGTGCGTCAACGGCTGGGGGATTTCTCCCTGGAGGTCGGCCTGGCGGTCGAGGAGCCCGGTGTCACGGCGCTGTTCGGGCCCTCGGGCAGTGGCAAGACCAGCCTGTTGCGTCTGCTGGCCGGCCTGGACCGCCCCGAGCAGGGTCGTATCCGCTTGAACGGTGAGACCCTGGTGGACACGACACGGCGCACCTGGGTGCCGGCGCATCGGCGGCGCCTGGGCGTGGTCTTCCAGGAGGCGCGGCTGTTTCCTCACTATCGCGTGCGCGGCAACCTGACCTACGGCATGCCGCGGCATCTGGCGGGGCGCTTCGAGGCCGTGGTCGAGCTGCTGGGCATCGAGCCTCTGCTGGCGCGCTATCCGGCCACGCTTTCCGGTGGCGAGGCGCGCCGCGTGGCCATCGGTCGGGCGCTTTTGAGTGATCCGCGCATGCTGCTGCTGGACGAGCCGCTGACCGGCCTGGACGGCGCTCGCAAGGCGGAACTGCTGCGCTACATCCAGCGCCTGGCCGGTGAGGTCGAGGTGCCGATCCTCTACGTCAGCCATGAACCGGCGGAGCTGCTGGAGATTGCCGATACCCTGGTGTTGATGGAAGCGGGCAGGGTGCTGGCACAGGGGGAACTGGATGCTCTACTGCAGCGTTGCGACCTGAGCGAGGCGCTGGGCGGCTTCGATGCCGCGATGCGTCTGGAGGTCCGCGTGCAAGCCCACGACACGGCCTACGGGCTCACCCATCTGCGCCTGGACGATGGCCAGTCACTCAGCGTGCCGACCCTGCAGGCCGCGCCGGGGCAGCGGGTTCGGCTGCGTGTGCCGGTGCGCGACGTGGCCCTGGCCCTTTCGCCCAGCGCCGAGCTGAGTTACCGCAACCAGCTGGCCGCGGTCATCGACCAGGCCTGGGCACCCCCCGGCGACCCCACCACCATGGAACTGCGGCTGCGCCTCGGCGACCAGATGCTGCGCGCCCGCCTGACCCGCCACGCCTTCGACCAGCTCGGCCTGGTCGAAGGTCAGCACGTCACCGCACTGATTCGGAGTGTGGCGTTTGCACAGAGGGAGCTTTGAGCGGACGAGCTTCGAGAAACGAGCTGTGGAGTGCAAGCCGCGGGGTCCGAGTTGAAAACTTGACGCTTCAGGGCGCGGTGGCACTATCCAGCTCGCCGCTCGCCGCTCGCCGCTCGCCGCTCGCCGCTCGCCGCTCGCCGCTCGCCGCTCGCCGCTCGCCGCTCGCCGCTCGCCGCTCGCCGCTCGCCGCTCGCCGCTCGCCGCTCGCCGCTCGCCTCACGCCTTCCCCATCGCCCAGAGGATGAAGGCGTCTTCGCGGGCGTGGTCGCGCCAGGCCTTGAAGCGTCCGGAGGCGCCGCCGTGGCCGGCGTCCATGTCGGTGCGCAGCAGCGGGGGCGGGGTGCTCGCCGGGTCGGCGCGTTCGCTGAGGCGGGCGTAGAGCTTTGCCGGTTCCCAGTAGGAGACGCGGGTGTCGTGCCAGCCGCCCTGGATGAAGACCGGCGGCCAGGGGCGTTCGGGCAGGTTGTCGAGCGGTGAGTAGGCGGCGATGCGCTGGTAGACCTCGGGGTCGCGCGGATCGCCCCATTCGCTGTATTCGGCGGTGGTCAGCGGCAGCTCGGGGTTCTGCATGGTGCGCAGCACGTCGACGAAGGGCACGTCGAGCACGGCGGCGCAGAAACTGTCCGGGGCCAGGTTGAGGCTGGCGCCGACCAGCAGACCGCCGGCGCTGCCGCCGTGGGCGACGATGCGCCGGCCATCGCTGATGCCCTGTTCGACCAGGGCGTCGCGGGCGGCGATGAAGTCATGAAAGCTGTTGGTCTTGTGGGCCAGCTTGCCGGCCAGATACCAGGGCTCGCCACGCTCGCCGCCGCCGCGCACATGGGCCACGGCAAAGGCCACGCCACGCGCCAGCAGTTCCAGGCGGGCGGCCGAGAACCAGGCGTCCTGGACTTCGCCGTAGGCGCCATAGCCGTCGAGCAGGGTCGGCAGGGCAGTGCCCGCCAGGTCGGCGCGCATGACCACGGAGACCGGCACCCGCTCGCCATCATGGGAACTGGCCCAGAGGCGCCGGCAGGTGAGCTGCTCGGGCTGCAGGTTGCCATGTACCGGCAGGCGCTTGAGCAGGCGGCGTTCGCCGCTGTCCAGGTCCAGTGCGCTCCAGCTCGGCGGCCGGGTGAAGGATTCCTCGCGCAGGCGCAGTTCCCGGGTGTCGAAGTGCGGCGTGGCGTCCAGGCCCTGGCTGCAGGGCAGCTCGCCGAGGGGCAGCCATTCATCGCGCTGCACACCATGCTGGTCATCCAGCTCGATCACGCGCAGGCGTACCTGGGCCTCGTCATGATCGCGTTCACTGAGCACCAGGCCCCAGGTGAAGGCGTCGACGCCCTCCAGGGTGGTGTCATGACGGTGGTCGATAAGCCGTTCACCGTCGCTATCCGGCTGCGCTTCGTCGAGGCGCGTCAGGCAGAAGTGCGGGGCCTGACGATTGTGCAGCATGTAGAAGTGGCCGGGACGGTGGTCGATGGCGTATTCGACCCCGGCTTCCCGGGCGCGGAAACACCAGGCCGGCGTCTGCGGGGCGCTGGCGGGAACCAGGTGGGTCTCGCTGGTGTCCTTGGAGGCGGATTCGAGTACCAGCCACTGCCGCGAGCGGGTCTTGCCCATGCCCAGCCAGAACTCCGGGTCGTCCTCGCGCAGGATCAGCGAGGCGCTGCCGGCGCTCGGCACGGCGTCGAGTGTCAGCGGCAGTCGCCAGATGCTTTCCGGGCGCTGGGTGGCATCGAAGCGCGTGAACAGCAGTGTCGTGCCATCTTCCGCCCAGCACAGCTCCGGGCCGATATCCTCGAGCAGTCGAGCCGGCTCGCCATCCGGCAGGGCTTTCAGCCACAGGCTGAAGACCTCGTCTCCCGTGGTGTCTTCCGTCCAGGCCAGCCAGGCCTCGTCCGGGGACAGGGCCATGTCGCCGACCTCGAAGAAAACCCGGTCGGCGGCGCGGGCCTGGGTGTCGAAGAAGGCTTCGCTGGCCTCGGGGTCACCATTGGGGTGACGCCACCACACCGGGTGGTCGGCATCGGCGGCTGTTTCGTGCCACAGCGTGAAATGGTCGAGCGGCACCGGCAGGCTGCGTTCGGCCAGTTCGCGGCGTGCCAGGTGACCCTGGTAAAGCGCTTCGGTAAGTGGCTCGAGAGGGGCGAACCAACGGCTGGACTCGTCATTGGCGGCCTCGAGAAAGGCCGTTACCTCAGGTTCGTCACGTGCTTCCAGCCAGTGCCAGGCCGGGTCGTCGGGGCGTCGGAAATGATCGATCGGGCGGCGGGACGGGCGCGAATCGGGGTTTTGGCCATGTGGCGGCTGTGCTTTCATGCTGCGGGATGTACCATAAACGGAGTAAATTCAATAAGGAAAACACTGAATTAATGCCTGTGCATGCGAATCGCTGCGTTATTCGGTGCTCGAAAGCTCGCCTAACCTGTTGTTATGTCTCGCTTTCTGTGCTCCGGGCGCCTTGCGCTTTGCTATGCTCGGCGATTACTTCAGCGCTTCCTAAGATGCGTCACTGGTTAATACCTACCATACGCGAATGAGGTGATCGATGCTGATTTCAGATTCCATGCCGCTACTGTGGCTGATTTATGCGGTGCTGTCGCTGGTGGTACTGGGAACGGGCTATATGGGCCTGGCGTTCCTGCCTCGCCTGCCGCGGCTGGTGATCACCTGGATGGTCGCCGGCATCATGTGGGTGCCGTCGAGCTTCAGCACGCCGATCAATGACCAGGGGGATGTCTATAGCGGCATGGCACCGGCAGTGGTCGTCGCCGGCCTGGCGTTCCTCGAGGGTGACACTGCCGGCATGGGTTCGGCACTCGTGCTGGTCGCGGTGGCGGCGGTGATCGGTGGGCTGCTGGGCGTGCTGCTGTGGCGTCGCAAGGGCGCCGGCGATGCGTCGCAGGACGACGCGAAGGACGGCAAGGCCCAACGAGGGGCCACGGCCAAGGGGCGTCAGGATGATCAACACAATGGCCAGGCACGCCGTGAGCCCGTCGTCGGCTGAGGATTCCTTCATGGCCGGATTCGGGTGTCGGAAGGTGCTGTCCGTGGTGGCGTTGGCCGTGCTGCTGTGCCTCTCGGTACCTGCGGCGGTGGCCCAGGTGCCCGAGCAGGAGCCCGATGTGCGGGTGGTGGTGGATGTGTCCGGCAGCATGAAGCGCAATGATCCCGACCAGCTGGCCGCCAGTGCCATGGAACTGCTGGTGTCGGTGCTGCCGAGCGGGGCCCGGGCCGGGGTCTGGACCTTCGGCGAGACCATCGACAACCCGCTGCCCCTGGGCGAGGTCTCCGCGACATGGCGCGACCGGGCGCTGGCCCTGCCGCCGGCGCTGCGTGACTACCAGCAATATACCGATATCGAGGCGGCCCTGGCGCAGGCCGCGGACGCCGAGGCCAACGGCTGGCGGCATCTGATCCTGATGACCGATGGTGTCGTTGACCTGCCACCGGCCCGGGGCAGCAAGCCGGCCATCGACGAGACCTCGCGGCAGCGGCTGGTCGACGACATGGCCCGGCGTTTCGCCAATCACGGCGTGGTGGTGCATGCCATTGCCTTTTCCGACGAGGCCGACCTGGCCCTGGTCGAGCAGCTGGCCCAGCGTACCGGTGGCCTGGCCGCACTGGCCCAGTCGCCGGAGCAGTTGCTGGGCGCCTTTCTGGATATCGTCGAGCGCATCTTCCCGGCGGATCAGGTGCCGCTGGACGATGACAATCGCTTCGTGGTGGATGACAGCGTGGACAATCTGTCGGCACTGATCTTTCACGGGCCGGACGAGGGGCCGGTGACCCTGGTGGCGCCGGATGGTAGCCGCTATACCGCCGAGACCGCGCCCGAAGGAGTGCGCTGGCAGGTCGAACCGCGCTTCGATCTGATCCGCGTGCCACAGCCGGTGGCCGGTGAGTGGCGCATCGAGGGGCCGGTGGGGGCCAAGAGCCGCATCAGCGTGACCTCGCCCTGGCGGCTGCGCAC
Source organism: Halomonas sabkhae (assembly GCF_030409265.1). NCBI lineage: Bacteria > Pseudomonadati > Pseudomonadota > Gammaproteobacteria > Oceanospirillales > Halomonadaceae > Halomonas > Halomonas sabkhae. The sequence continues at coordinate 61,695 of NZ_JAUFPM010000001.1, forward strand.
CTCGGCGTTGCCGACCACCCTGTATCGCGGCTTTCCGGTGCCTCTCGAGGCCTGGTTGAGCCATGCGGAGGGCAGTGCCGAGATGCCCGCCAATCTCCGGTTTTCCGTGACGCTGACGGGTGAGGATGACCGGCCGCTGGCAGAGGTCCAGCTGGACCCGACGCAGCGTGACGGCCATTTCCAGGGAGCCCTGCCGGCCCCCGAGCAGACCGGCAACGCCCGCCTGCTGATCCGCGCCCGGGCGGATGGCTTCGAACGCCAGCGTGGCCAGGCGGTGAACATCCTGCCATCCATCGGGGTGGCGCATGAGGCTGATACAGGGCAGTTGGTCTTCGCCGCCGAGCATCCCCGTCTCAATCGCACCAACACGCGTATCCGGGCGGATTTCCAGGGTCGGCAACTGGATGTCGAGGCGGTGGGCGAGACCCGCTGGCGGCTGACCCTGCCCGAGCTCGAGGAGGACGTGAGTCAGCCCCTGCGCCTCACCGCCAGCGCCGAGCTGGATGGCGAAACGCATGAATGGCGTCTGCCCACCGTGACGCTCAACGCCGATAGCGTGGTCGGCATCGATCGGCTGGACATGGCGGGCCCGACGCTCTCCGCCGAGCGTTTCGCCGACGAGGAGACGGCGCCGACGCCGGAGCCGCCGACGAATCCGGCCGATCGTTTCGTCGACTGGGTCAATGCCCTGCCGGAGCTGCTGCAGCAGGGCTGGCAGGCCGGCTGGCCCGGCGTGGAGCGGGCGGCTGCCCGGCACGCCAAGGAACCGCGGCTATGGATCGCCGTGGCGGCCCTGATGCTGATCGTGCTGGCGGGGGTCGGCTGGCGTCGCCGGCGGCGCGCGTCGGGTACCACAAGGAAGGAACCGCATGTGTGAACTGCTTGGCATGAGTGCCAATGTCCCCACTGATATCTGTTTCAGTTTCTCCGGCTTTCTGCACCGCGGCGGGGGGACCGGGCCGCATCGCGATGGCTGGGGGATCGCCTTCTACGAGGCGGGCGGCTATCGGGATTTTCGCGACCCGCACCCGTCCGTGGATTCGCCCATCGCGCGCTTGATACGCGATTACCCGATCAAGTCGCATGTGGTGATCAGCCACATTCGCCAGGCCAATGTCGGCCAGGTCAAGCTGGCCAATACGCACCCCTTCACCCGCGAGATGTGGGGGCGGCCCTGGTGCTATGCGCACAACGGTCAGCTCAGCCAGGCCTGGCAGGATCTGCCATTGTCGTTCTACCAGCCGGTCGGTACCACCGACAGCGAGCATGCCTTCTGCTGGCTGATGGGCGAGCTGCGTCAGGCTTTCCCCGAGCCGCCGCAGGACTACGCGTCATTGTGGTGCCACCTGCACCGCCTGTGTGAACAGCTGCGCGGGCTGGGCGTCTTCAACCTGCTGCTGGCGGATGGCGAGCATCTGTATACCTATTGTTCCACCAAGCTGGCACATATCACCCGACGCGCCCCCTTTGGCCAGGCCAGTCTCTCCGATGCCGAGCTGAACGTGAACTTTGCTGAACATACCACGCCCAATGATGTGGTATCGGTGATTGCCACCGAGCCCTTGACCGATAATGAAGACTGGGTACGCATGGAGCCCGGCGAGTTGCTGGTGTGGCGTGATGGGGAAATCCAGGGGCGATTTAAAACGTGAGTTTCAATCGACTGTTTTTTATCCGGCCCTGACTGGTATAAGCTGACCCGACAAGGCTGATGATCGACGCTTTACCCAGCGACCCGACAGGCAAGATCGCAAACCAGAACAACAAGGGCCGACCCGGTGTCGGCGCCCATCGTGGAGAACGCCATGAACGAGCACGCCAACTCCGCCATCCTGCATGGCCCGGATCTGGAAGGCACCGGCAAGTATCAATCGGTGCTGGATGTCTTTCACTCGAGCACCGAGCGCTTCGCCGACAAGACCGCCTTCAGTTGCATGGGCCAGTCGATCAGCTATCGCGAGCTGGATCGCCTGTCCGGTGACTTCGCGGCCTGGCTGCAGCACGAGACCGACCTCCAGCCCGGCGACCGGGTGGCCATTCAGCTGCCCAATACCCTGCAGTTTCCCGTGGCGGTGTTCGGTGCCGTGCGGGCCGGCATGGTCGTGGTCAATACCAATCCGCTGTATACCGAGCGGGAAATGGCCCATCAGTTCAAGGACTCGGGGGCGCGTGCCATCCTGATTCTGGCCAACATGGCCGACAAGCTGGAGCGCATCCTCGATCGCACCGATATCGAGCATGTGGTGGTGACCGAGCTGGGCGACCTGCACGGCTTTCCCAAGCGCCATCTGATCAATGCCGTGGTCAAGTACGTCAAGAAGATGGTGCCGAGCTTTCATCTGCCGCAGGCCGTGTCGTTGCGCCAGGCGCTCAAGCGCGGCAGTGGCCTGTCGCATCAGGATGCCACCCCGGGGCCCGAGGATATCGCCGCCCTGCAGTACACCGGCGGCACCACCGGCCCGGCCAAGGGCACCATGCTGACCCACGGCAACCTGGTGGCCAACATGCTGCAGGCCCATCAGGCCATCGGCCCGGGGCTGGGCGAGGGCTGTGAGGTGGTGGTGGCGCCGCTGCCGGTCTACCACATCTACACCTTCACGGTGAATTGCCTGTTCATGCTGGAAACCGGCAACCACAGTGTATTGATCACCAACCCGCGCGACCTGGATGCCTTCGTCAAGGAACTGAAGTCGCTGGACTTCACCGGCTTCATCGGCCTCAACACCCTGTTCAATGCCCTGTGCAATCGCGACGACTTTCGCGCCCTGGATTTCTCGTCGCTGCGCCTGACCATCTCCGGCGGCATGGCGCTGACTCGCGCGGCGGCTCAGCGCTGGGAAGAGGTGACCGGCTGTGCCATCACCGAGGGCTATGGGCTGACCGAGACCTCGCCGATCGTCAGCTTCAATCCGGTCGACGGCATTCGGCTGGGTACCATCGGCAAGCCCGTGGGTGGCACCTCCGTCAAGGTCGTGGACCTCGACGGCCATGACCTGCCGATGGGCGAGGCGGGCGAACTGTGCGTACGCGGCCCCCAGGTCATGAAGGGCTACTGGCAGTGCGAAGCGGAGACCGCCAAGGTGCTGGATGCCGAGGGCTGGTTCCATACCGGCGACATCGCCGAGCTGCAGGATGATGGCTATATCCGCATCGTCGACCGCAAGAAGGACATGATTCTGGTCTCCGGCTTCAACGTCTATCCCAACGAGATCGAGGATGTGGTGGCCGGTCATCCCGGCGTCGTGGAAGTCGCGGCGGTTGGCGTGCCGGACGAGGAAAGCGGCGAGGCGGTCAAGCTGTTCGTCGTTGCCGGGGATGCCGACCTGGATGCCGAGACCCTGCGTCAGTGGTGCAAGAAGGAGCTCGCCGCCTACAAGGTGCCGCGCCAGGTGGAATTCCGCGATGAGCTGCCGAAGACCAATGTCGGCAAGGTATTGCGTCGCGAGTTGCGTGATCAGGATAGCGCCGACGCCTGACGTGCCCGGGAGTGTCACGCACCACCGCCGCGGGCCGCTGACAGCGGTTCCGTGGCGGCTTGATTACCGCCCCGATTAGGAGCCGAAAGCCTGCTCACGTTACAATCCCGGTCGCACCAACGATCACCGGAGTCATCGAGCCATCGTGAGTAGCCATCCCCAGACCGACACCGCCCCCGACGTTTCCGCTTCCGATCACGATGCCCTGCGCGCCTTGCAGCGTGAGCTGTCTGGTGTGCAGTCGCGCGATGAGCCGCGCCTGCGCAAGCGCCTGACGGGGCTGATGCGCCGGCAGCAGCAGGGCAAGCCCGTGGATCGCGGGCTCCATGAGCTGCGCCGCGAGATCGATGGGTCGCGGGGCCGGGTCGAGGCGCGTGCCGCCGGCTCGGTGCATCTGGAGTATCCGCCGGAACTGCCGGTCGCCGAGCGGCGTGAGGATATTCTCGCGGCGCTGCGCGATCATCAGGTGGTGGTGGTGGCCGGCGAGACCGGCTCGGGCAAGACGACCCAGCTGCCCAAGCTGTGCCTGGAGCTCGGGCTCGGCCAGCGCGGCCTGGTCGGCCACACCCAGCCGCGCCGGCTGGCGGCACGCTCGGTGGCCACGCGTCTGGCCGAGGAAATGCAGGTGCCACTGGGCGAGCAGGTCGGTTACCAGGTGCGCTTTACCGATCAGACCGCGGACAGCACGCGGGTCAAGCTGATGACCGACGGCATCCTGCTGGCCGAGACGCGCCATGACCCTGACCTGACGCGCTACGAGGCGATCATCATCGACGAGGCCCACGAGCGCAGCCTCAACATCGACTTCCTGCTGGGTTATCTCAAGCGCCTGATGGCGCGGCGGCCGGACCTGAAGATCATCATTACCTCGGCGACCATCGACGTGGAGCGCTTTTCCCAGCATTTCGCGAGCCCGGGCGCCGAGGGCGAGTCCGTGCCGGCGCCGGTGGTCGAGGTGTCCGGGCGTGCCTATCCCGTGGACGTGCGCTACCGCCCCCTGGTGCGCGCGGATGACGAGGAGGAGGATCGCACCCTGCAGGAAGGTATCCTGCATGCGGTGGAGGAAATCGAGAACATCGAACGCGAGAAGCGCTGGTTCCACGGGCCGCGGGATATCCTGATCTTCCTGCCCGGCGAGCGTGAGATCCGCGAGGCCGCCGACACATTGAGGCGCGCCGATCTGCGCGACACCGAGATCCTGCCGCTTTATGCGCGCCTGTCCAATGCCGAGCAGAACCGTGTCTTCGCGCCCCACAAGGGGCGGCGCATCGTGCTCTCGACCAATGTCGCCGAGACCTCGCTCACCGTGCCCGGCATTCGTTATGTGATCGACCCCGGGCTGGTGCGCATCAGCCGTTACAGTTATCGCGCCAAGATTCAGCGCCTGCCCATCGAGCCGATCAGTCAGGCCAGCGCCAACCAGCGCAAGGGGCGTTGCGGGCGTGTCGCCGAGGGCGTGTGCATCCGCCTCTACGACGAGGACGACTTCCTGGGACGGCCGGAATTCACCGACCCGGAGATCCGGCGCACCAACCTGGCCTCGGTGATCCTCTCCATGCTGTCGCTGAAGCTGGGGGATATCGAGGCCTTTCCGTTCGTCGATCCGCCGGATTCGCGCTTTGTCAGCGATGGTTTCCGGCTGCTCTACGAGCTCGGCGCGGTGGATGATGGCCAGCGCCTGACGCCCACCGGCAAGCACCTGGCCCGCTTGCCGATTGACCCGCGGCTGGCGCGCATGCTGCTGGCGGGGGCCGAGCAGGGTGGCCTGCGCGAGGTCCTGATCGTGGTCTCGGCACTGGCGACCCAGGACCCGCGCGACCGGCCGGCCGAGAAGCGCGAGGCGGCCGACCAGGCGCATCGCCGCTGGCAGGATGTCGACTCCGATTTCGTCACCCTGCTCAATCTGTGGAATGGCTTCGAAGAGGCCCGCGAGGAGCTGTCCGGCAACCGGCTGCGCCGCTGGTGTCGGGAGCATTACCTGAATTATCTGCGCCTGCGCGAGTGGCACGATACCTTTCGTCAGCTGCGTCAGTTGCTGCGCGACATGGACATCGAGGTCCCGGCCCGGCCGACACAGCCGGTGGTGGTCACCGAATCCGACCGGGAGAGTGCGCGGCAGGCGCAACGCGACAACGCCGTGCAGCTGCACAAGGCGCTGTTGCCGGGCCTGCTCTCGCACCTGGGGCAGTTCCACGAGAATCGCGAGTACCTCGGGGCGCGCAATCGCAAGTTCATGATCCATCCGGGTTCCGGACTGTCGAAGAAGACGCCCAAGTGGCTGATGGCCTTCGAGCTGATCGAGACATCGCGGCTGTTCGCGCGCACCGTGGCGCGTATCGACCCGCAGTGGATCGAGCCGGCGGCGGGGCACCTGGTCAAGCGCAGTTACAGCGAGCCGCACTGGGAGATGAAACGCGCCCAGGTGGTGGCCTTCGAGCAGGTGACCCTGTTCGGCCTGCCTATCGTGGCGCGCCGCCGCGTGCATTACGGGCCCATCGCGCCACAGGAGGCCCGCGAGCTGTTCATTCGTCGCGCCCTGGTCGAGGGCGAGTTCCGGACGCGGGGCGAGTTCTTCGCCCATAACCGGGCCCTGGTCGAGGAAGTCGAAGATCTCGAGGATCGGGCGCGCAAGCGCGACATCCTGGTCGACGAAGAAGCGCTGTTCGACTTCTATGACGCGCGGCTTCCGGAAGATGTCTACAACGGCAAGAGCTTCGAGGCCTGGCGCAAGAAGGCCGAGCGTGACGACGCGGATATCCTCAAGTTCGATCGTCAGGCGCTGTTCGCTCGCCAGGCCGAGGAAGTCACCCAGGCGGATTACCCCGATGAGCTGGTGCTGGGCGGGGTGCGTTATCCGCTGGCCTATCACTTCTCGCCGGGGGCGGCGGATGATGGCGTGACGCTGACGGTGCCGGCGGCGATGCTGCCGCAGCTGCCGGCCGGGCGTCTGGAATGGCTGGTGCCGGGGCTGCTGCGCGAAAAGTGCATCAGCCTGGTCAAGTCGCTGCCCAAGTCGATCCGCCGCCAGGTGGTGCCGATCCCCGATTGGGTGGACGCCGCCCTGCAGACCATGACGCCCGACGATACGCCACTGACCGAGGCGCTGGGCGAGTTCCTGCGGCGCAAGACCGGGGCACGCCCCCACCCGGACGACTGGCGCTTCGACCAGCTCGAGCCGCACCTGATCATGAACCTCAAGGTGGTCGACCATGAGGGCAATGAACTCGGCCAGGGCCGGGATGTGCGCGAACTGGAGCGGCGTTTCGAGAAGGCCGCCGGGCAGGGCGCTCAGGCGCTGGCCGAGCAGGCCAGCGAGGGGCAGGCACTGGACACACTGCCGGCCTCGGCTCTGCCGGAATCGCGTGTCACCACCCAGGCGGGCATCCGGGTCGAGGCCTTTCCGGCGGTGGTGCCGCGTGGCGAGGCCCTGGATGTGGAGCTCTTCGATCACCCCGACAAGGCCCGTGAGGCCCACCGGCGAGGCGTCGTCTGGGCGGCCCGGGCGCGGCTGCCCGATCAGGCCCGGGCCATCGAGCGCCTGCCGGGCATGAAGCCCTGTGCCTTGCTGTTCACCAAGGTCGGCAGCAAGCGTCAGCTCACGGATGACGTCATCGATGCGGCTTTCCGTCAGGTGGTGGCGGTGGATCCGCTGCCACGCTCGGCCGACGAGCTCGAGCAGCGTGTCAGCGAGTGTCGTGCTGAGGTGGTGCCGCGGGCGGAAGCGCTGCTGGCCACCCTGGAAAAGGCCCTGGAAGGCCATCTGGCAGTGACCAAGGCGTTGAAGGGCAATCTGAATCTTTCGCTGGCGCTGGTATACAGTGATCTCAAGGCCCAGATGCAGCGGCTGGTGTATCCCGGCTTCGTCAGTGAGGCAGGCGACTGGCTGGAGGAGTATCCTCGTTACATGGAAGCCGCGCGCATTCGTCTGGAGAAGGCGTCACGCGAGCGCATGCGCGACCAGATGCACATGCAGGAGATACAGGACCTGGAGGCTCGCCTGGCCGCGCGTCGCGAGAGCGAGCGCCGCGGTGAGGTCGAGGATCCGACACTGGTCGAGTTCGGCTGGTGGATCGAGGAATTGCGGGTGTCATTGTTTGCGCAGCAGCTGGGCACCCGCATGCCGGTGTCGGCCAAGCGCCTGGAAAAACGCTGGGCGGAAATCACCGGGCGCGGCTGAGGCCCTTCGGTGTCAATGGGCGAGATAGGGAGAGTCAGATGACCCGAGTGGTAATGACCGGCACGGGGCTATTCACGCCGCCGAATGCCATCGACAATGCCGCCCTGGTGGCGAGCTTCAATACCTGGGTGGCGGCCGAGAACGTGCGCCTGGCCGGTGCCATCGAGGCGGGGCAGTGTGAGCCGCTGGCGACCTCCAGCGAGGACTTCATCGTCAAGGCGTCCGGCATTCACAGTCGCTATGTGATGGATGCCGAGGGCATCCTGGACCCCGAGCGGATGCGACCGAACCTGCCGGTGCGCGGCAATGATGAACTGTCGATCCAGGCCGAAATGGGGCTTGCCGCGGCGCACGAGGCCCTGGCGTCGGCGGGGGTGTCGGCCGCCGACATCGACCAGGTGATCGTCGCCTGTTCCAATCTGGAGCGCCCCTATCCGGCAGTGGCGGTCGAGCTGCAGGCGGCGCTCGGCGCCGGCGGGCATGCCTACGACATGAACGTGGCCTGTTCGTCGGCGACCTTCGCCATCGATGCGGCCAGCAATGCCATTCGCGCCGGTGCGGCGCGTCGCGTGCTGGTGGTCAGCCCGGAGATCTGCTCGGCCCATTTGAATTTTCGCGATCGCGACAGTCATTTCATCTTCGGCGATGCCTGCACGGCCATCGTGCTGGAGGATGATGCCGTGGCCACCGCCGACTCGCGTTTCGAGGTGCTGGGCACGCGACTGGTGACGCAGTTTTCCAACGCCATTCGCAACAATGCCGGCTTCCTCAACCGGGTGGCCGACGCGGATCCGCTGGCGGCGGACAAGTTGTTCGTCCAGGAAGGGCGGCGCGTGTTCAAGGAGGTCTGCCCCATGGTGGCCGGCCTGATCGGCGAGCACCTGGCGCAGCTCGAGTTGAGCGGGGATGATCTGTCGCGGCTGTGGCTGCATCAGGCCAATCGCCACATGAACGACCTGATCGCGCGTCGGGTGCTGGGACGCGAGCCTGCGGCCGGCGAAGCGCCGATCATTCTCGACCGCTATGCCAATACCAGTTCGGCCGGCTCGATCATCGCCTTCCATCTGCATCGCGATGACCTGGCCTCGGGGGCGCTGGGGGTGGTGTGTTCCTTCGGTGCGGGCTACAGTGCCGGCAATGTCGTGGTGCGTCGCCGCTGACGATAGAGTGACATAACTGGCAGGAGACCCTTGAAGCAATGAATCGACCATTCACGACGACTTTTTCCCGGGCAGCGCGGCCCTTGCTGGCCGGGCTGGCACTTGTTGTGCTGTCCGGCTGCGCGACGACACAGAGTTCTGCGCCGGCCAATCCCGAGGATCCCTGGGAAGGCTTCAATCGCGGGGTCTTCGCCTTCAACGAGACCCTCGATCGCTATGCCCTGAAGCCGGTGGCCCAGGGCTATCGCTTCGTGACGCCGGATCCGGTGGAAACCGGGGTCGGCAACTTCTTCTCGAACCTGGGCGAGATTCGCACCACGCTCAACAGTCTGCTGCAGGGCAAGGGCTCGAATGCCAGTGCCTCGACCGGCCGCTTTTTGCTCAACTCCACGGTGGGCGTGTTCGGTGTCTTCGATGTGGCCTCGCAGATGGGCCTGAACGCGCGGCAGGAAGATTTCGGTCAGACCCTGGGCAGCTGGGGCCTGGACTCGGGGCCCTACCTGGTGCTGCCGCTGCTGGGGCCGAGTACGCTGCGTGATACCGGTGGCCTGCCGGTGGACATGTACACCTATCCTGTGACCTATGTCGAGGACGATGTGGTGCGTTACTCGTTGCGCGGGCTTCAGATCGTCGACGCCCGGGCGGGGCTGCTGGATCAGGAAAAGCTGATTCAGGGCGACCGCTATTCCTTTATACGTGATAGCTGGCTGCAACGTCGACGCTTCGAGGTCAGCGACGGTGAGCTGGGCGAAGACCCCTTCGCCACTGATGATTTCGACCTGGAAGGCAGTGATTTTGATGATGCCTTCGCCGAGTGAGGCGGTGACAGGATGTCGAGCGACAATGCGTTGATCGGCGTGGTCGACCGGCCGGGTGCCGAACGTGATGCCCTGGCCAGTACCATCGCCAAGGACGGTCTCGCGGTCCTGGCCGCGGCCGATGTCGACCAGCTGCCGGCGGAGACGGTGCTGGTGGTGGTGCACTCCCGCGCCGTCTCGCCCGGCGACTGGCCGGAGCTGTGCCGGCGCCTGCCGACGCTGGTGGTCAGCGATGATCGTCAGGACAGCGAGCTGTTCTCGGCGGTGGACGCGGGCCTGGTGGACTATGTCGTCGATCCGCTGCGCCACGGCCATCTGCTGCGGCGCATGATTCGCCGGGTCATCGAGGTCAATCGGCTAGCCGGAGAACGGGAACGGGACCGTCTGCGGCTGGCCGAGCTCAACGAGCATCTCGAGACGCATCTGGCCATGCTGCGCCTCGACCAGCAGGCGGGCGGGCAGATCCAGCGCAAGCTGCTGCCGCCCAGCCCGCAGTACTCGGGCAGCGTGCGTTGTGATTACTGGCTGGCACCGTCGCTCTATCTCTCCGGGGATTTTCTCGACTTCCAGCATTTCGACGAACGCTACACCATCTTCTATTTCGCCGATGTATCCGGCCATGGCGCGTCATCGGCCTTTGTCACCGTCCTGCTCAAGTATCTTTTCAACCGCTGGCAGGGCGAGTGGGACGGCCGCGACCCAGAAGCGCTGGCCCCGGGCTGGCTGGCGGCGCTCAATCGCGAGTTGCTGGATACCGGCATCGGCAAGCATGCCACTCTGTTCGTCGGGGTGATTGACCGCGAGCAGCGATATCTCCACTATTCGCTCGGCTCGCAATTCCCGATGCCGCTGCTGGTGGCCGACGACACCACACTGACGCTGGCCGGCGAGGGCATGCCGGTGGGCCTGTTTCCGGATGTCGAGTACCCGCGTCTGGGCTGCGCCCTGCCGGACGATTTCAGGCTGTGGCTGTGTTCCGATGGCATTCTCGATTGCCTGCCGGGGGCGTCGCTGGATGAGCGCCTGGAGGTGCTCATGCAACGGGCCCGGTCTCACCGAACACTGGCCGGCTTGCGCGACAGTCTGGCGCTCGGCGAGCAGGTGGAGGGCAATGAGGTGGCCGCGGATGATGCCAATGGCGATGAGCTGCCGGATGACCTGACGATCATGATGTTGAGCGGATTTGGCGATGATAATGCATGAAGGCCGTATTCAGGCGGCGTTCGATTCCGGGGTGTTCGTACTCAAGCTGAGTGGCGATGTGCGCCTGACGCTGTGTGCGACCCTCGATCAGCAGGCTCAGCAACTGGCCGCCACGCCGGGGCTGGAGGCCGTGATGGTCGATCTGCGCGAGGCCACCAATGTGGACTCGACGGCGCTCGGCTTTCTGGCCAAGGTGGCCATGGCGTTGCGTGATCGCCTCGACCAGGCGCCGACCATCGTGGTCGACAACCCGGATGTACGCCGCATGCTCGATGTCATGGGGTTCGCGCGCTATTACACCCTGCTGGAGTCGCCGGTCACCGAGCCTCACCAACTGCATGACCTGGACGCCGTGCCTGCGGGTGAGGCCGACACCCGCGAGCGAGTGCTCGAGGCGCATCGCATCCTGATGCACATGAGCGAGCATAATCGCGAACAGTTCCAGCCGCTGGTGGATATGCTCGAGGCGCAGCGCTCCTCGAGCTCCTCCGACTAGACCTTCCTCCCATACGCCGCGCGCTCATCAGCCCTGGCGCAGTTCGGCCAGCAGGGCTTCCAGCTTGCGCTGATCGGCCATGAACTTGCGAATGCCTTCGGCCAGTTTCTCGGTGGCCATGGCGTCCTCGTTCAGGTCCCAGCGGAATTCGGCCTCGTCCTGCGGGGCAGGGGCCTGGGTCTCGGCGTCCAGTGGCGTCAGCCGGCGCTCCAGCGGTTGCCGGGTCTCGGACAGCTCCTCGAGCAGGGCCGGCGAAATGGTCAGGCGATCGCAGCCCGCCAATGCCTGAATCTCGCCGCTGTTGCGGAAGCTGGCGCCCATCACCACGGTTTCGTAGCCGTGTCCCTTGAAGTGTTCGTAGATGTGGCGAACCGACTGCACACCGGGATCCCGGTCGCCGCTGAAGTCGGCTTGCGGGTCGTGCGCCTTGTGCCAGTCGAGAATACGCCCGACGAACGGCGAGACCAGGGTGACGCCGGCATCGGCACAGGCTCTGGCCTGGGCAAAGCTGAACAGCAGCGTCAGGTTGGTGTGGATGCCCTCGCGTTCGAGCACGCGTGCGGCCTGGATGCCTTCCCAGGTGGCGGCGACCTTGATGAGGATGCGCTCGGCCGGCACGCCCTGACGGTCATAGCGCTCGATCAGCGAACGTGCTCGGGCCAGGGTGGCCTGGGTGTCGAAGGAAAGCTGGGCGCTGACCTCGGTGGAGACATAACCCGGTACCAGCTGGGTGATCTCGCTGCCGATCTCGACCGCCACGGCGTCCAGGGCTGCGTCGATATCGGTGGCACGGCGGGCGATGTCGGCCAGGCGGGCGCGGCGTTCCGGCTGCTGGGCGGCCTGCAGGATCAGCGAGGGGTTGGTGGTGGCATCGGTGGGCTGGAAGCGACGAATGGCGTCCAGGTCGCCGGTATCGGCCACCACGGTGGTCATTTGCTTGAGCTGTGAGAGCTGGTCGTCGGCCATGCGGTTTCCTCGGTCGAAAGCATTGGAAGTGGCCTTCACTCTACCAAGCCAGCGACGCTGACAACACTGGGCCGGCATTGGCATGCCGGCACGCGACGTCGAATGACGTTATCATGGAGGCTTCGACCCGCAAGCTTGTGGAGGCCCCTTGAAACTCGATGCTCGACGAACCGCCCTGCTGGTGGCGGCCAATACCGCGCTGGCGCCCTTTGCCATTGATGCCTATCTGCCTGCCATGCCGGCACTGGCCGAGGCCGTGGACGCCAGCGTGCATCATACCGAGCTGTCGATCAGTTTCTTCCTGCTGGGCTTCGCGCTCGGCCAGTTGACCGGGGGGCCGCTGTCCGATCGCTTCGGTCGGCGCCCGGTGCTGTTGAGCGGGCTGGTGATCTTCCTGATTGCCAGCCTGCTGATCACCCAGGTCAATACCCTGACCGAGCTGCTCGGGCTGCGCTTCGTCCAGGCGCTGGGCGGCGGGGCCTGTGTGGTCAATTCGGCGGCCATCGTGCGGGACTGCTTCAGTGGTCGCGAGGCCGCCAAGGTCATGTCGACCATGGCCATGATCATGATGCTGGCGCCACTGGCTGCGCCGGCGGTGGGCTCCGGCCTGTTGTACCTGGCCGACTGGTGGCTGATCTTCGTCTTCCTGGCGGTGTACGCGGCCTTCCTGCTGTGGCTGATGGGGACGCGCCTGCCGGAGACGCGGCCCGCGGACGCGCCGATGGCCTCGGCGCGCCAGGTGCTGCGCAACTATGCCAGCGTGCTGCGCCACCGCGAGGCCATGGGCTATGTGCTGTCGGTGGCGACCACCTTTGCCGGCATGTTCGCCTTCATCACGGCCTCGCCGTTTCTCTACATCACTCATTACGGCATCTCGCCGGCCATCTATCCGGTCGTGTTCGGGGCCAATGTCGTGGTCATGGCGGCCTCGAATCGCCTCAATATCCGTCTGTTGCGGCGGCGCAGTCCACAGCAGAACATGCGCCTGGGCATGGCCGTGCAACTGGCGGTGGCCGTGGGCCTGATCGGGCTGGTGGCGACTGGCCTCGACTCGCCCTATACGGTGGTGCCGCTGATCATGGTGTTCATGGGCATGGTGGGGCTGATCACGCCCAATGCCATGTCGTCGATGCTCGAGCACTTCAGCCACATGAGTGCCACGGCCACGGCACTGCTGGGCAGCATCCAGTTCACCTGCGGTTCGCTGGCGGGTGTCATCGTCAGTGCCTTCGAGATCGACAGCGCCTGGCCCATGGTGCTGACCATGCTGGTGGTGTCGCTGGCCGGCAATATCGCGCTGCGCCGGCTGGCCGGTCATGCGCTGGGTGCGCCATCCCCGGCGCGCTCGGGGGATTCAGGCAGCCGCAGCGAGGCGGAGCAGACAGGCGCTTCATGATTTTTGGCATGAAATGACGTTGTGTCATGAAGCTGTCATTTTTGTGGGGCATCTTGTGTCGTGCGAAGGATGAACACTTCCACGAACAGGAGCCTTTCTCCATGAACCGCATCCTCAATAGCCGTACATTCAAGACCACTGCCATCGCCGCCGCCATCGGTGTGGCGGGCGTCGCCCAGGCCCAGGAGTCCGAGCAGCTGCGCATCGTCGGCTCCAGCACGGTCTATCCGTTTGCAAGCTACGTGGTCGAAGAGTTCGGTGCCACCACCGACTATGCGACCCCGGTCATCGAGTCCACCGGTTCCGGTGGTGGCTTGCGCCTGTTCTGCAATGGCGTCGGTGATGACACGCCTGACATCACCAATGCCTCGCGCCGCATCAAGGTTTCCGAGTTCGAGCGCTGCCAGGAAAATGGCGTGACCGACATCACCGAAGCCATGGTCGGCTATGATGGCATCGCCTTCGCTCAGTCCAGCGAAAACGACGCCATGCCGGTGACCCGCGAGCAGCTGTTCCTGGCGCTGGCCGCTCAGGTGCCGGTCGATGGCGAGCTGGTCGACAATCCGTACGAGACCTGGAGCGATGTCGACAGCTCGCTGCCGGATCGCGAGATTGCCGTCTATGGTCCGCCCACGACCTCCGGCACGCGTGATGCCTTCGAGGAAATGGTCATGGCGGCGACTGCTGAAGGCATGGATGCCTATGGCGGTGAAGAGTACACCGACATTCGTTCCGACGGTGCCTTCATCGATTCAGGCGAGAACGACAACCTGATCGTCAAGCGCCTGTCCGAGAATACCGATGCCTTCGGTATCTTCGGTTACTCCTTCCTGGAAGAGAATTCCGATGCGCTGCTGGGCTCCAGCATCGATGGCGTCAAGCCGACGCCCGAAGCCATCGGCAGCGGTGAGTATCCGGTGTCGCGTTCGCTGTTCTTCTACGTCAAGAACCAGCACAGCGAAGACGTTCCGGCCATGATGGAATACGCCAACCTGTTCATGAGCGAGCAGATGATCGGCGACATGGGCTATCTGAAGGGCCTGGGGCTGATCCCGGCACCGTCGGATATGCGCGAAGAGCAGCGCAACGCCATCAAGAACCAGGAGCAGCTCGAACTGGCTGACCTCGAGAAGTAAGCCACCCTGGTGATGCCCTGAGCCGGCCGGCAGTCAGGCTGTCGGCCGGCTCGCGTTAGAGCGAATGCTCCGCGTGAATTCCTTCGAGAGAATCCTATGCAGACCAATCAAATCCTCGCCACCTTCTGCGGCACGCTCCTGGTGCTGGGTCTGATAGCCTTCTTCCTGGGGCGCTCCAAGGCGTCCAGGGTGCGTGCGGCGGGAACCTCCATGCACGCTCAGCCCGATCAGTATGGCTGGTTCACCGTGCTTTCCACGGCGGGGCCTGCTGTCCTGGTGGGTGTCGTGGGCGCCTTTGTCATGCTGCTGATAGGCGGCGATATCCCGTCCTTCTATCTGCTGGCCGGCAGCCTGATCGTGGCCTGTGTCGGTCTGATGGCCGGTATCTATCTGGTCAAACCCAATTTTCACGCGCGCAAGGCTATCGAGGCGGTCGTCCGCTTCATGCTGGCCGGCGCGGCGATGGTGTCGATCTTCACGACCTTCGGCATCCTGATATCTATCATCGGGGAGGCGATTCGCTTCTTCCAGATGCAGAGCTTCTGGGACTTCATCACCGGAACCACCTGGAACCCCGGCGCCAGTTTCCTGGAAGCGGCCGGCCGCGGCGATGAAGGGGGCAGTGCCGCCAAGTTCGGGTCGGTACCACTCTTTGCCGGCACCTTCATGATCACCCTGATCGCCATGCTGGTGGCCATTCCGGTGGGATTGCTGTCGGCGATCTACATGGCCGAGTTCGCGCCCGAGAAGGTGCGCACCGTGGCCAAGCCGGTCCTCGAGGTGCTGGCCGGCATTCCGACCGTGGTCTACGGCTTCTTCGCGGCCATCACGGTGGCGCCGATCATCGTGGCGGTCGCCGGCTTCTACGGCATCGAGGCATCATTCAGCAATGCCATGGCCCCGGGTATCGTCATGGGCATCATGATCATTCCGTTCATTTCCTCGCTGTCCGACGACGTCATCAGTTCGGTGCCGGGCAGCATGCGTGAGGGTGCCCTGGCACTCGGCATGACCAAGAGCGAAATGATCCGCGATGTGGTCGTGCCGGCGGCCATGCCGGGCATCATCTCGGCGTCGCTGCTGGCGGTGTCGCGCGCCCTGGGCGAAACCATGATCGTGGTCATGGCGGCCGGCATGCGCCCCAACCTGACCGCCAATCCCTTCGAGGACATGACGACGGTCACGGTGCGGATCGTCTCGGCGCTGACCGGCGACCTGGAGTTCGGCAGTGCCGAAACGCTTTCGGCCTTCGCCCTCGGCCTGGTGCTGTTCGTGGTGACCCTGGCCCTGAACTTCGTGTCGGTGATCATGATTCGCCGGTTCCGCGAAAAGTATCGCATCAACAACCTTTAAGCTGGGAGTTCTGACCGATGAACCATTCCTTCGATGACATCAGCGCCCAGCTCAAGAAGCGCCACCGCAAGTCGGCACGCCTGAAGTGGATGTCCATGGGCGCCCTGGGCCTGGCGGGTCTGTTCCTGGTGCTGTTCTTCGCCGACATGCTGGTCAAGGGGCTGCCGGCCTTTCAGCAGGCTCAGGTCCAGGTCGAGGTCGAATACAGCGAACAGGCCAGCCAGATTCCGCTGGCCGCCCTCGACGAGGAAATGCGCCCGCTGGTCAGCCGCGGCTATCTGCGCCTGATTCCCCAGCGCATGGAAGACAACCCGGAGCTTGAGGGCACCACTCGCACCGAGTGGGTGCTGGCGGACAGTAGCGTTGACCAGTATCTCAAGGGGCATCGCACCAACCTCGGCTCCTCTGAACAGGCGGTGGTCGATCGGCTTGCGTCCCAGGGGCGTGCCGAGCTTCAGTTCAATACCACCTTCTTCACCAAGGGTGATTCCAAGATGGCGGAGTTTGCCGGCATTGCCGCGGCGGCCTTCGGAACCATGATGACGCTCCTGGTGACCCTGGCAGTGGCCTTCCCCATCGGCGTGATGACGGCGGTCTATCTCGAGGAGTTCGCTCCGGATAACCGTTTCACGCAGCTGGTCGAGATCAACATCAACAACCTGGCGGCGATCCCCTCGATCCTGTTCGGCCTGCTCGGCCTGGCGATCTTCATCGGCTTCTTCGGCGTGCCGCGCTCGTCACCGCTGGTAGGCGGGTTGACCCTGGCGCTGATGACCCTGCCGGTGATCATTATCTCGACTCGCTCGGCACTACGCAGTGTGCCAGACTCCATTCGTCACGCGGCGTTCGGCGTGGGCTGCTCGCGCTGGCAGATGGTTCGTGACCATGTGCTGCCGGTGGCCTTTCCGGGAATCCTGACCGGCTCGATCATCGGCCTGGCGCAGGCCATGGGTGAAACCGCCCCCTTGATCATCGTCGGTATGGTGGCCTTCATCCCGGACATCACCGGCTCCTTCAGCGAGGCGGCGACGGTGTTGCCGGCACAGATCTTCACCTGGGCCGGCGAGCCGGAGCATGCCTTCATCGAGAAGACCTCGGGCGGCATCCTGGTGCTGCTGGCGGTCCTGATCACCATGAATGCGACTGCCGTGGTGCTGCGCAGGAAATTCGAACGTCGCTGGTGAGCCCGCGGCCTGAATACAGGAAATGCCATGATGAATATGCAAGTTGCCCAGCGGAGTACGACATCCATGACCGGTCAAACCGCCGGCGAGCCGGTGACACGCAACGAAGACGCCAATCACGAGCTGAGCATCCGTGTTCGTGACCTCAACCTCTGGTATGGCGAAAACCAGGCCCTGAGTAGCGTCGACATGGATGTCTATCAGAAGAACATCACGGCGCTGATCGGCCCCTCGGGGTGCGGCAAGTCGACCTATCTGCGCTGTCTCAATCGCATGAATGACCTGATTCCCAGTGTGCGCATTCAGGGCATGATCGAGATGGACGGCCGCGACATCAACGACAAGAAGATGGACGAAGTGGCGCTGCGTCGGCGCGTCGGGATGGTCTTTCAGAAGCCCAATCCGTTCCCCAAGTCGATCTACGAGAATGTCGCCTATGCGCCGCGCATGCACGACCTGGTGAGCCGCAAGTCGGACTCCGACGAACTGGTGGAGCGTGCCCTGCGCGATGCCGGACTGTGGGAAGAGGTCAAGGACAAGCTGCAGGACCCGGGTACCTCGCTGTCCGGTGGCCAGCAGCAGCGCCTGTGCATTGCCCGTGCCATCGCGGTGAGCCCGGACGTGATTCTGATGGACGAGCCGACCTCGGCGCTGGATCCGATCTCCACGGCGACGGTCGAGGACCTGATGGACAAGCTGAAGCAGCGCTATACCATCATCACGGTGACGCACAACATGCAGCAGGCGGCGCGTGTGGCGGATTACACGGCGTTTTTCCACCTCGGTGAAGTCATCGAATACAACGACACCAAGACCATGTTCGCCAACCCGGCGACCAAGAAGGCCGAGGATTACATTACCGGCCGCTACGGTTGATGGCGGCGAGCTGACTGGCGAGACAGTCGTTGTGAGTGAACGGGGAGGCCGCCAGGTCTCCCCGTTGTCGTTTGGGGCGACTTTACCGGGCAGGCTGTCATCATCTTGACACCTGAGCCGGTTATATATGGAATTCCATATATCAACGCCAGGTGCTGTATGTCCCGACCCAGTGTGCTCTTTCTGTGTAATGCCAACTCGGCCCGCTCGCTGATGGGCGAAGCTCTGCTGCGGCAGCTGGCGGGGGAGCGCTTTGCTGCCTTCAGTGCCGGCTCGCAACCGGATCAGCCACATGAGCTGGCGCTGGCCGCCTTGCACAAGCAGGGTATCGATACCACGACACTGTCCAGCAAGCCGCTGAAAGATTTTGCCGGTGAACATTTCGAGACGGTGATCGTGCTCTGCGACAAGGCGCATCAGGCCTGCCGTGACTGGCCGGGCAGCCACGATGAATATCTCTACTGGGATATCCGCGACCCGCGACAGATCGATCGTCCGGATGCCTACGAGCAGGCGCTGCAGGAAATCCGTCGACGCCTGACGCTGTGGCTCGAACTCAAGGCCCAGGACACTTCCACCCGCTGACCACCGGCCATCATCCGGCGCATCGAGGAGACTCAGACGCATGACACTACGTATCGGCATCAATGGTTTCGGGCGCATCGGGCGCCTGGCGCTGCGCTCACTATGGCCGCATGTCGCGTCCGGTGAGGTGGAAGTGGTGCGCCTCAACGACCCGGGCGGGGAGGCGGCCACCTTTGCGCACCTGCTGGAGTTCGATTCGGTGCACGGCCACTGGTGCCCCGGCCAGGGTATCCAGGCCACGGCCGACAGCCTGATGATCGATGGACGCGACATCGCCTTCGGGGCCGGTTCTGCCGTGGATGACAGCGACTGGTCCGGCTGCCAGGTAGTGGTCGAGTGCTCCGGTGTCATCAAGGAGCGCCAGGCCCTGCAGGCGTATCTGGAGCAGGGCGTCGAGCGGGTCGTGGTCAGCGCCCCGGTCAAGGATGAGGGCGTGCTCAATGTGGTGGTCGGGGTCAACGACGACCAGTACGATCCGCATCAGCATGCCATCGTCACCGCCGCGAGTTGCACCACCAACTGCCTGGCCCCGGTGATCAAGGTGATTCACGAACGCTTCGGCATTCGCCACGGCTCGATGACCACGGTGCATGACATCACCAATACCCAGACCATCCTCGATGCGCCGCACAAGGACCTGCGACGCGCCCGGGCCTGTGGCATGAGCCTGATTCCCACCTCCACGGGTTCGGCCCGGGCGATTACCGAGATATTTCCCGAGCTCACCGGCAAGCTGAACGGCCACGCCGTGCGGGTGCCTCTGGCCAATGCCTCGCTGACCGACATGGTCTTCGAGCTCGAGCGCGAGGTGACGGTGGAAGAGGTCAATGCCGCCCTGAAAACCGCCGCTGCGGGGGAGCTTGCCGGCATCCTGGGCTACGAGCAGCGCCCGCTGGTCTCCATCGACTATCGCACCGACCCGCGCAGCTCGGTCATCGACGCGCCCTCGACCATGGTCATCAACGGCACCCAGCTCAAGCTGTATGCCTGGTACGACAATGAATGGGGCTATGCCAATCGCACCGCGGAACTGGCCCTGAAGGTCGGCCATGGCGGAGGGACGCGTGGCTGAATCATTGGGCGCACGACTCCGGGCACTGCCCTTCGAGATTCGTCAGTACCTGCTGATCACCGGCAATTACTGGGCCTTTACCCTGACCGACGGTGCCCTGCGCATGCTGGTGGTGCTGCACTTCCATCAGCTGGGCTATTCGCCGTTGGAAGTGGCCATGCTGTTTGTCTTCTACGAGGCCTTCGGCGTGGTGACCAATCTGGTCGGCGGCTGGCTGGGCGCACGCCTTGGCCTCAACCGCACCATGAATCTCGGGCTGGGGCTGCAGATCCTGGCGTTGTCGATGCTGATGGTGCCGGCGGCCAGCCTGAGCGTGCCCTGGGTGATGGCGGCCCAGGCGCTGTCGGGCATCGCCAAGGACCTCAACAAGATGAGCGCCAAGAGCGCGGTCAAGGTGCTGGTGCCCAGGGATAGTGCCCAGGCCAACAGCGCCCTGTATCGCTGGGTGGCGATCCTGACGGGTTCGAAGAATGCCCTCAAGGGACTGGGCTTCTTCCTCGGCGGTGTGCTGCTCACCCTGGTGGGCTTCCGCGGCGCGGTGGTCGCCATGGCCGTCATGCTGGCGGGCGTATTGGCGGTCTCGCTGATTCGCCTCAGGGCGGACCTGGGGCGGGGCAAGCACAAGCCCAAGTTTACCGAGGTGTTTTCCCAGTCGCGGGCCATCAATGTGCTTTCGGCGGCGCGCTTCTGTCTGTTCGCCGCCCGGGATGTGTGGTTCGTGGTGGCCTTGCCGGTGTTTCTGTATGACCAGCACGGCTGGAGCCACTGGACGGTGGGCGGTCTGCTGGCGATCTGGGTAATCGGCTATGGTGGTGTCCAGACCCAGGCACCCCGCCTGACCGGGCTGGTCGGCGGAGGTCCGCGCTTCGTCACCGCCTTCTGGGCTGCCTGGCTGGCAGGGCTGCCGGTCTTGCTGGCACTGTTGCCGCTGGCTCAGGTGGGCTGGCTGGTGGCCGGCCTGCTGGCGTTCGGCGTGCTGTTTGCCATCAATTCGAGCTGGCACAGTTATCTGATCGTGCACTTCGCCCGGGCCGACGGGGTGTCCATGGACGTGGGCTTTTACTACATGGCCAATGCCATGGGGCGCCTGGCCGGTACGGTGCTGTCGGGCTGGGTCTATCAGGTGTACGGGCTCTCGGCGTGTCTGTGGGTTTCCGCCGGCCTGGTGGCGGCCAGTGCCTGTCTGGCACTGGCCTTGCCGCGGCATGCACAGGCAGCCGAGTGAAGGCGGGAGATGAACCATTGACGGAGCTGACACCCCTGACGTGCTTCAAGTGCCTGGCCGATGACACTCGCCTGATGCTGGTGCTGCTGATTCGCGGTGAAGGCGAGTTGTGCGTCTGTGAACTGACGCATGCGCTGGCGCTTTCCCAGCCCAAGGTCTCGCGCCACCTGGCCCAGCTTCGCCACTGCGGCCTGCTGCAGGACCGCCGCGAAGGTTCCTGGGTCCATTATGCCCTCGAGCCGAACCTGCCGGACTGGGCGGAGGAAGCCCTGGCCGCCGCCGCTCGAGGGGAGGCCGAGCGGGTCGAGACGCTGCAGCGCCATCTCGAGGCCATGGGGGATCGCCCCGAGCGTCGCGCTACCCTGTGTTGACTGCCGTCCGGGGCTTGCCTGGCTCGGTCCGGGCGTATGTTGACGCTGGCAAGCCCAAGCATGCCTAGATCAGTGCCTGACGCATGCGCGCCGAGACCGTTTCGCTGATCACTACGGTGCCCAGGATCATGATCAGGATGGTGGCGACCTGGGACCAGGCCAGGGTGTTGATGGAGGCTTGCAGCTTCATGCCGATGCCACCGGCCCCCACCAGCCCCAGGATGGTGCTCTCGCGAATGTTGATGTCCCAGCGAAACAGCGCAATACCCCAGAAGGCCGGTAGTATCTGGGGAACGATGCCATAATGGATGATCTGGGCGGAACGGGCGCCGGTGGCGGCCACGGCCTCGATCTGGTGGTGATCGGTTTCCTCGATGGCTTCGTACAGCAGCTTGCCGACGAAGCCTATGGAACGCAGGGCGATGGCAACGATGCCGGCCAGCAGGCCCGGGCCGATGATCGCGACCAGCAGCAGAGCCCAGATCAGGGAGTTGATCGAGCGCGAGGCCACGATGATAAACAGCGCCACGGGGCGAACCAGCAGCACTGACGGGGTGGTATTGCGGGCGGCCAGGAAGGCTATCGGCGCCGCCATGATGACCCCACCCAGGGTGCCGAGGGTGGCGATGTTGAGGGTGTCCCACAGCGGCATCAACAGCTCGGGAAGATAGGCCAGCTGCGGCGGGAACATGCGGCTGCCGATGTCCACTGCCTGATCGGGTGCATCGGCGACGAAGATCCACAGGGTGCCTTCGTTCATCACCTGCCAGCACCAAACGAACAGTGCCACCAGGGCCAGCCAGCCACCCCACAGCGCGAGGCGTGCACGCGGCGTGCGAAAGGTCCAGACCCGCGAGTAATGGCTCGGCTCGCCAGGCCGGTTATCAAGAACACTCATTGCAGGAATTTCCTCAGATAGCTGGAACCATATTCCGTCAGCATCACGATGGCGATGACGATCAGCAGGATGGCGGCGGCGCTGTCGTATTCGTAGCGGTCGATGGCGGTATTGAGGGTTGCCCCAATGCCGCCGGCGCCGACGATGCCGATCACCGAGCTCTCGCGAAAGTTGATGTCCAGGCGATAGAGTGACAGGCCGATCAGCCGCGGCATGACCTGGGGCTGCACGGCGAAGTGAATCAGTTGCCACCAGCTGGCTCCGGTGGCCCGGATCGCTTCGATCTGGCTGGCGCTGGCTTCCTCGATGTCGTCGGCGAGCAGCTTGGCCACGAAGCCGATGGACGCAAAGGCCAGGGTGAGGAAACCGGCAAAGGGACCGAAGCCGAACATGGCCACCAGGAAGATGGCGATGATGATCTCCTGCAACGAACGGCTGACGGCGACGATCGAGCGACACACCATATACACCGGCCGGGGCGACAGATTGCGTGCCGCGCCGATGCCGATGGGGACCGAGAGCAGTACGCCCACCACGGTGGCGGTCAGCGTCATGGTCAGGCTCTCGATCAGCCCCTGGCGGATGTCGCCCCAGCGGCTGTAGAAGTCCGGTTGCAGAAAGCCCTGGACGAAACTCGCGCCGCGTTCCAGGCCCTCGATGACGCGGCCGGCGTCGATCTCCAGCGAGCCGACGGCCAGGACCAGGTAGGCCAGTACCAGCAACGGGAGTGCCAGTCGCCAGCGTTTGGTCGTGACCAGCTGCGGCGGGCGTTTCCAGTATCGCGGGTAGGAGGTGTTCGCCGTCATGTCGCTGTTCCCGCCATCCGCATTGGGCCTGTTGTCCGTGCGTCGGAATCAGGCTCGTCATCCTGTTCAGTGGTGTTCCAGTCCTCGGCGCCATAGATTTCGGTGAGCATGGCCGCGTCGAGGTTCCCTGGTGCATCGTCGACGACCATGTGGCCGGCCCGCAGGCCAACCAGCCGATCGACGAACTGCTGAGCGAGCGGGACATCATGGATGTTGACAATGGCAGGTAGCTGGCGCTCGGCGCAGATCTCGGTGATCAGGCGCATGACCTGGCGGCTGGTCTTGGGATCGAGACTCGCCGTGGGCTCGTCGACCAGCAGTAGCTCCGGCTCCTGGGCCAGGGCCCGGGCAATACCGACGCGCTGCCGTTGGCCGCCCGAGAGGGCGTCGGCGCGCTTGTCGGCGTGTTCGAGCAGCCCCACCCGGTCGAGCAGGCGGTAGGCATTCTCGATATCCCGGCCGGGGAAACGTCGTGTGAAGCTTCGCCAGAAGGGGACATAGCCCAGCCGTCCGGACAGCACGTTTTCCATCACGGTCAGCCGTTCCACCAGCGCATATTCCTGGAAGATCATGCCGATGCGTCGACGTGCCTGGCGCAGTTCACGACTGCCCAGGCTCACCAGGTCGGTGTCGCCCAGACGGATCCTGCCACTGGAGGGTTCCACCAGGCGGTTGATGCAGCGAATCAGGGTCGACTTGCCGGCGCCCGAGGGGCCGATCAGGCCCACGACCTGACCTCGCGGAACCTGCAAGGTTACCTCGGACAAGGCAATGTCGTGGTGGGTATAGGTCTTGGTGAGTTTCTCGAGGGTAAGCACGTTGCCGATTTTCTCCTGCGTCGCAACGACGTGAAGGCGCGGACGACCCGCTGTCGCCCGCGCCTTGCATGGGTAGTCCTCAGTTGCAGTCGTATTCGACGCCGTTGGCTGCATCGATCTGGCGGATCACCGCCCAGTGCTCCTTGAAGGTGATGGGGATGAACTGTTCTTCGCCGTTGCGACCGAATTCTTCTTCAAGCGCGCTGCCTTCCCATTCGAAGGAGTAGAAGGCTTCCTGAATGGCGTCCTGCAGCTCGGGGGCCAGGTTGTGGGCGGTACCATAGCTGGTGGTGGGGAAGGTATCCGATTGATAGATGACCTCGAGCTGGTCGGCGTCGATCACGCCGCGGTCGATCATCCGATCCTTCACGGAGTTGGCCACGGTGGCCACTGCATAGTCCTGGTTGGCCACACCCAGCACGGAGTTGTCGTGCTTGCCGGAGAAGTCCACCTCATAATCCTCGCCGGATACCATGTCGAATTCCGAGGCCAGCAGTGCGGTGGGGGCCTTGTATCCGGAGTTGGAGGTCTCGGAGGTGTGGGTCAGGGTGCGCCCGCGGATGTCCTCGACGGCCTCGATGTCGGAGTCCGGATGGGTAATGATCTCCATCTCGTAGCCGAAGCTGCCGTCCTCGGCGGCCATCATGGTGAAGGGCCGATAACCGGCGCAGGCCACGGCCAGGGGGTTGGAACCCGTATTGAAGCCAGCGACATGCAGGCGCCCGGCGCGCATCGCCTCGATCTGGGCGGAGTTGGACTGCACCGGGAAGAATTGCACCTTCTTGCCGGTCACCTCCTCCAGGTGTTCGAGGAAGCCGTCCCACACCTCGGCATAGACGGCGGGGTCCTCGACCGGCGTATAGGCGAACACCAGGGTGTCCGGGTCGACCCACTGGGATTGGTCGTCGGGAATATCGGCTACCAGGTCACCGTCGTTGTCGGTGAAGCGGTCGCTGAGCTGGAAGTCGGCCTGAGCCTGAGAGACGCCGGCGGAGAGGGCAGTGACAGCGAGGCCGCCGACGATCAGGGAACGAGTCAGGATTTGCACGGAGAATCACCTGTGTCGGGAAATGGGAACACAGGTGCAGTCTGTGCCGGGGAGCATGACATCCTTGTGTCGGGAAAATGTTGATTGGGTGTCACTAGCATGACACCCACCCGTGCAGGTCTCGCCAGGATGTCGGTCAGTCGACAAGCTCCACGGCCACGGCGGTGGCCTCGCCGCCGCCGATGCACAGGCTGGCGATGCCGCGCTTGCCGCCCCGACTGCGCAGGGCATGGATCAGGGTGGCGATGATGCGCGAGCCGGTGGAACCGACGGGGTGGCCCTGGGCACAGGCTCCGCCGTAGATGTTCACCTTGTCGTGGGGCAGCCCCAGGTCGTCCATGGCCATCAGGGTGACCACGGCGAAGGCCTCGTTGATCTCGAACAGGTCGACATCCGCGACGCTCCAGTCGAGCTGCTTCATCAGCTTGTCGATGGCGCCCACCGGGGCAATGGTGAATTCGCTCGGGTGACGCGAGTGGGTGCCGTGGCCCAGCATTCGGGCGATGGGCCGGGCGCCGGCGCGCTGAGCGGCGGCACCGCTGGCCAGGATCAGCGCCGAGGCGCCGTCGGAAATCGAGCTCGAGTTGGCGGCGGTGATGGTGCCGTCCCGGTTGAACGCCGGGCGCAGCTCGCGAATCTTGTCGAGCCGGGCCTGGAAGGGCTGTTCATCGTGTTCGACCCGGGTTTCGCCCTTGCGGTCCTTGATCGTGACCGGGGCCATCTCGGCGTCGAGATGACCGGCATGGGTCGCTTCCATGGCGCGTTCCAGCGAGGCAATGGCGAAATCATCCAGGCGCTCGCGGGTATAGCCGCGCTGCGTGGCGATATCCTGCGCGAAGACGCCCATCAGCTGACCGCTTTCGGCATCCTCCAGCCCATCGAAGAACATATGGTCCTTCAATTCACCATGGCCCAGGCGGTAGCCGGTGCGCGCACGCGGCAGCAGGTGCGGCGCGTTGGACATCGACTCCATGCCGCCGGCCAGCATGATCTCGCCGCTGCCGGCGCGAATCAGGTCATGGGCCAGCATGGCACTCTTCATGCCCGAGCCGCAGAGCTTGTTGATGGTGGTGGCGCCGATGGTGTCCGGAATGCCGGACTGGCGCATGGCCTGACGAGCCGGGCCCTGCTTGACGCCGGCCGGCAGGACGCAGCCCATGAAGCCTTCATCAATGGCGTCGGGCGCGATGCCGGCCCGCTCGATGGCGGCGCGAATGGCGGTAGCCGCCAGTTCGGGGGCCTCCACCGAGGACAGGTTGCCCAGCATTCCGCCCATGGGGGTGCGGGTTGCCGCCAGGAAGACGATATCGTTGGCGTGACTCATGAGCCTTCTCCCGTGAATGGGTGATGTTCCGGGGGGCCGGCTGCGTTGACCCGGTGTGGGGGCTGTGGTCTGCTCAGGGTCAACCAAGCAAGCGCTAGTGTTAATCCTGATGAATGTAATGAATGAGTCACCGCGCCGCAAGGAACTCACCCGCCAGGCCGCTCGGCTTTTCGTTCAGGAAGGCTTCGATCGCACCACGGTGCGCATGCTGGCCGACGAGATGGGGATCAAGTCCGGCAGTCTCTTTCATCACTTCCGCGACAAGCAGGCAATCCTGGCGGCCGTGATCGAAGAGGGCACCCAGAATGCCCTGAACATGGCACACCAGGCCCTGAACGACAGCGGCGACACAGCCTCGGCGCGACTGCATGCCATGGCCAGGGCGCATCTGCAGACACTGCATACCGATCGCAATGCGCATGTCGTGGCACTCTATGAGTGGCGTCGGCTGGACCCGGCGGCGCGTTCGCATCTGAGTCATCTGCGCGATGCCTATGAAGCGCTCTGGGAGAGCGTCATCGATGACGCCCTGGCGGCCGGCCTGATCCATGGTGACCGCTTTCTGGTCTCGCGCTTCGTCATGGGCGCGCTCAACTGGACGGTACGCTGGTATGACCCGGAGGGTGAACGCACACCGGATGAACTGGCCAATGAACTGGTCGCCATGCTGACGCGACTGGATGGCGACAAGCACTGAAGGAGAGGGGACGATGCAACTGCAGGATAATGCCTTTTTGATCACCGGGGCGGCTTCCGGACTGGGGGCCGCCACGGCGGAGCGCATCGTGGCCGGTGGCGGCCGGGTGGTGCTCTGTGACCTGAGTGATGCCGTGGAGGCGCATGCCGCGCAGCTGGGCGAAGCTGCCCGAGCCGTACGTGGTGATGTGACGTCGGCAGCGGATATGCAGGCGGCCGTGGACGCCGCCGTGGCACTGGGACAACAGAATGGCGGTCAGGCCGGACTGGCTGGCGTGATTCACTGCGCCGGGGTGGTCAGTGTGGCCAAGCTGCTGGATCGCGACGGCAATCCGGCGGATCTGGATGCCTATGCGCGTACCATTCAGATCAACCTGGTCGGCACCTTCAACGTCATGCGGCTCGCTGCGGCGGCGATGTCGCACAATCCGCCGGGCGAGGACGGCGAGAGAGGGGTGATCATCAACACGGCCTCGGTGGCTGCCTTCGATGGCCAGGTCGGGCAGTGCGCCTACAGCGCTTCCAAGGCTGGTGTGGCGGGCATGGGTCTGCCGGCGGCGCGTGAGCTCTCGCGGCATGGCGTCCGCGTCATGACGATCGCCCCCGGGGTGTTCGAGACCCCGATGATGAGCGATATCCCCGAGGACGCCGTCGCCGCGTTGTCGGCCTCTATTCCCTTCCCCAAGCGCCTCGGCAAGCCGGATGAATACGCCCGCCTCGCCGAGCAGATCGTCACCAACCCGATGCTCAACGGCGAGGTGATTCGGCTCGACGGCGGGATTCGGATGCAGTGACCCGGCTGAGCCGAGAGCTGTAAGCCGTAAGCCATAAGCTGGAAGAAGGATGATCGGCGCTTCGCGCCTTGAAGAGGGAAGAAACCCCATGACGCCACACACCCTGTCACTAGCCTTGCTTCTTCCTTCTTCCTTCTTCCTTCTTCCTTTTTCCTGTCGAATAAAACAAACCCTTGACTGCCCTGGTTTGCGGGCGTAATTTCAAACAATTGTTTGAAAGCTGTCGGCCAACGTTTTGGCGGCGTTCGCGTTCCAGGAGAGAGAAATGCCCGATTATCAGGCCCCTTTGCGTGATCTGCGTTTCGTCATGGACGAACTGCTTGGCTATCCGGCGCATTATGCGCGGTTGCCGGGTGGTGAAGAGGCGACGCCGGATGTGGTGGCGGCGATCCTCGAGGAAGGCGCGCGTTTTGCGCGGGAGGAGCTGTTGCCGTTGAACCAGAGTGGCGACCGCGAGGGATGTCTGCTGGAAGGCGGTGAGGTCAAGACGCCGAAAGGCTTCAAGCAGGCCTATCAGCGCTACGTCGAGGGTGGCTGGCCGGGGCTGGCCGCGGATCCGGAGCAGGGTGGGCAGGGGTTGCCGCCGTCACTGGCCATGGTGCTCTCGGAGATGATCTGTGCCACCAACCTGGCCTGGGGCATGTATCCCGGCTTGTCCCACGGGGCCGCGGATGCGTTGCGTCACCACGGCAGCGCGGCGCAGAAACAGACCTACCTGAACAAGCTCGTCGAGGGCGTCTGGACCGGCACCATGTGCCTGACCGAGTCGCATTGCGGCACCGATCTGGGCCTGATCAAGACGCGCGCGGTGCCCGACGCTGACGAAGGCTACACCATCAGCGGCACCAAGATCTTCATTTCCGCCGGCGAGCATGATCTGGCCGAGAACATCGTGCACCTGGTGCTGGCCAGGTTGCCGGACGCACCGGCCGGTTCCAGGGGCATCTCGCTGTTCGTGGTGCCCAAGTACCTGCCCGATGCCGATGGCCATCCCGGCGAGCGTAACGCCGTGAGTTGTGGCTCGCTCGAGCACAAGATGGGCATTCACGGCAATGCCACCTGCGTGATGAACTTCGATGGCGCGCGCGGCTATCTGGTCGGCAAGCCCCACAAGGGCCTGGCCTGCATGTTCACCATGATGAATGCCGCACGCATCGGAGTGGGGATTCAGGGGCTCGGGCTCGCCGAAGCCAGCTTCCAGAATGCGTTGGGCTATGCCCGGGACCGCCTGCAGATGCGCGGCTTATCCGGCACCCAGGCCGAGGACAAGCCGGCCGATCCGATCATCGTGCACCCGGATGTGCGTCGCATGCTGCTGACCCAGAAGGCCTTCGCCGAAGGCGGTCGCATGCTGGTGCTGTATACGGCGCAGCTGGTCGATGTGGTGGAGCGCAGCCAGGATGCCGATCAGTGCGAGCATGCCGAGACCCTGCTCGGCCTGCTGACCCCCATCGTCAAGGCGTTTCTCACCGAGGTGGGCTTCGAGGCGACCAATGAAGGCGTGCAGATATTTGGCGGCCACGGCTTCATCCAGGAATGGGGCATGGAGCAACTTGTGCGGGATGCGCGCATCACGCGCCTCTACGAGGGCACCACCGGGATCCAGGCGCTCGACCTGTTGGGCCGCAAGGTGCTGATGAGTCAGGGTGAGAGTCTGAAGGTCTTCACCCGGGAGATTCACAAGTTCTGCCAGGCCGAAGAAGCCAACCCTGACATGGCCGAGTTCGTGCGGCCATTGGCCAGGCTCAATGCCGAGTGGGGCGAGCTGACCACGGCTGTGGGCATGAGGGCCATGAGTGATCGTGAGGAGGTCGGGGCGGCGAGTGTCGATTACCTGATGTATGCCGGCTATGTGACCCTGGCCTATCTGTTCGCCAGGGCAGTCAAACAGGCTCGCCTGGCACTGGACGATAGCCTGGAGGATGCCACCTTCTACCGCGCCAAGATCAATACCGCACGCTTCTTCTATGAGCGACTGCTGCCGCGCACCCGTACCCATGCGCAGATGATCCAGGCCGGCGGCGAGTCGCTGATGGCCATGTCGGCCGAGGATTTCGGCCGTGGCTTCGAGATCTGACGGCGGCGTCTCAAGACTCTCTCTGGTCAGGCGTTCTGATCGGTGTTGCGGCGGGCTCTGCCCGCCGCTTTTTTGTGCGGTCCGCCCGGTAGCGGGCCTGTCAGCGAATAGCTGACGGCAGCCCTAGAAGACGGCGCGGTCGAAGTGCCGCCGGAAATACATCTCCAGGCTCAGGTTCATTTGCCAGCGCGGGTCGTGGTCGTATTCGTGGGGAAAGTGCACGGAGGGGGCCACGTCGAGAAAGAGGATGCCCTTATGCACGTCGCGTCGATAGCGTGTCTGCAGGTAGGCATTCTCCATGCGGGGGTGAGAGCCGCTGGCACCGATGACCGCCAGGGTATGGCGAAGGGCACTGCGCTTGTTCAGGCGTTGGTTGAGTTCGACGGTCTCGCTGTATTCCAGGTTGTCGACCTCTTCGCGCCACTGCACATTGGTGATGAAGCGCAGGTGACGGTTGTCGTCCAGCGGCCTGCCCAGGTCCCAGCGGGTGCGGGCGGAGTAGCCCTCCTGGTTGAACCACGAAAGCCGGTTGTCGCTTTCCAGTCGCCAGGGGCCGTCGTTCAGCGTCCACAGACGCTGGGTGGCTACCCGCGCATAAGGGTCCAGCGGCAGGCGTACCCGGATACCGGCACCGGCCTCGGTCTTCCAGCGCTTGGTCTTGTCGCGGTCGCCCAGGCGGTTGAGTCCGATCCTCAGACTTTCCAGGCCATCGGGCCGGTCACTCGGCAGCTCGGTGTCCTGCTCACCCAGGGTGCCGCGGGTTTCCTCCGGCTCGCTCTCGATGATCAGGCGCAGGCGCTTCTCGCTGGTGGGTAGGTCCAGCCGGAAGCGGGCGCCCCAGTCGTCATCGAACTCCTGTCCCTGACGCCATTCGCCTCCGGTGCTGATGCGCAGGTAGGAATCGGTATCCACGGTGAAGGCATCGGTGGTGCCGAAGAAGCTGTCGATGCGTCGCGAGGTGGTTTCGACCCAGTTCGACACGTCTTCATGAAAGGGGGTGAGCTGCTCATCGGCCCAGGTCGGCAAGTCGCTGTCCGGCTGATCAGCGGTGTCGTCCTCACCATGGGCCGTGTAGCAGGCGCTGATCAGCAGAATCGTCATGAGGGTCTTGCGCATCGAGAGGAAATCCTTGTCCGTCATCCTGGTTGGGGCCCCAGTTTACCCGGACAGGCGCACGAGTACCTCTCTGATGTTCAACTCTGCGTCGACATGATGCACAGACCCACGGCCGAGTCCTGAGCATGACACACTGCTGGTCTGGGGAGCCGGGCCGGACGAAACAACCGCTGCTGCGTCCGCCCGGCCGATCAGGCGATGCTGTCGACCACGCCGCCGTCGACGCGCAGCGCGGCGCCGCTGGTCGCGGAGGCCTGCTGCGAGGCGGTGTAGACGACCATGTTGGCGACTTCCTCGACGCTGGCAGCGCGCTGAATGATCGAGCTTGGACGTTCGGCCATGACGAACTCCCGGGCGACGTCCTCGATGGACTGGCCTTCCTGCTGCTGGTCGGACAGCATGTCCTGGACGCCCTCGGACAGAGTGGGCCCCGGCAGGACGGCATTGACCGTGACGCCGGTGCCGGCCAGCCGCTTGGCCAGCCCGCGCGAGAGCGATAGATAGGCTGTCTTGGTCAAACCATAGTGAATCATGTCGGCGGGGATGTTCAGTGCGGACTCCGAGGAGATAAAGATGATGCGCCCCCATCCCTGTTCGACCATGCCACCGGAGTAGGCACGGGACAGACGGACGCCGGACATGACGTTGACGTCGAAGAAGCGCTGCCATTCCTCATCCGGCGTCTCGTAGAAGTCCTGCGGGCCGAAGACCCCCACGTTATTGACCAGGATATCGGCACGCGGCTCGGCGGCCAGCATGTTATCGCAGCCTTCGGCGGTGCCCAGGTCGGCGGCCACGCCGCGCACATCGGCATCGGCGACCTGCTCCCTGAGCTGGCTGATGGAATGATCCACGGCCTCCTGCTGGCGGCCGTTGATCACGACGCTGGCTCCGCTGTCTGCCAGGCCCTTGGCGATGGCAAAGCCGATGCCCCCGGTGGAGCCGGTAACGATGGCGGTCTTGCCGGTCAGATCGATGTGCATGACAACCTCCTGATGCAGTCAGATATGATATATAGCTGCCTAATAATGTGCCTGCCATCAGGGGCGCGTCAACACAGGATGGAACCTGTCAGCCCGCCTGATCGTCGACCTGAAAGAGTCCGAAGGTGTTGCCCTCGGTATCCAGGAAGTAGCCTTGCCAGCAGATGCCGGGGACGGCGAAGACGGGCAGGGCGACCCGGCCGCCGAGGGCGGCCACCCGGTCGGCGCTGGCCTGGATATCGGTGACCTCGAAGGAACAGGTGAAGGCGTTGGTGCCACATGCCTCGGGCGGTGTGGCGGCCGGACGCTGCATCAAGCCGCCCAGCATGCCACCGGTATCGATGCGCCAGTAGTCGATCGGCAAGCCCGGGACGTGATGGAAGGACCAGCCGAAGAGGTCGCCATAGAAGTGTCGGGCGCGTTCCGGCGAGTCGGCCTGGATCTCGAAGTAGAGGTGAGTGTTCATGCGGCCTCCGTTATGTCTGGATACGGGCAGGGTGGCTCATTTCCATTTGATGTTGCAGCCCATCGAGGGTTTCTGTGTGCTGTCGGGCGTCCGGCCGGCCAGCACCGCGTCGGCGGCCTGGCGCAGATCCTGTCCGCTGACCGGTCGCGCCTGGCTGGGGCGGCTGTCGTCGAACTGGCCGCGGTAAGCGAGCCGGTGCCGGCGATCGAACAGGAAGAAATCCGGCGTGCAGGCCGCATCGAAGGCCCGTGCCACGTCCTGGTTCTCGTCGACCAGATAGGGGAAGGTATAGCCGCGTTGCCGGCTTTCTTCCTGCATGCGCTCGGGGTGGTCGTCCGGGTGGGCCTGAAAGTCATTGCTGTTGATGCCGACCACGGCCAGGCCCCGTGCCTGATACTCGCGGGCGAAGTCGGCGAGCGCATCGGCCAGATGTTTGACGAAGGGGCAGTGATTGCACATGAAGATGACCAGCAGCGGCTGGTCGGGGTAGTCCTCGCTGCTCACCATGTGGCCTTCGGGGTCGGGCAGCTGGAAGGCGGGCAGCGGGCTTTCCAGTTCGATCATTCGGGAAGGCGTCAGGGACATGAAAGGCTCCTTGGTGTTGCGGCTCTACCTTGAGCATATCAGCCCGAGCGGAGCCTGACAGTTACCGCCCCGGCGTGCTGGGCAACGCGCTAGGTTGAGGGATACCCCAGGGCAAGGCGCAGCCGCTCGGCATGACGCTCGAGCCAGTCGGGGTCGATGGGCCCCCAGTCGCGAATCACGTAGCGGCCGATGTTATGGCGCTCACCGGGTGTCGGCTCGAATTGGCAGTGGATATCCAGCTCGGCCAGGGCCGAGAGCGTATCCTGGGCGGTGCGCCGCGGCATGCCCGTGGCGGTGACGATGGCCGGTACGCTGTCGGTACCGGCGGCGACCAGATGGGCGACGTAGAGGCGGCGATAGAAGCTCGACTGGGTCTTGCTGAGTGACGTCATGGCTTGGGCACGTTCGGGAAATGTTCTGCCATGTTAGCGAAACCAGCCCTTCATCGCCTCGGTGATCTGACGCATGTCCTCGGGGGAGGTGATATAGGCGGGCATGGTGTACAGCCAGCGGCCGAAGGAACGCAGCCAGACGCCCTGGGTGCGGGCGAAATCCGCCGCGCCCTCGAGCGAGTCGGCGTCGTGGACCTCGATGGCGGCGGTGGCACCCAGCACGCGGACATCGGCCACGGCCGGGTGGGCATGAAGGTTGTCGTCTTCGACCAGCTCCTCGCACAGCACGCGGTTCAGGTTGGCAATCCGCCCCAGATAGTCGTCTTCCTCGAACACTGCCAGGCTTTCCAGCGCCACGCGACAGGCCAGCGGGTTGCCCATGAAGGTCGGGCCGTGCATGAAGGCATGCAACTCGCTGTCGCCGATGAAGGTGTCGTGCACGCGGTCGCTGGCCAGGGTGGCGGCATGACCCAGGTAGCCGCCGGTCAGGCCCTTGGAGAGCACCATGATGTCCGGCGTGATCTCGGCATGCTCGGCGGCGAACATGCGCCCCGTGCGACCGAAGCCGGTGGCCACCTCGTCGAGGATCAACAGCACATCGAATTCCTCGCACAGCTCGCGGGCCCCGCGCAGGTAGGCGGGAGAGGTCATGTTGAGACCGCCGGCAGCCTGCAGCAAGGGTTCCATCAGCAGGGCGGCGATCTCGTGATGATGGGCTTCCAGCACGTCGCGCAGGGCGTCCAGGTCGGCCTGCACGCTGGTCGCATCGGCATCGAAGGACGCTGTCGGCGCCGGGGCGAAGTAGTGCTGTGGCAGGAAGCCGGCGAACAGCGAGTGCATGCCTTCTTCCGGATCACAGACCGCCATGCAGCCCGCGGTATCGCCGTGATAGGCCTTCATCAGCGACAGCATGCGATGCTTTTCGGGTTGGCCGCGCAGGTACTGGTACTGCACGGCCATCTTCATGGCGACTTCCATGCCCACCGAGCCGCTGTCCGAATAGAACACATGGTTGAGGCCGTCCGGAGTGATACGCACCAGCTCGCGGGCCAGCCGATCGGCGGGCTCATGGGTCAGGCCGCCGAGCATCACGTGGCAGAGTTCCTCGGCCTGCTGCTGGATGGCACGCACCAGTCGGGGATGGCGATAGCCATGAATCATGCACCACCAGGAGCAGGTGGCATCCAGCAACGACTCGCCGCTGTCCAGGGTGAAGCGCGGGCCTTCGCCGCCGACCACCCTGGGGGCAGGAGCCTGGGTCTTGAGATGGGCATAGGGATGCCAGACGGGCGAGGCCTGATGTTGCTCGGCGGAGCAAGACGACAGCGGTGTATCGGCGTTTTGCGGGACAGGAGGCATGGCGGCTCCGGGCAGGGGAGTTGATGGCCCGGTACTGTACAGGTTAACCAGTAATGTTTTAAAGGTTTACAGCGGCAGTATGCGGCTATCGGCCTGGCTTGGCTTTGTGCCCTGTCTCCCCCCATGCATTGCATGAGGGGCTGTAGCTGGTAAGCGAGAGGTTCATGCCCCAAGGGCTCAGTGGACCGTGATGACTCGACATTCGGCATCATGACTGACGCTATGCGATGTACTGCCGATCATCATGCCCTTGAAGTCGCTGAGGCCACGGCTACCCAGCACGATGGCATCCACGTTCATGTTCTTGGCTGCTGCAACAATGGCCTGCCGCGGCTCGCCATGTTCGAGCTTGCTGTCGATCGTGTCGTCCTGCAGGCCCATGGCCTTGGCCTCTACCACGGCTTTTTCGAGTAACTCCTTGCCTGCCTTTTCCCGTTCCTCGAGTGACGCCTCGGATGGCACTGCTCCCAGCCCCCAGACCAGCAGGGGTTCATGGTCGCGAGGCTCTGGAACATGCAGCAGTGTGATGGTTCCGCCCTGCGAGGCGACGAGCTGGCTGGCGACCTGCAGGGCGACCTTGGAGTGTTCCGAACCATCGACCGGGACCAGGATGTGCTTGAACATGGTGGCTCTCCTTTCATGTTTGTACACATTCAGTCTAGGAGAAAAACCGACGCCAAGTAGCGTGGTGTATTGCCGCGCGGTGACTTGTCGCAGTCGTCATGACGGGGAAGGTTCTTCGGGGAGGACGCCGAGGGAGACTGGCCAGGGTGCATTGCGCCGGGCAGTGCCAGTGACCACCAGGAGGCCGGCGTTGCCGGAAGTGAGCGACGAGGAAACGGGAAAGCATGGATGGTGCGGATGGGGAGACTTGAACTCCCACGCCCGAAGGCACCAGAACCTAAATCTGGCGTGTCTACCAATTCCACCACATCCGCACGAATCTGGCAGGCGTCAGTATTCTACTGATTGGTGGTGCCAAGTCAATCGGCGCCCGCAAGGGAAAGGTGTTGCGCGGCGGCGGTGGCGCGCTGTCCGGGGCTCCCTGCGTCGAGTCGCGGTACCAGCCCGAGGCAGGGGGCCTGGAGCGTCTGGCCCAGGGTGTCCAGGTTGGCCTGATAGTTGTTTTCATCTGCGGCGAAGTCGGGGTCGATGAGATTGCCGGTCCAGCCGACCAGTTGCAGGCCGTCGGCACGAATCGCCTCGGCGCTGAGGCGGGCATGATTGAGACAGCCGAGCTTGAGGCCGACCACCAGGATCACCGGCAGGCGCAGGCGTACGGCCAGCCCGGCGAGGTCTTCATGCTCGTTGAGGGGCACGCGCCAGCCGCCGGCGCCTTCGATCAGCGTCAGGTCGCGTTGCCGGGCCAGCGGCTCGGTGGTGGCCGCGACCAGGTCATTCAGTGTCGGTACCCGGCCGGCACGCCGGGCGGCGAGATGCGGGGCGATGGCCGGTTCATAGGCGTAGGGGTTGATGGTTTCGTACGGGACCTCGGGCGTGCTCTGCTCGCCCAGGGTCAGAGCGTCGATATTGCGCAGCCCTGCCGGGGTCCTGTCGCAACCCGAGGCGACCGGCTTGAGCCCCAGGGTGCTCATGCCGCGCTGGCGAGCCAGGGCCAGCAGGCCGCTGGCCACCAGGGTCTTGCCGGCGTCGGTGTCGGTACCGGTGACGAAGTAGGCTCCCATGTCAGCGCTCCAGGATCAGGGTCAGCAGGTGATAGGTGACAGGCAGGCCGGCTGGCTCGCGCAGCGTCTCGTAGCGACGTCGTGCGCGGGCGAGGTCGGTCCGTGTCAGTCGTTTCCCCGGCCGCGCCACCTGGGCACCGACACCCTTGATGGAGGCCATCACGGCGTTCAGGTCCGGGTAGTGGAAACGCTCCTCGCGTTGTTCCAGGTCGACATGGAGGAAGCCGGCGCATCGGGCGGCAATCTGGTGGCGGGCGGCATCGCGGAAATTCAGCAGGGCGGCGGGACGCCCGGGTTGTGACCAGGCCTGGTTCACTTCGCGCAGGGTGCCGGGTGCCAGGGTATTGAGCAGGGCGCGTCCGCCGGGCTTCAGCACTCGGTGGATCTCGGCCAGGACGCGGTCGAGGTCCGGGCACCACTGGATTGCCAGGTTGGAGATGACCAGGTCCAGGCTGGCGTCGGCCTGGGGCAGCATGCCGGCGTCGCCGCAGATCCAGCGGATCGGCTGCGGATGGCGTCGGCGCGCTTCGTCGAGCATGCCCGGTGCCAGGTCGAGGCCCTCGACACGGCAGTGGTCGTCGTAATGACGGGCCAGTCGGGCGGTCAGCTCGCCGGGGCCACAGCCCAGGTCCAGCAGGCACTCGGCCGTGTCGGGGAGGTGTGCCAGCAGGCGCTCGCTCATCATCTGTTGGGCGCTGGCGCGGCTGGCGTAGTGGGGGGCGGCACGCGAAAAGGCCTGGGCGACGCGGGCGCGCCAGTCGGCGGCATCGGCCTGAGTGGTGGGCTCGGTGGCCAGCGCGGCAATGGTCATGATGTCGGCTCCGGGTGTTCGCGGTCAGACCGGTGCGTGTCGGCGATGGCTGCCAGCGATGTCGCCAGATGCTGTGGGCCACTGAGCATCGGGCAGTGTCCGGCGTCGGCGATCTGCTGGTCGGCGCTGGCCCGGACCTCGCCGGCGAGCAAGGGGTCCCGGGCGCCCGCGATGCGGTGCACCGGACAGGAGGCGGTGTCCAGCCGGTGCCGGTTGTCGAGCCGGGCGAGCTGGTCGAGACCGGCGTCGAGGGTTTCGGTGGAGGCCGGGGCAGCGGTGCCGAGCAGCTGACGCAGATCGCGGCGCGCGCGGCGGGGATCGGGTTCGCCGCCCAGCTGCCAACGCAGGAAGTGTTCCCGGGCGGCATCCGGGGAGCGCTCGAAGGCATGTCGGAAATCGGCCAGGGCTTGTGCGCTGACCCCTTCCGGTTGAACGAAGCGCTCGCCGATGCCGAGCAGTACCAGGGCGCGCGGGTTTGGTAGGTAGTCGAGCAGGGCGCCGGCCAGCAGGCCGCCGAGCGACCAGCCCACCCAGACGGCGTCGGCGGGCAGGTCGGCTGCCATGGCAGTGGCCAGCTCGCCCAGCGAGGCAGGGTCGGCGAGTGGCGGGCGACCGGCATAGCCGGGCCAGTCCGGCGTTGTGACCTCGAGTTCGGCGGGCCAGCAGGGGGCGAGCGGCTGCCAGATGCGGGCGTCGCAGCCCCAGCCGCTGAGCAGTACCAGGCTTGTCATGCGGCCTCCTCGCGGCGACAGCCGTCCAGTGCCTCGAGCAGGGCATCGAGCGCCGAGGCATCATGGGCGGCGCTCAGGGTGATGCGCAGGCGAGCCTGGTCGCGTGCCACGGTGGGCGCGCGGATGGCGCCGACACGCAGCCCGGCCTGCGCCAGGCGCTCGGCCCAGCGCAGCACGCGGCTGCTGTCACCCAGTACCACGGGCTGGATGGGCGTGCTCGAGTCGCTCAGCGGCAGGCCGAGGCGTGCGGCCTCGTGGCGAAAGCGGGCGATATTGGCATGCAGCCGTCGGCGTCGTTCGGGCTCGGCCTCGAGGATGTCCAGGGCCGCCAGGGTGGCCGCCGCCACGCCGGGCGGCTGGGCCGTGGTGTAGATGTAGGGGCGGGCGAACTGGATCAGGTGGTCGATCACGGCGGCATCGCCCGCCACGAAGGCGCCGGCGCTGCCCAGGGCCTTGCCCAGGGTGCCCACCAGGATCGGCACCTGGTGGTGGTCATGGGCGCGGCCCACGCAGCCGTCGCCAGCGTCGCCGAGCACGCCGAGACCATGGGCGTCGTCGACCATCAGCCAGGCGCCCTGGCGCTGGCAGGTACTCGCCAGGCCGGCGATATCGGCCGTATCGCCATCCATGCTGAAAACGCCATCGCTGACCACCAGCGCCGGCGCCTCCCGGGGAGCACGTTCGAGCAGGCGCTCCAGATCCGCGACATCACGATGGTGAAAGCGTCGCGAGGGCGCCTCGGCCAGCCGCGCGCCATCGAGCAGCGAGGCATGGTTCAAGCGGTCCTGAAAGACGCGAGTGTGACGGTCGCACAATGCCTGCAGCACACCCAGATTGGCCATGTAGCCGGTGGAGAACAGCAGGGCGCGAGGTCGGCCGGTCAGCTCGGCCAGACGCTCTTCGAGTCGCTGGTGAACGTCCAGGTGCCCGGAGACCAGATGCGAGGCCCTGGCGCCCGCGCCGAGGCGTTTCGCGCCGGCGGCCTGGGCCTCGGCGAGGTGCGGGTCGGCGGCCAGGCCGAGATAGTCGTTGCCGGCGAAATCGGTCAGCGTGGCCGACGGGCCGAGGCTGGCCCGCTGGCGCCAGCCGTCTGCGGCTCGCCGTTGTGCGGCGGCTTGCGACAGCCGCTCGTCCCAGAGGTGTGCTCGCGACATCCGGGGTCAGGCCTGGGCGGCGTCGTAGAAGAGGGCGTCATCCCGCTGGCGCTGAATGGCATGTGTCAGGGCGGTCTCGGTATCGGCCTCGTCGGCATGGGTGTCGCGTTGCTCGGGGTGCAGGCCGAGCTTGTCGAACAAGGCGCGGTCACGCTCGATCTGCGGATTGCCGGTGGTCAGCAGGGTGTCGCCGTAGAAGATCGAATTGGCGCCGGCGAGAAAGGCCATGGCCTGGGTCGACTCGTCCATCTGCTCGCGGCCGGCCGACAGGCGCACATGGCTCTGCGGCATCAGGATACGGGCCACGGCGATGGCGCGGATGAACTCCAGCGGGTCCAGGTCCTCGACGTTTTCCATGGGGGTGCCGGGCACCTTGACCAGCATGTTGATGGGTACCGATTCCGGATGCGGCTCCAGGCGCACCAGCTGCTGGAGCAGGGCGGCGCGGTCGCGGGGCGCTTCGCCCATACCCAGGATGCCGCCCGAGCAGACCTTCATGCCGGCCTCGCGGACATTGGCGAGGGTATCCAGGCGATCGGCATAGGAGCGGGTGGTGATGACCTCGCCATAGTATTCCGGCGAGGTGTCGAGATTGTGGTTGTAGTAGTCCAGTCCGGCCTCGGCCAGTCGGCTGGCCTGGTCGCTGTCGACCATGCCGAGGGTCATGCAGGTCTCGAGCCCCAGAGCCTTGACCCGGCCGACCATCTCCATGACCACCCGCAGGTCGCGCTCCCGCGGGCTGCGCCACGCCGCGCCCATGCAGAAACGGCTCGCGCCGGCCTCCTTGGCCGCCCGGGCCTGCTCCACCACCTTGTCGATTTCCAGCAGCTTTTCCTTGCCCAGGCCGGTGTTGTAGTGGCCCGACTGAGGGCAGTACTTGCAGTCTTCCGGGCAGGCACCGGTCTTGATCGACAACAGGGTCGAGACCTGGACGGCATTGGGGTCGAAATGCGCGCGGTGTACCTGCTGAGCGCGGAACATCAGGTCGTTGAAGGGCAGCTCGAACAGCGCCTCGATCTCCTCCAGGCGCCAGTCATGGCGTACTTCGGGTCGGGCGTCTAGCTTCAGATCAAGCGCCGCGCTGGCGTGGCTATTGGCAGGCATGGAGGGCTCGCTTTTGGTCAACTTTGCTGGGTTGTCACGGTTGACGAACAGGGTAAGCGGTCGGCCGTTCATGTCAACCGTTCATGATTCCAGGGTTGACGAATGGCTGCGTCAGGCACTGCCGGGGCGCTGTGCCTTCTGCCTGGCGGCCACTCACGGCACGCTGCCCTGGTGTCAGGCCTGCCACCTGGAGCTGCCCTGGAACCTGCCGGCCTGTCCGCTGTGTGCCGAGCCCCAGGCCGGGCAGGGCCGCGGCCGTCCCTGCGGGCACTGCCTGCGTCGCCAGCCGGCCTTTGCGGCGGCCCGGGTGCCGTTGCGGTACCTGGACGAGCTGGCGGATCTGGTCCGGCGTTTCAAGTTCCAGGCCTCGCCACGCGCCGGTAGCGTCCTGCTCGGGTTGCTCGTCGAGGCCCTGGAGACGGCGCCCAGGCCCGACGGGCTGGTGGCCGTGCCTCTGCATCGCCGGCGGACGCGGCAGCGTGGCTTCGATCAGGCGCAATGGCTGGCCCGCCGCCTGGCGGTGCGGCTGGAGATCCCGCTCTACACGGCCCGGCGGCTGCGCGATACGCCCAGCCAGCGCGGGCTGGACCGCCAGCATCGGCGTCGCAACCTGCGTGCCGCCTTCGGCGTCGAGGCAGACTTGCCGGAGCGCGTGGCGCTGCTGGATGACGTCATGACCACCGGCGCCACCTTCGATGCCCTGGCACGCGCCTGTCAGCAGGCCGGGGCGCAGCGGGTCGAGGCCTGGGCGGTGGCCCGCACGCCACTACCCTGAGCGAGCCTCGCGACTTCAGCGCGGCTTGCGGGGCTCTGTTAGCATGCAGGTTCGTCGAATGAACCTGGAGCGCCGCATGCAAGACTCGCTGCATCCCTTTGCCCGTCTCGAACCCTCGCGCGTGGTGGCGGCAGTCGAGTCGCTGGGCTTCTGGCTGCCCGGTGAGCCGTTCGCCCTGAACAGCTACGAGAATCGTGTCTACATGCTTCACGATGACGAGCGTCGTCGCTGGATCGCCAAGTTCTATCGCCCCGGCCGCTGGAGCAACGAACAGATTCAGGAAGAACACGATTTTCTCGCTGAGCTGGCGGCGGCCGAGGTATCGGTGGCGGCGCCCTGGCGGAATGCGCAGGGCGTCAGCCTGCATCAGGCCGAGGGCTTTCGCTTTGCGCTCTATCCGCAGCTGTCGGGGCAGGCGCCGGAACTCGACAATCCGGCCCATCTCTTTGCCCTGGGCGAGGTTATCGGCGCCATGCATGCAGTGGGCGAGCAGGGGCGCTTCGTCGAACGGCGGCGGCTGGACCTCGACGAGATGCTGGCCGAGGCCTGCGAGGCCGTGCTGGCCAGTCCCTGGCTCGAGCGTCGCCAGCGCCAGGCCTATACGCGTGTGACCGATGATCTGCGGCGGGCACTGGCCGATCGCGGCTGGTCGCCCGAGGCCAGCATCCGCGTGCATGGCGACTGCCATCTGGGCAATATCCTGGGGCGCGACGAGGCGTTCGGCCTGGTGGACTTCGATGATTGCCTGACGGCGCCGGCGGTGCAGGACATCTGGATGCTGCTCAGCGGCCAGGAAGAGGATGAATGGCAGATGCAGCTGTCCGAGGTCATCGAGGGCTATGAACAGCATCGCGAATTCGACCGCGGTGAGCTGGCGCTGATCGAGCCGTTGCGGGCCTTGCGGCTGATTCGGCACAGCGCCTGGCTGGTGGCCCGCTGGGCGGACCCGGCCTTTCCGATGGCCTTTCCCTGGCTGGCCGAGTCACGTTACTGGGATGAGCATATTCGTCAGCTCGAGCAGCAGCGCCGCTGGCTGGAAACGGCCAGCGGGTGACACACGACCGGCGTCACAGGCCCCGGAGCGGCATCTTCTTGCGTGATATCGCGCCCCGGGACTGCGTTGGCGCACGGCATGCGCTAGAATCATGCGCCTTGCCCCGGGAAACATGACGCCGGGGTGACGATTCGATGGCAAGGCGTGGTGGCACAATGACGACACACCACGATAATGACGCTGCACGGGGCCTGAGCATGAGCGAACAACTCGCCGACCATTACCGCCAGATCATACAGGAGATCGGGGAGGATCCTGACCGGGAAGGCCTGCGCGACACGCCCAAGCGCGCCGCCAAGGCCATGCAATTCTTGAATCGCGGCTATTTCCAATCCCTGGAAGAAATCGTCAATGGTGCTGTCTTCGAATCGGATACCGATGAAATGGTACTGGTCAAGGACATCGAGCTGTACTCGATG
The DNA here is from genome assembly GCF_030409265.1 of Halomonas sabkhae. NCBI lineage: Bacteria > Pseudomonadati > Pseudomonadota > Gammaproteobacteria > Oceanospirillales > Halomonadaceae > Halomonas > Halomonas sabkhae. Next base: position 104,284 of record NZ_JAUFPM010000001.1, read on the forward strand.
TGCGAGCACCACCTGCTGCCGTTCACCGGCAAGTGTCACATCGCCTACCTGCCGCAGGGCAAGGTGCTGGGGCTTTCCAAGTTCGCGCGCATCGTCGACATGTATGCGCGGCGCATGCAGATTCAGGAGAACCTCACGCGCCAGATCGCCGAGGCGGTCCAGCAGGTGACCGATGCCCGCGGCGTGGCCGTGGTGATCGAAGCTCATCACCTGTGCATGATGATGCGTGGCGTGGAGAAGCAGAATTCCAGCATGACGTCCTCGGTGATGCTCGGCGCCTTCCGCGAATCCCAGAGCACGCGCCAGGAGTTCCTGACACTGGTGCAGTCCCGATAGGAGGCAACGCGACATGGCAATGCTCGGCCTGGATGACCAGCATCTGGATCACGATCTGGCGACCATCCGTATCAAGAACCTGCGCCTGCGCACCTTCATCGGCATCAAGGAAGATGAAATCCGCAACCGCCAGGATGTGGTGGTCAATGCGGTGATCCGCTACCGAGCCGACAATGCCGTGGCCTTCAACCACATCGAACAGGCACTCAATTACCGCACCATCACCAAGCAGGTCATCGCGCATGTGGAAGACAACCGCTTCGAACTGCTGGAACGCATGACACGCGAGGTGCTCGACCTGATCATGAGCTTCGAGCAGGTGTTGACCACCCAGGTGGAGATCGACAAGCCCCACGCCCTGCGATTTGCCGACTCGGTGTCGATCACCCTGTCGGATTCGCGGGACGCGCGTCGCAAGGTGTGAGGCGCGTACGCCCATGGTCGAGGCCTCAAGGTTGGCGTCTGCGCCTCCATGCGCTTAGCATAGAGGCCATTCCATTCGCAGTGCATTGACGTCAGGAGTCGACCATGGAAGCCCTGAAGGACAGTCTGAAGGAAACCCAGCTGTATTGCCCCTTCGCCTATATCGATGGTAGCTGGGTCGCGGCTGACAGCGGCGAGCAGATCGAGGTGGTCAATCCTGCCACCGGTGAAGCGGTGGGAGATATGCCCCGGCTGGGCCGTGCCGAGACGGAACGCGCCATCGATGCCGCCAGTGCGGCGCTGCCGGCCTGGAAGTCCCTGACGGCCCTGGAACGTGCCGATGCCCTGATGAAGTGGCATGACCTGATGATGGAGCATCAGCAGGACCTGGCCACCATCATGACCCACGAGCAGGGCAAGCCGCTCAAGGAAGCCGCCGGCGAGATCGCCTATGCGGCGAGCTTTCTGCGCTGGTTTGCCGGCGAGGCCCGGCGGATCTACGGCGAGACGGTGCCCGCCGCCGCGTCCCACCAGCGCATCGTGGTGACCAAGCAGCCGGTCGGGGTGGTCGGCGCCATCACGCCCTGGAACTTCCCGGCGGCGATGATCACCCGCAAGGCCGGTGCCGCGCTTGCCGCGGGCTGTACCTTCGTCGTCAAGCCGGCCAGTCAGACACCCTTCTCGGCTACCGCGCTGGCCCTGCTGGCCGAGCGCGCCGGGATTCCGCGCGGGGTTTTCAATGTGGTGCCGGGCAGTGCCTCGGACATCGCCGCGGCGCTGACCGAGTCGCCGATCGTGCGCAAGATCACCTTCACCGGCTCCACCGAGGTGGGCAGTGGCCTGATGGCCCAGGCGGCCCGGCACGTCCAGAAGATCTCTCTCGAGCTGGGCGGCAACGCGCCCTTCATCGTCTTCGAGGATGCCGATCTGGATGCCGCCGTGGAGGGTGCCATGGCCGCCAAGTTCCGCAATGCCGGCCAGACCTGCGTGTGCACCAATCGCTTCCTGGTGCAGTCGAGCGTGGTCAATGCCTTCTGCGAGAAGCTGGCGGTGGCCATGAACAGCGAGCTCAAGGTCGGTGATGGCACCCATGATGGCGTCAACATCGGCCCGCTGATCGATGCCAGGGCCGTCGAAAAGGTCTCCGAGCACGTTCAGGATGCCGTCGAGCACGGTGCCGAGCTGCTGCTGGGTGGCCACCCGCATCCCCTCGGCGGCAACTTCTTCACCCCGACCCTGATCACCGAGGCCAATGACAGCATGAAGGTCGCCGGAGAAGAGACCTTCGGCCCGCTGGCCGCGGTCTTCCCCTTCGATGACGAGGAAGACGCCGTGCGCATGGCCAACGATACCGAATATGGCCTGGCGTCCTACTTCTACTCCCGCGATCTGGGCCGTGTGTGGCGCGTCGCCGATGCCCTGGAATACGGCATGGTCGGCATCAACACCGGCCTGCTGTCCAACGCGGCCGCGCCCTTCGGCGGCGTGAAGTCCTCCGGCCTGGGCCGGGAAGGCGGCCACCAGGGCATCGAGGAGTTCCTCGAGACCAAGTACCTGTGTATTGATCTAGGGGACTAAGCTCGCAGAGTTAAGAGCGAAGAAGGAAGAGGTCAGAGAAGAACCCCCTCCGGTTGGCCCGGCGGGGGTTCCGCTTATATGGCGTTAGCCTAACTTCTTTCTTCCTTCTTCCTTCTTCCGTCTTTAGTGCCTGAAGTGCCGCATCCCGGTGAACACCATGGCGATGCCGGCTTCATTGGCGGCGTCGATGACTTCCTGGTCGCGCATCGAGCCGCCGGGCTGGATGACGGCGGTGATGCCGGCGGCGGCGGCGGCGTCGATGCCGTCGCGGAAGGGGAAGAAGGCGTCGCTGGCCATGACCGAGCCGGGCACCGAGAGGCCTTCATCGGCGGCCTTGATGCCGGCGATCCGGGCGGAGTAGACGCGGCTCATCTGGCCGGCGCCGACGCCGATGGTCTGGCCGCCCTTGGCGTAGACGATAGCGTTGGACTTGACGAACTTGCCGACCTTCCAGGCGAAGCTCAGGTCGCGCATCTCCTGCTCCGAGGGCTGGCGGCTGGAGACGATCTGCAGCTGGTCACGCTCGACCTGGCCCAGATCGCGGTCCTGAACCAGCAGGCCGCCGGTGACGCGCTTGAGGTCATGGGTCTGTTCACGCTGACCGGGCCAGTGATCGGCGACATCGAGCAGACGCACATTCTTCTTCCCGGCGACGACCTCCATGGCCTCCTGGCTGACCCCGGGGGCGATGATCACCTCGACGAACTGGCGCTCGATGATGGCGCGCGCGGTCTCGGCATCGAGCGGCACGTTGAAGGCGATGATGCCGCCGAAGGCACTGGTCGGGTCGGTGGCGAAGGCCTTGTCGTAGGCGGCCAGGGCACTTTCGCCGACGGCCACGCCACAGGGGTTGGCGTGCTTGACGATCACGCAGGCGGTCTCGTTGAAACCCCTGACGCACTCGAAGGCGGCATCGGTGTCGGCCACGTTGTTGAACGACAGCGGCTTGCCCTGGAGCGTGCGTGCGGTGCCGACACCGGGCTCCTTGCTGGCCGGGTCCACATAGAAGGCCGCGGACTGATGGGGGTTTTCCCCGTAACGCATGGACTGCTTCTTGTGGAACTGGGTGTTGTAGGTGCGCGGGAAGCCTGCCTCGCCGCCTTCGGTACGCGCGCCGAGATAGTTGGCGATGGCGGCATCATAGCCGGCGGTATGCTCGAAGGCCTTCACGGCCAGGTCGAAACGGGTGGCCTGCTGAATGCCACCCTGGTCCAGCTCGTCGAGCACGCGCGAGTAGTCGCTGGCATCGACGACGATGGAGGTGTGCGCATGGTTCTTGGCGCAGGCGCGCACCATGGTCGGGCCGCCGATGTCGATGTTCTCGATGGCATCTTCCAGGCTGCAGTCAGGACGTGCCACCGTGGCGGCGAAGGGGTAGAGGTTGACCACGACCATGTCGATGGCATCGATATCGTGCTCGGCCATGACGGCGTCGTCCTGGCCGCGACGGCCGAGGATGCCGCCGTGAATGCGGGGATGCAGGGTCTTGACGCGGCCGTCCATGATTTCCGGGAAGCCGGTATGCTCGGACACCTCGGTCACCGCAATGTCGTGGTCGCACAGCAGGCGGTAGGTACCGCCAGTGGAAAGCAGCTCGACGCGGCGCTCGCGCAGGCTGCGGGCGAAGTCGACGATGCCGGTCTTGTCGGAAACACTGATCAGGGCACGACGGATCGGTGTGGCGGAGGCGGAGGATTGGGCCATGAAAATCACTCGTTTGCGGGCAATGTGACGGGAAAACGCGAACGCGGGCGCCGGAGCGCCCGCGTTATCAGATCAGTCCGTAGTGCTTGAGCTTCTTGCGCAGGGTGCCGCGATTGAGGCCGAGCATCTCGGCGGCGCGGGTCTGGTTGCCCTGGGCGTGATCGAGCACGGAGGCCAGCAAGGGCGCTTCGACCTCGGCGATCACCATGGCGTGCAGGTCGGTCACGTCACAGCCGTCGAGGTGGGCAAAGTAGCGGCGCATTGCAGCGTCCACGGCGTCACGCAGGAGCATGTCGTCCCCCGGTGCGCTGATGCCGTCGTCACCGGAGGCAGGTGCTGCCCGGGTATCGCTCTCGGGTAGCGTGGAAGACGGGGTAAAGGCTTGGCTGCTGGTCATGCGGCACAGGTTCCATCCGATGTCATGCCTCGGCCGCTGCCGGGTGCTGGCGCGGCGGGCGCATGACAAAACAGTTCGTCGATGTAGCGGCGCTGGGCATCGGCATTGTCCAGGCCGTTGAAAGTGGCACGCAGGCGCTTGCGCGTGGCGTCATCGAAGCGCTCATCGGCGGCCAGGTACCAGCCGATGTGCTTGCGAGCGATGCGCACGCCCATGTACTCACCGTAAAAATCGTGCAGGGCCGATACATGGCCGCCCAGTACCTGGATGCGTTCGGCATCGTCAGGGGGCGCCATGCGCTGGCCATGGCGCAGGTAATGATCGATCTCACGGAAGATCCAGGGGTTGCCCTGGGCCCCACGACCGATCATCACCGCATCCGCCCCAGTATAGTCGAGAACCCGCCGGGCTTTCTCGGGAGAATCGATATCACCATTGGCGAATACCGGGATTCCCACACTGGCCTTGATCTCGGCGATGGTGTCGTACTCCGCCTGGCCGCCGTAGCGTTGCTCCCGATGCCGTCCGTGGACGGCAAGCGCCTGGATACCGGCGGATTCGGCAATGCCGGCGACGCGCACGCCATTGTTGCTGTGCGCGCACCAGCCGGTACGAATCTTCAGCGTGACCGGTATGTCGACGGCCCCGACCACGGCCTCGAGGATCTCGGCCACCAGGGCCTCATCGCGCAGCAGGGCGGACCCTGCTGCCTTGTTGCAGACCTTCTTGGCCGGGCAGCCCATGTTGATGTCGATGATCTCGGCACCCATTTCGGCGTTCAGGCGTGCCGCCTCGGCCAGCATGTCGGCATCACCGCCGGCGATCTGCACGGAGCGTGGCCCGGGTTCGCCGCTGTGGTCCATACGCAGGCGTGACTTGCGGGTGTTCCACAGGCTGGGATCCGAGGTCACCATCTCGCCCACCACCAGTCCGGCCCCCAGGCGGCGACTGAGCGCCCGGAAGGGACGGTCGGTAACACCGGCCATGGGCGCCAGGACCACGCGGTTGGGCAGGGTGTGGCGGCCTATGCGGAGCGGCTGGCTGGATTCGGGCATCACTCTCGAGCAGCGACTGGAAAAAGGGGTGACTATCATACGCCCCTGACCATTCAGGGTGAAGGCGATCCGGCAGGACGTTGACCGGTCAGGCGTACCCAGCCCTCGCGCACCTCGGGCTCTTCCATCATCAGGCCGCGAGCGCTGTAGGCGGCCAGTACCTCCTCCGCCTGGGTCTCGAGGATCCCGGAGAGTGCCAGCCGGCCTCCCGGTGCGACACGCCGGGCGATGTCGTCGGCCAGCTCGATCAGCGGGCCGGCCAGGATATTGGCGACCACGATGGGATAGCTCGCCGAGGACTCGAGGGCTTCGGGGTACTCGAGTCGCAATGCGTGCGCCTCGATGCCGTTGCGCTCGCCGTTGTCGCGACTGGCGGTGAGGGCTTGGGGGTCGATATCCGTACCGGTGGCCTGCCGGGCGCCGAGTTTCAGCCCCGCCACGGCCAGAATGCCGGAGCCGCAACCGACGTCGAGGAGATCGCGTTCGGCAAGCTCGCCATCCACGGCCAGGGCATCCAGCCAGGCCAGGCACAGGGCTGTCGTCGGATGAGTGCCGGTGCCGAAGGCCAGCCCCGGGTCGAGCTGCAGGTTGACCGCCTGGGGGTCCGGCGCCTGATGCCAGCTCGGCACGATCCACAGTCGCTCGCCCATGCGCAGCGGCTCGAAGTCGGCCATCCACTCGCGTTCCCAGTCGCGATCGGCGAGGAGTTCATGCTCGATCTCGGGGCAGGGCTCGTCGGGCATGGCTTCGGCCCAGGCGGCGGCCAGGCGTTCGAGCATCGAGGCGAGCCCTTCGAGGTCATCGTACAGGCCGGTCAGCACGGTCTCGTTCCACAGCGGGGTGGTGCCACGCTCGGGCTCGAACAGTGGCTCGTCCTGGGCATCCTGCAGGGTGATGGCCGTGGCGCCCTCGTTCAGCAGGAGCTCTTCCAGCAGCTCGGCGTGTTCCGGTGCGACGTGGGCCTTGAGTTGCAGCCAGGGCATGGGGACTCCGGAGCGGTGTCGGGTGACGAAGAGAACGGGGCGGCCCAAGCCGCCCCGTCACAGGTTGCACGCATCGGCCTCGATCAGAGGCCGAGCTTCTTTTCCAGGTAGTGGATGTTGACGCCACCCTGCTGGAAGTAGCCGTCGCGCACCAGGTCCTTGTGCAGGTCGATATTGGTCTTGATGCCTTCGACCAGCAGTTCGTCCAGGGCAATGCGCATGCGGTTCAGCGCCGTCTCGCGGTCGTCCCCCCAGGTGATCAGCTTGCCGATCAGGGAGTCGTAGTAGGGCGGGACGGAATAGCCGGTATAGACATGCGAGTCCATGCGCACGCCCAGTCCGCCCGGCGGGTGGTAGAGGGTGACGCGGCCGGGGGAGGGCACGAAGGTCCGGGCATCCTCGGCATTGATGCGGCACTCGAAGGCGTGGCCGGTAAGCTCGATGTCGTCCTGGCTGACCGACAGCGGCAGGCCGGAGGCGATGCGCAGCTGTTCGCGGACGATGTCGACGCCGGTGACCATCTCGGTGACCGGGTGCTCGACCTGAACGCGGGTGTTCATCTCGATGAAGAAGAATTCGCCGTTCTCGTACAGGAACTCGAAGGTCCCGGCACCGCGGTAGCCGATCTCGATGCAGGCATCCCGGCACGCCTTGAACACCTGTTCGCGGGCCTCCTGGTCCAGGCCGGGGGCCGGCGCTTCCTCGAGGACCTTCTGGTGACGACGCTGCAGGGAGCAGTCGCGGTCATACAGGTGAATGGCGTTGCCCTGACCATCGGCCAGTACCTGAACCTCGACGTGGCGCGGGTTCTCGAGGTACTTCTCCATGTAGACGGTGCCGTCGCCGAACGACGAGTGGGCCTCGGTGCGCGTCACGTTCACCGCCGAGAGCAGATGGCCCTCGGTATGCACGACACGCATGCCGCGTCCGCCACCGCCGGCGGCCGCCTTGATCATCACCGGATAACCGATGCGCCGCGCGGTGGCCAGCGTGGCTTCCTCGTCATCGCCCAGCGGGCCGTTGGAGCCCGGCACCGTCGGCACGCCGGCCTCCTTCATGGCGCTGATGGCGCTCACCTTGTCGCCCATCAGACGAATGGTCTCGGCGGAGGGGCCGATGAAGGTGAAGCCGGAGCGCTCGACCTGCTCGGCGAAATCGGCATTTTCCGAGAGGAAGCCGTAGCCGGGGTGGATGGCGCTGGTGTCGGTGACTTCGGCCGCGCTGATCAGAGCGGGAATGTTGAGATAGGACTGGCTCGATGCCGCCGGCCCGATGCAGACGGCTTCGTCGGCCAGGCGAACGTGCATCAGTTCGCGGTCTGCCTTGGAATGAACGGCAACCGTTCGAATGCCCAGTTCCTTGCAGGCGCGCAGGATGCGCAGGGCGATCTCGCCGCGATTGGCGATGAGAACCTTGTCCAGCATGATGGAATCCGCCAGTGTTGTGGGAAGATCAGGAAATGACGACCATCGGTTGCTCGAACTCGACCGGCTCGCCGTCCTCGACCAGAATCGCTTCAACGACGCCGTCGCGATCGGCCTCGATCTGGTTCATCATCTTCATGGCCTCGACAATGCACACCGTCTCGCCTTTCTTGACGCTCTGGCCGACTTCGACGAAGACCTGTGCGCCGGGGGCCGGTGCGCGATAGAAGGTACCAACCATCGGCGACACGACCGCCTGACCCTGATAGGCGGGCCCCTCGGCCGCGCTTTCGGCGGCGGGCGCCGGTTGCGGCTCGGCGGCGGGTTGCGCAGCCGGCGCCGGAGCCTGTGCCGGCCAGGCAGGCGCGGCGGGCTGGGGCTGTTCCGTGCCATTCGGGTGACGGCTGATGCGAACCGACTCTTCGCCTTCCTGGATCTCGATCTCGCTGATGTTCGACTCTTCCAATAGTTCGATCAGCTTCTTGACCTTTCGGATATCCATGACGTTGTCTCGATCAGTGGGTTCTGGGGCTGCCCGGCGCTGTCAACCCGGGCCAGTTCTGATTAGATCGCGGCATGTTGGCGTGCTTTGCCGCTCATGAAAGCCATCGAGGCTATTGTGGGCGGAGTTTGCCGAAAATCCAACTTGATGTCCAGCCAGCGACGAACAGCGTTCACTTTTCGCCACTTCGCGCCGGGCTCAGCTCGGATGACGTTCCAGCCAGCTGCGGATTTCCGCGAGATGGCTCGCCAGCCCGGCGGCATCGGCCTCGCCCTGGATGCGTGCCGCGCGAATCTCTTCGCCCCCGTCGAAGAACAGCAGGCTGGGCGGCCCGAAGAGGTCGAAATGTTCCAGAATGCGGCGACTGGCGGCATCGCTTTGCGTGACGTCGACGTCGATGCGTCGGAAGTGACCGAGGGCATCGACCACTTCCGGGGCCGGAAAGACCTGACGCTTCATGACCTGACAGGAGATGCACCACTCGGCGGTGATGTTGACCATGGCGGGCTCGTCGCTGGCCTCGAGGGCGGCCTGCAGCTCGTCGAGCGTATGCACCACGCTGACGTCCTCCGTCGCCGCGGCCCGGTCGTCGCTTGCCGTCGCCTGATGGGCCGCGGCCAGGGGTTGCAGAGGGTCGCCGGCACCGCGTGCGGCACCGATGACCAGGGCGATGGCCCATACCAGCAGCAATGCCCCGGCGGCCTGTCGCACTCTGGGCCAGCCCTGTGGCTGGCCGGGGTTCATCACTCCCAGTGCCATGGCGGTGCCGCTTGCCAGGCCGGCCCACAACAGCAAGCCGACCGGGCCCGGCACCAGGCGCTCGATCAGCCAGATCGCCACTCCCAGCAGGAGTATGCCGAAGCCGGTCTTGACGCCGTTCATCCAGGCGCCGGTGCGCGGCAGCAGGGTCACGCCGAAGGTACCCACCAGTAGCAGCGGCAGTCCCATGCCGAGGGCCAGGGCCAACAGGGCGGCGCCGCCGAGGAGGGCGTCCCCGGTGGACGATATGAACACCAGGGCCCCGGCCAGGGGCGCCGAGACGCAGGGCGAGACGACCAGCACCGACAGGGCGCCGGCCAGGGCGAGGCCCGGGGGACCACTGTGCCTTGCCCTGTCCTGCCAGGCGTCGAGGCGTTGGGTGAGGGCGGAAGACAGGCGCAGTTCGAAGGCGCCGAACATGGCCAGCGCAAAGAGCACGAAGAGGATGGCGAAGCCGATCAGCACCGGGGCCGACTGCAGCCTGGCCTGCAGGTTCAGCCCGGCCCCGAAGAGCCCCATGAGCACGCCGACCAGGGCATAGGTCGCGGCCATGCCGGCCACATAGCTGGCCGACAGCAGGAAGGCCCGGGGGCGGCTGGGGTTCTGGCCGACGATGATCGATGACAGGATCGGCACCATGGGCAGCACGCAGGGGGTGAAGGTCAGCCCCAGGCCGGCGACCAGGAAGAGCCCCAGCACCAGGGGCAGGCTGGCCGTGCGCATCAGCTCGCTGAAGCGGCTGTCTGCGCTGCGCAGATCGTTGCCCGTGAGAGGCGTGTCGGTGTCGACATCGCCCGCGGGGGTGTCGGCGTTGCCAACGGAGGGATCATCCGGGCCTGCGCCATTGACGCTGGCCGCGAAGGCCTCGGGCGCCTGTCCCTGGGGGGCCTGAAGCTCGAGGGTCTGCGGCGGATAGCAAAGCCCGGCGTCGGCACAGCCCTGAAAGGTCAGGGCGACGTCCATTGGCCCTTGCCGGGCTGCCTCGATCGGGGCCTTCAGCACCACGCGGTCATAAAAGACCTGCACATCGCCCATGAACTCGTCGGTCTTCGCCTGCCCCGGGGGCCGGTCGAGCGGGCCGAGCCTGACTGCCTCGTGCGGTGCGCTGATGTCGAACCGGTGACGGTAGAGGTAATAGCCCTGGGCGATTTCGAAGCCGATCTTCAGGGTCTCGCCGTCATGCCAGGCAGTGGGCTGAAAGGCTTGTTCGACAGGCAGAAAGTCCGATTGTGTATCGGCAGAAAACCAGTCAGCGTAAGCCGGCAAGGCCAGCAGTAGCAGCAGGCAGCAGAGGCTGAAACGACGAAGCTGGGACACCAAGGTTGTGATCCTTATCCACCGGGTTGCAGGTCATTTTCCGCGCAGGAGCGCCGGGGTGGCGCGCTTGAGACACGCCTGATGACTTGGGGTTCCGCGCCAGGGCCGCTATGCTCAGTGGCGATGGCGTCGTTGAGGCATCAGGATAACGCAGTCGAGTGTCGGCGTGACACGACGTTCGGCACCACCATCTTTGGAAGCGCTGAATAAATCGCCGAGCATAGTGAAGCGCAAGGCGCACGGAGCACAGAAAGCGAGACATAACAAATAGTTAGGCGAGTTTTCGAGCACCGCGTAACGCCGTGATTTGCATGCGCAGGCATTTAAGCAGTGTTTCCCTTTCGGGAACAGGCAAATGGGATTGACGAGCAAGGAAACGGCGCATCGGCGTCGCAAGGTCGAGGTGCTGGAACGCCCTCAGTATGGCTGGATCTGGAAGCCATTGCTGGTGTTGCTGGTGCTGTATCTGGTCGTGACCCTGGCGCTGGGCATCTGGTGGAGTCGCACACCGAGTCACCCGGCAGCAGGCGGCGAGGCGGCGCTGGAGCAGGCCGACGGCGAGATGGCGACGCTGGCGCAGGTGCAGGCCACCCTGCAGACCCTGCTCGACAAGCCGGGTGGCTACCTGCGCAATGACATTGCGCCGCCGGGCCTGTGGCTGGATAACATGCCGGCCTGGGAACTGGGTGTCCTGCACCAGACTCGCGGGCTGGTGGCGGCCCTGCCATCCCTGGTGGACGGTACGGCCGATGGGCTCGAATCGGCGGCGGTCAGCCTGCGTGGCAATGGGCGGAACTGGTTCTATCCGTCCACCGAGCACCACCTGCGTCGCGCCATCGAGGCACTGGCGCAGACGTCGGCCGCCACGGCGCGGGAGGACTCGACCGGTCTGGCGAACTGGCTGGCGCGGGTCGCGACCGACCTGGATGCACTGGGCGTTCAACTGTCGGCCAGTGTCGGTGATACCCGGCGGCTCGCCGAGCTGGGGATTCCGGTGGAATCGCTGCCTGAGCCCACGCCCTGGTACCGGGTCGACAACGTCTTCTTCGAGGCTCGCGGGCAGACATGGGCATTGCGCCACCTGCTGACGGCGGTACGCCAGGATGAGCGTGCCCGGATCGAGGCCGCGGGGCTTTCCGACGCCTGGGATGCACTGATCGTGGAACTGGAGCGCAGTCAGCGGCGGCTCTGGAGCCCGGTCGTGCTCAATGGTTCCGGCTTCGGTATCTTTGCCAATCATTCCCTGGTGATGGCCAGCCATGTGCTGAAGGCGCGTGATCTGGTGCGTGAGCTCTCCGATGGGCTGGCGGCCGAATCAGCGGCGCCGGATGCCGCGGGCGAAAACGCCACGACTACCAGTGAGCCGCCGCACGCAACGGCCGACGAGTAGGCCGGCCCCGGCCATGTCAGGCTGGGTCTTGGCGGGGATGCAACGACAGAGGGCCGTCATGCGACGGCCCTCTTGCTGGCGTAGCGGACGCGGTGGTCAGGCTTTCTGATAGGCATCCACGGACTTGTCGATCGCCTTGCGCGCCGCTTCGGAGCCTTCCCAGGATTCGACCTTGACCCACTTGCCTTTCTCGAGATCCTTGTAGTTCTCGAAGAAGTGCGCGATCTGCTGACGCAGCAGCTCGGGCAGGTCGGTGACCTCGTGGATGTCGTCATACAGGCTGGACAGCTTGGAATGCGGTACGCAGACCAGCTTGGCATCTTCACCGGCTTCATCGGTCATGTTGAGGATGCCCACCGGGCGGGCGCGAATCACGCTGCCCGGGGTGACCGGATACGGGGTGACAACCAGGGCATCCAGGGGATCCCCATCATCGGCCAGAGTGTGCGGAATGAACCCATAGTTGGCCGGGTAGAACATCGGCGTGGCCATGAAACGATCGACCAGCAGGGCGCCCATGTCCTTGTCGATCTCGTATTTGACCGGAGAATGATTGGCCGGGATCTCGATCGCCACATAGACGTCGTTGGGCAGATCCTTGCCGGCGGGGATGTTATCGAAGTTCATGAGATCGTCCTTCTCTGGCGAATGTCGGGGCTGTTGCCCGCAAGTGGCCGAATTATACGAAGCCGTCCAGGCGATTACCAATACCCAATTGGCCTCAGTCATGGCGGCAGGGCGGCGCGGCCCCTGTGCAGCGCCCGGTCCGGATTCGGGGGCCTGCCGGCACAAGCCAGTATCGCGGTCGACGTGTATGATGGCCCGGTGTCGAGCCGGCTACCCCGGCGATTCGCCGCCAGCCCGAGGAGAATGTCTTGGCATCCGCAACCCTGTCACTGAGTTATGGTCAAGCCTTCGTGGTCCCGGACAAGCGGCGGCATCGCAGCTCGATGTCGGTGCAGACGCCGGAGGCGCCACAATGGGCGACGAAGGGTGCCTGTGCCCTGATCAGTGACTCCACCATGCGCAACTCCCTGGCCAAGCAGGCGGGGGATATCAGTGTGCGCGGCTTTCTGGCCGACTATTTCTCGACCCCTGACCACTGGGACGTCAAGACATCGGCCAATCGGGTACTGACCGCCCTCAATGGCTGGTGCTATGGCCTGAGTCATCAGGTCAGTAACGGCAGCTATGTCAGCTCCCTGTCGGCCATGGTCTATCGGGGTCAGGAGGCGCACCTGTTTCATCTCGGCGATACCCTGGTATTCCGCTTGCGCGGAGCCGAGTTCGAGCAGCTGTCGCGGGATCATGTCACCGACATCGGCGGCTATCACTATCCCTCCCGGGCGCTCGGCATGGACGCCCGTATCGACATCGACTACGTGCAGATGCCGCTCAAGCAGGGCGATATCTTCCTGTTCACCACTCAGGCCGTGCAGGGCACCCTGATGCCGTCGGACTATGTCGGGCTGATCCGTCAGGATGTCAGTGACCTGGATGCCGCCTGCGAACGCCTGGCCCGGACGGCCCAGCAACGCGCTCAGGAACGCGGCTACGGCGGTGATCAGTTCTGCTTTCAGCTGGTGCGCATCGATGAACTGCCGGCGGAAGACGTCGACAGCCCCGACAAGGTCTATGGTGATCTGCCCATCCCGCCCGAGCTGGCCATCGGCGAGCGCCTGGACGGCATGGAAGTGGTCTCGGTGCTGTCGCGGACGGCCCAGTCGCGGGTGTATCGCGTGCGTGACCTGCGCAACGAGCGTGACATGGTGCTCAAGGCACCGAGCCCCGAGCTTTCCACGCGCAATGCCTACCTTGAGCACTTCCTGCTTCAGCAGTGGGTGGTGGAACGGGTGCATTCGCCCTTCGTAGTCAAGGTCATGCAGCCGTCACGCCCGCGACGCTATCTCTATTATCTGATGGCCCATGTCGAGGGCGAGACCCTGACCGACTGGGCCCACCGGCATCCCCAGGCGAGCCTGGCTCAGCGTCTGGATATCGCGGTGCAGATGGGCAAGGCCCTGCAGGCCCTGCATCATCGGGACCTGCTGCATCAGCAGGTGCATCCCGACAATGTGCTCATCGACCGGCACGGCCAGGTGGTGCTGGCCGATTTCAGTGCCTGCCATCTGCGTGATGTGGACGGTCATCGGCGCTCGCGGACCCTGGTGCGCCAGGTCGGCCTGACCGCGCACAGCGCCCCCGAGTACGCCCTGGATGATGAAGTCGGCCGGCGCAGCGACCAGTACTCGCTGGCGTCGACGATCTACTGGTTGTTGACCGGCGAGTTCCCCTATGCCCTGCCGACCCGCGAGCTGCTGCACCATACCGATATGGAGCAGATGACCTACCGCAGTGCGCGAACGCTGAACCCCGAAGTCTCACCGGCGCTGGATGGAGCCCTGAAGCGTGCACTGGCCCCGCAACGGGCCCTGCGCTTCCGCCGCCTGTCGGAATTTCTGCACGCCCTGCGGACACCGGGCAAGGAGTCCCGGGACCCGGCAGCCCGCCACGGCAGCGGCACGCCGACGCGCTTCTGGCAGGCAGTGGCAGGCCTGTTGATGTTGCTGCTGGTGTTGTCGTGGTTGTTACGCTGAGCTACGAGCTACGAGCTACGAGCTACGAGCTACGAGCTACGAGCTACGAGCTACGAGCTACGAGCTACGAGCTACGAGCTGACTGCCCGCCGCTCGTTTCTCGCAACTCGCGCCTCGCGGCTGTCGCTAGATCTTGAACTCCGGCAGCTTGCGTTCGACGCGGTGCTTGGCCAGTTTGGCGACTCTGGGCAGGCCGTTGTCGAAGGGCGGGAAGTCTTCGCCCTGGATCAGCGGGGCCAGGTAGCGGCGGCCTGCTTCGGTAATGCCGAAGCCGTCTTCGCGGATGAAGTCACGCGGCATGAATTTTTCCTGGTTAGCCACCTCGGCCAGCGGTGCCGGTTCCACGGTCCAGGCATAGGGATCTTCGCTGGTTCGCTTGATGGCCGGCATCTGCGCGTTCTGGCCGTCCAGGGCCAGTTCGACGGCCTTCTCGCCGACGGCGTAGGCCTGCTCCACGTCAGTGCGTGAGGCCAGGTGCCGGGCGGCGCGCTGCAGGTAATCGGCCACCGCCCAGTGGTATTTGTAGCCCAGGTCCTGCTTGATCATGCCGGCCAGGGTCGGGGCCACGCCGCCCAGTTGGCGATGGCCGAAGGCGTCGGTATTGCCCGAGTCGGCGAGGAAGGTGCCGTCTTCGTAGCGAGCCCCTTCGGAGACCACGATGACGCAGTAGCCATATTCCTGCACCGACTCCTGGACCCGGGCCATCACGGCCTCGCGGTCGAAGTGGATCTCGGGGAAGATGACCAGGTGCGGGGGATCCCCTTCGCCCTGGCCGGCCAGGGCCCCGGCGGCGGCGATCCAGCCGGCATGCCGGCCCATGACTTCCAGCACGAAGACCTTGGTGGAGGTGGCGCTCATCGAGGCGATGTCCAGCGAGGCTTCCAGGGTGGAAGTGGCGATGTACTTGGCGACGCTGCCGAAGCCCGGCGAGTTGTCGGTGATCGGCAGGTCGTTGTCGACCGTCTTGGGCACATGGATGGCGGTCAGCGGATATCCCATCTTTTCGGAAAGCTGGGAGACCTTGAGGCAGGTGTCGGCGCTGTCGCCACCGCCGTTGTAGAAGAAGTAGCGGATATCGTGGGCCTTGAAGACCTCGATGAGGCGCTCGTATTGCGCGCGATGCGTCTCGATGTCCTTGAGCTTGTAGCGGCACGAGCCGAAGGCACCTGCAGGGGTGTGACGCAGGGCGGCGATGGTCTCGTCACTTTCCTGGCTGACGTCGATGAGGTCCTCGGTCAGGGCGCCGATGATGCCGTTGTGGCCGGCATAGACCTTGCCGATTCGGTCGCTGTGACGACGGCAGGCCTCGATGACGCCGCAGGCACTGGCATTGATCACGGCTGTGACACCGCCGGACTGGGCGTAAAAGGCATTGTGCTGTGCCATGTAGCTATCCTGTTGCTGGTCGCATCTGGGGCGTGCCGCCGACGACCGGGCCGTCGTGCTGCGGCGCCGCCAAGGAGGTTGGGCAGGCGTGGATTCTAGCCTATCACCACCGGCACTGCATCCTGTGACGATTGTCTGCCCCGGCAGCCGGTTGGCTGGAGAGGGCGCGGGTGCCATGCTAGTCTGCCGCTTTTCCAGGCCGACTGACACCTTCTTGCAGCGGAGACAGCATGCACCTTCATATTCTCGGCATCTGCGGTACCTTCATGGGCAGTCTGGCCTTGCTGGCGCGCGAGCAGGGAGTGCGGGTCAGCGGTTCCGATGCCGGCGTCTATCCGCCCATGAGCACGCAGCTCGAGCAGGCGGGCATCAGCCTGATGGAAGGCTATGCGGCGGCCAACCTGGAACCCCGGCCGGATCTGGTGGTGGTCGGCAACGCCGTGTCGCGGGGCAACCCCGAGGTCGAGGCGCTGCTGGACCTGGGCCTGCCCTATACCTCCGGGCCGCAGTGGCTGGCCGAGCAGGTGCTGCCCGGGCGCCGCGTGGTCGCGGTGGCCGGCACCCATGGCAAGACCACCACGGCCAGCCTGGTGGCCTGGTTGCTCGAGGCGGCGGGGCAGTCGCCGGGCTTCCTGATCGGTGGTGTGCCGCGCAACTTCGGGGTCTCGGCGCGGCTCGGCGCGCCCGATGCACCCTTCGTGGTCGAGGCCGATGAATACGACACGGCCTTTTTCGACAAGCGTTCCAAGTTCGTGCATTACCGTCCCGATATCGCGGTGCTGGGCAACCTGGAGTTCGATCACGCGGATATCTTCGACGATCTGGCGGCCATCGAGCGCCAGTTTCATCATCTGGTGCGCACGGTGCCGGGCAAGGGCAAGCTGCTGGTGGCGGATGGTGAACCCGCGCTGGAACGCGTCCTGCAACAGGGCTGCTGGACGCCGGTGGAACGCTTCGGTCAAGCCGCTGCCAGTGACTGGCGTCTGACGCTGGAGCGCGCCGATGCCGCCGGCTTCAGCGTGTCCCGCCGCGCCGACGAGCAAGCCGCCCCCGCACGTGTCGACTGGTCGCTGAGCGGCACGCACAATGCGCGCAATGCATTGGCGGCCATTGCCGCCGCGCATGCCTGTGGTGTCGACGTGGCAACGGCGGCACGGGCCCTGTCGCGCTTCGAGGCACCGCGCCGGCGTCAGGAGCTGCGCGGCGAGGTGGCCGGCATCAGCGTGATCGATGACTTCGCCCATCATCCCACGGCGATCGCCACGACCCTCGAGGGGCTTAGCGCCGGCGATGCCGGAGGGCGCCTGCTCGCGGTGGTCGAGCCGCGCTCCAATACCATGCGCCTGGGCACGCTGCGGGAACGCCTGGCGGCCAGTGTCGACAGCGCCGACCTGGCGTTCTGGTATCGACCGGCGGAACTGGACTGGCAGCTGGCGCCGGTGATCGAGGCGGCGACCACGCCGAGCCGGGAGTTCACCGAACTGGATGACCTGATAACCTGCCTGGTCGGCGAGGCACGCGCCGGCGACCGCATCGTGGTCATGTCCAACGGCAGTTTCGGTGGCATTCACGAGCGGCTGTTGAACGCACTGGAGGACAAGCATGGTGGGTGAATTTCACGCCCCCGTCAGCGTGGCGATGACCGGCGCCTCCGGGGCGCAGTACGGACTGCGCCTGATCGAGGTGCTGGTGGCGGCCGAGCGCGAAGTCTGGGTAATGATCTCCAAGGCGGCGCACATGGTGATTGCCACCGAGACCGATGTGGACCTGCCGGCGAAGCCGGAACGTCTGGCGGCGGCCTTGATCGAGCGCTGCGGGGCGCGTCCGGGGCAGATCCGCTGCTTTGCGCGCGAGGACTGGATGGCGCCGGTCGCGTCGGGCTCCGGGGCGAGCTCGGCGATGGTCATCTGTCCGTGTTCCACCGGCACCCTGTCGGCCGTGGCCTGCGGGGCCAGCAACAACCTGATCGAGCGGGCGGCCGACGTGGCCCTCAAGGAGCGCCGCCAGCTGATACTGGTGCCGCGCGAGACCCCGCTGTCCGCCATTCATCTCCAGCACATGCTCGACCTGACACGTCTCGGCGCCGTGGTGATGCCGGCGGCGCCCGGCTTCTATCATAGACCCGCCAGCGTGAACGACATGATCGACTTCATCGTGGCGCGCATTCTCAATCAACTGGGGATCGCGCATGAGTTGATGCCGGCCTGGGGGACGGAAGCGTAAGCTGCCCGACACATATCCCGGTCAAGATACGTCGGATATCGCCTCGCCACTAGAGAAACAGACGATGCTCAATCCTTCCCTGCTCTCGGTCTTCGTGCCGACCTTCCTGCTGGTTTCGCTGACGCCCGGCATGTGCATGACGCTGGCCATGGTGCTGGGCATGACCCAGGGCGTGAAGCATACACTGTGGATGATGGTGGGCGAGCTGCTGGGGGTCGGCCTGGTGGCCGCCTCGGCCGGGGCCGGCGTGGCCGCCCTGATGCTCCAGCAGCCGGCCCTGTTCGCGGTGTTCAAGTGGCTGGGTGGCGCCTACCTGGTGTATCTGGGGGTGATGATGTGGCGGTCCCGGGGACGCATGGCGGTTCCCGACCAGGTCGGTGCCGGCAACCGGGCGGGGCGTCGCGAGCTCGCCGTGCAGGGCTTCGTCACCGCCGTCGCCAACCCCAAGGGCTGGGCCTTCTTCGTGGCCCTGCTGCCGCCTTTCCTCGACGCCTCGCGCCCGCTGACCGGCCAATTGGCGCTGCTGGTGACGCTCATCCTGAGCATCGAGTTCCTGGCCCTGTTGACCTACGCCACCGGCGGCCAGACCCTGCGGCACCTGCTCGGCAAGAGCCGCAACGTCCGCCTGCTCAACCGCATCGCCGGCACCCTGATGGTCGGCGTCGGACTGTGGCTGGCGGTAGGCTGAAAAAAGCGGCTCCAGCCGCTTCGAGAATGAAGAGGGCAGAACGGCGCTACGCGCCTTCAAAGAATGAAGAGGGAAGAACGGCGCTGCGCGCCTTGAAGAGGGAAGACAAACCTTGACGCTCCCAACCCTGGGGCTAGCCTGGCACTCTTCACTCTTCACTCTTCACTCTTCACTCTTCACTCTTCACTCTTCACTCTTCACTCTTCACTCTTCACTCTTACGCCGGCCCCATCCAGATGAGTCGGGCGGTGAGCAGGGCGAGCGAGGCGGTGGCGATCAGCGGCCAGGGCCCGGGGGCCAGTCGGGGGCGCTGGCGGCGTTGCCAGGACAGTTGTACCAGGGCGCAGACGACCAGGCCGAGCAGGGCGCCGCCGATCAGGTCGCTCAGCCAGTGCACGCCGATGAGCAGGCGGGAGAGGGCCATGGGTACGGCGAGGGCGATGGCAGCCCAGTAGGCCCAGAAGCGGTACCGGGGAGGCAGCTCGCGGGCCAGGAAGGCGGCCGCCATGCCCAGCAGCACCACCGAGGTCGAGGTGTGGGCGCTGGGGTAGGCCATGGAGCCGCTGAGGTGTTCCGGGGTGGTGGGCCTGGCCCGGCCGATCAAGGCCTTGCCGAGCACATTGAGACCGGCGATGGCCAGCAGGCCGCCGCCGAAATGGCCGAGGACATCCCAGCGTTTGTGCCATAACCACCAGCCGGCCCAGGGCATTACCAGGGCGATGATGCCGAGGAGGTCGCCGACCTCGGCCAGCAGGTATCCCAGCTCACGCAGTGCCGGCATGGACAGGCTGTCCAGCAGCGCATGCAGCTGTCGGTCCATGGGCATGGGGCCGTTGTGCTGCAGGACGATCAGCGTCCAGGCGCAGAGTGCGGCCAGCGAGGCCAGCAGCAACAGCCAGCTGGCCAGGGGCGGCTCGCTGTTGCGCTGCATTACCAGCACGCGCCATATCAGGCGGCCGACGGATGTGTGGCGAGCCAGGCGCACCAGACCGCGATACACGTGGCCGTCACGGTAGGTCTGATGGCGCAGCCAGGAAAAGACCAGTGCCAGTGCCACGACGGCGATGCCGAGCCCGGCCAGCCAGGGCTCGAGTGCTTCGGGTAGCCCCGGCAGGCGTTGCCAGGCATGGCCGAGCAGGTAGCCCGGCAGCACGTAGGCAGGCGCCCAGAGCGCTGCGGATATTAAATTGGCCCACACGAACCGGCGTGGTGGCATGTGCAGCATGCCGGCGATCAGCGGGATGATCGGGCGCACCGGACCGACGAAGCGTCCCAGCACGACGGAAAAGGCACCGTAGCGCTGGAAGAATTTCGCCCCGCGCGACAGCCACTCCGGGTGACGCGAGAAGGGCCACCAGCCGGGCACTTGGCGTCGATGCCGATAGCCCAGCCAGAAGCTCACGCCGTCACCGGCCACGGCGCCGCAGAAAGCCGCGAGCATGACGATGGCCACGCTCAGCTCCTGATGCCCGGCCATCGAGGCGGCGGCCGTGATCAACACCACGCCGGGCACCACCAGGCCTACCAGTGCCAGGGACTCGATCAAGGCAATGATCGCCACGATGACCAGCAGCAGGGGCGGTGAGGGCGAAAGCTGATAAAAGGCATCGGTAAGGCTCAAGGCGCACTCCAGGCGTCGAAGGGCCGACGTTGTGCGTCGGGCCGGTGGATAGAGCGGTATAACCGATAGGCGGCCACTGGCTCAAGAGGCGTTCACTTTGCCGGTGAGGCCGCCATGGCGGAGGCGGGGCGCGTCTAGCCGGCTTTGTACATGCTGAGCATGGTGACTTAGTATGGGAAGCTCCGCGGTGCACGCGAATGTGGCCGCGACGGCGGCGATCCATTTTCAGGAGAAAAGTTACGGCATGACTGCGAACGCCACACATTCTGCCAGCGAAACGCCCCGGGCGACCGACATCGAGGATGTCGAGGCCTACATGGAGCGTCTCGGTCTGGCCGCGCGCGAGGCGGCGACCGCCATGCGGCGCATCGACACGGCGGCCAAGAATGCCGCGCTCAACGCCATGGCCCGTCATCTCGAGGCCTCGCGGGCCGAGGTGCTGGCCGCCAATGCCCGCGATCTGGAAGCGGGGCGTCGTCATGGCCTGGACGCTGCCCTGCTCGATCGGCTGGCGCTGGATGACGCACGCCTCGACGCCATGATCGAGGGGCTCGGTCAGGTGGCCGCGCTGCCGGATCCGGTGGGGGAGGTCGATGGCCTGCGCTCCCGGCCCAGCGGCATCCAGGTGGGGCAGATGCGGGTGCCGCTCGGCGTGATCGGTATCATCTACGAATCACGCCCCAATGTCACCCTGGAAGCCGCGAGCCTGTGCCTTAAGTCCGGCAATGCGTGCATTCTGCGCGGCGGCTCCGAGGCCAGGGAGTCCAATGCCGCCCTGGCCGACTGCATCGCTCGCGGCCTCGAGGAGGCCGGGTTGCCCCGGGCGGCCGTGCAGGTCGTGGCCACTACCGACCGCGAGGCGGTCGGGCGTCTCATTGGCATGCCCGAATACGTCGACGTGATCATCCCGCGGGGTGGCAAGTCGTTGATCGAGCGTATCTCCCGGGAAGCCAGCGTGCCGGTGATCAAGCACCTCGACGGGGTCTGTCACGTCTATATAGATGCCACGGCCGATGCCGACAAGGCGCTGGCCATTGCCATCAATGCCAAGACGCAGCGCTACGGCACCTGCAATACCATGGAGACACTGCTGGTCGACGCCGCCGTGGCCGACAGCCTGTTGCCCCGCCTGGCGGCGGCCTTTGCCGAACATGGCGTCGAGCTGCGTGGCTGTGAACGCACCTGCCGGACATTGCCGCAGGCACTGCCGGCCAGCGAGGCCGACTGGGCGGCCGAGTATCTGGCCCCGGTGCTGGCGATTCGCGTGGTCGATGGGGTCGAGTCCGCGCTGGCGCACATCGAGCGCTACAGTTCGCGTCATACCGATGCCATCGTTACCGAGCATTATGGTCTGGCCCGGCGCTTCATGGCCGAAGTGGATTCCAGCTCGGTGATCGTCAATGCCTCGACGCGGTTCGCCGATGGTTTCGAATACGGGCTGGGTGCCGAAATCGGCATTTCCACCGACCGTCTGCATGTCCGTGGGCCGGTGGGCCTCGAGGGACTGACCACGCGCAAGTATGTGGTGTTCGGGGATGGCCAGGTTCGTGGCTGAGGCAAGCCGACCCCGCCGCATTGCCATGCTGGGAGGCACCTTCGATCCGGTGCATCTCGGTCATCTGCGCAGCGCGGTCGAGCTGCAGGAAGCGCTGGGCCTGGACCACCTGCACATGGTGCCTGCGGCACGTTCGCCGCTGCGCGACTCGCCCCGGATCGCGCCCGAGGAGCGCCTGGCGCTGCTGCGCCTGGGCATCGGTGACACTCCGGGGCTGGTCGCCGACGCCCGCGAGTTCGGCCGTAGTGGCCCTTCCTACACGGCCGATACCCTGGCCGAACTGCGTGATGAATACGGTCAGGCGGCGCGACTGGTCATGGTGCTCGGGCATGATGCCTTCATGCGCCTGCCCGAGTGGCGCCATCCCCACCGCCTGTTCGAGCTGGCCAACCTGGTGGTGATCGACCGTCCCGATCATGAGGCGCCCTTGCCGCAGGCACTGAGTGAACTCCTGGCCGGCCGTGAGGTCGATGGGGTGGCCGACCTGATGGCGTCGCCGCACGGTCACCTGCTGCGCCTGACCCTGCCGTCGCGCATGGCCATTTCGGCCACCGAGATCCGGCGTCGCCTGGCCGAGGGCGAGAGTGTGCGCTACCTGCTGCCCGAAGCCGTGGAGTCGCACCTGCTGGCACACGGTCTGTATCGATCGCGCTCGCGACCCCGGTAGGGCGCCGGGCGGCCTGCGGCATGGCAATCGACGAAAATTCAGCCTTTGCGGCTCCCGGGGCACTGCCATGTGCCGCTCGAGCCGGTACAATGGTTGATCACATTTCCTGCTGACGAGGGCAGACACGAAGGGTATGCACAGCGACGCACTCAAGACTCTGGTGATCGATGCACTGGAGGAACTCAAGGCCCGGGACATCGTGCAACTCGATGTGTCCCGGATGACCAGCGTGACCGAGCTGATGGTGGTGGCCAGTGGTACCTCCAATCGCCATCTGGCGGCTCTCGCTGACAACCTGATCAAGACGGCCAAGGACGAGGGCGTGCCGCCTCTGGGTGTCGAAGGCGAAAGCGGCGCGGAATGGGTCCTGGTGGACCTTGGCGATGTCGTGGTGCACCTGATGATGCCCGACACTCGCGCCCTCTATGATCTCGAGCGACTCTGGGCCGACCTGCCCACCGACGGCCTGCCGCGGCGCGAGGAAGAGGCGAACGGTACTTCATGAAGGTGCGTCTGCTGGCGGTGGGGACCCGCATGCCCGACTGGGTGACCCAGGGGGTCGAGGAGTACCGCAAGCGCCTGCCGCGAGACTTTGCCCTGGAAATCGAGGAAATCGCGCCCGGTGCTCGGGGCAAGAACGCCGACACGCGCCGTGCCATGGCCCAGGAGTCAGAGCGGATTCGGGCACGCCTCAAGGGCAACGAGCACATCGTCGCCCTCGAGGTGGGCGGCAAGGCCTGGAGTACCGAGCAGCTCGCCGAGCAGGCCGATCAATGGCGGTTCGCCGGCCGGGATCTGGTGCTGCTGGTCGGCGGGCCGGACGGGCTCGAGGCTTCGCTGTCGGCCGGGGCCGATCAGCGCTGGTCACTCTCGCCCTTGACCCTGCCGCATCCGCTGGTGCGCATTCTGCTGGCCGAGCAGCTGTACCGTGCCTGGACCCTGATGGTCGGCCATCCGTATCACCGTTGAGCGACACCGCACGTTCCGAGGGCCCCTCCCAGCATGCGTCAGCAACGCGACACCCTGAAGAACCCCCAACACGAGCTGCGGGTCTTTCGTATACGAGCGTTGATGGCGCTGGTGGTGGTGCTGTTGTTGACCGGGCTGCTGGGTGGGCGACTCTTCTATCTGCAGGTGGTCCAGCATGAAGTCTTCAGCACGCGCTCGGAGAAGAACCGGGTACGCGTCGAACCGTTGCCGCCGACCCGTGGCTTGATCTATGACCGCAACGGCAAACTGCTGGCGGAAAACCGTCCCACCTACAATCTGACGCTGGTACGCGAGCGGGTCGATGACCTGGACAAGACGCTGTCGTTGCTGGTCGATCTGCTCGAGTTGCCCGACGAGGAAGTCAAGGCCTTCCGCGAACGCTCGCGCCAGCGCCAGCGCCCCTTTCAGCCGGCGTTGCTGATTAGCGATCTGAACGAGGAACAGATCGCCCGACTGGCCGTCAATCGCTACCGTCTACCGGGCGTCGAGGTCGAGGCGCAGCTGCTGCGTTACTACCCGGATGCCGAGTTGATGTCGCATGTGCTGGGGTATGTCGGGCGCATCAACAGCGAAGAGCTCAAGCGGCTGGACAGCGGCAATTATGCCGGCACGCACTTCATCGGCAAGACCGGCGTCGAGCGGCAATACGAAGAGCAGCTGCATGGCAAGGCCGGCCTGCGCAAGGTGGAAACCAATGCCCGTGGACGCGCCCTGCGCGAGCTCGACCATACCGATCCGGAGCCCGGCAAGGATCTGACGCTGACCCTGGACAAGCCCCTGCAGCAGCATGCCGTCGAACTGCTCGACGGCCGTCGTGGTGCCATCGTCGCCATTGCCCCGCAGACGGGCGAGATCCTGGCCATGGTCTCGGTACCCGGCTTCGACAGCAATCAGTTCGTCACGGGTATCGATGTGGCGTCCTACCGGGCCCTGCAGGAAG
The DNA here is from genome assembly GCF_030409265.1 of Halomonas sabkhae. Taxonomy (NCBI): domain Bacteria; kingdom Pseudomonadati; phylum Pseudomonadota; class Gammaproteobacteria; order Oceanospirillales; family Halomonadaceae; genus Halomonas; species Halomonas sabkhae. Next base: position 128,819 of record NZ_JAUFPM010000001.1, read on the forward strand.
ACCTGGACCTGCCGCTGTTCAATCGAGCCAGTCGCGGTAGCTATCCGGCCGGTTCGACCATCAAGCCGTTCATGGCCCTGGCCGGGCTGCGGGAAGGGATGATCACCCCCGGGGAGACTATCTATGACCCGGGCTATTACCAGTTGCCCAATGATGATCGGCGCTATCGCAACTGGCTGCGCTGGGGACATGGGCGTGTGGACCTGGAGCGTGCCCTGGAGGTCTCCAATAACACCTACTTCTATTCCCTGGCGCATGATCTGGGCATCGACCGCATCCATGACAATCTTGCACGCTTCGGTTTCGGCCAGCGCACGGCCCATGACGTTCATGGTCAGGGCAAGGCACTGCTGCCGTCCCGCGAATGGAAGCGGGAACGCTTCGGCGAGTCCTGGTATCCCGGCGAGACCCTGTCGGTCGGCATCGGACAGGGCTATCTGCAGATCACGCCCCTGCAACTGGCGACGGCCACGGGCGTGCTGGCCAATCGCGGCGACTGGGTTCAGCCGCGGCTCGCCGCCGAAGTCGGAGATGAGCCGGTGCCCGTGGAGCTACCCGAGACCCCGGCGGACATCGAATTGTCCAATGATCGCTGGTGGGATGAGATATTTTCCGGCATGGAGGCGGTGCTGTCGGGTAACGAGGGCACGGCACGGCGCTCCGGCACCGACCTCGAATACCGCTTGGCCGGCAAGTCGGGAACGGCCCAGGTGTTTTCACTGGGCAAGAATGAAGAGTACAACGCCGAGGAGCTCGAGGAGCGGCTGCGGGATCATGCCCTGTTCACGGCCTTCGCGCCGGTAGGGGACCCGCAGATCGCGGTGTCGGTGATCGTCGAGAATGCCGGCGGCGGCAGCAGTCATGCCGCGGGGCTGGCCCGCTCGATGACCGATTTCTGGTTGCTCGAGCGCAATGCCGGCAAGCCGCAAGAGGTGGGCGATGCAGCGCCCGAGTCGACCTCGTCAGAGCAAGGAGAGCAGGGATGACCCGGTTCGATCTGCCCCTGGGAGGGCGCGGGCATCCGGTGCAACCACCGCGCAGCGGGATGTCGCGACGTCGCAGCATCTGGCAGCGCATTCACCTGGACCCGTGGTTGCTCGGAATGCTGTTGGTGTTGATGTTGGCCGGCCTGGTGGTGCTTTACAGCGCCGGAGGTCAAAGCCTTGATCTGGTCATTGCCCAGGCGTTGCGTTTCGGCGTGGCCCTGGTGGTCATGGTGGTGGTGGCACAATTTTCCCCGGCGACGCTGTATCGCTGGGCCTTGCCAGTGTATCTGCTGGGGGTGCTGATGCTGGTGGCCGTCGAGGTCCTGGGCGACATGGGCATGGGCGCTCAGCGTTGGCTGGTTATCCCCGGCGTGATCCGCTTTCAGCCTTCCGAAATGATGAAGCTGGCCATGCCGCTGGTCGTCTCGGCCTGGCTGTGTCGTCGCCCATTGCCACCCCGGTTGCGCGAGCTGGTGGTGTGCATCGTCCTGGTGGGCGTGCCGGTAATGCTGATCGCGGGCCAGCCGGATCTGGGGACCTCCCTGCTGGTGGCGACCTCGGCGGTGTTCGTGATCCTGCTGGCTGGCCTGTCGTGGCGCATCATCTTTACGCTGGCCGTGATGATGGCAGCCGCCCTGCCATTGCTGTGGATGAACATGCATGCCTATCAGCGCGAGCGGGTGTTGACCTTCCTGTCGCCGGAGAGTGACCCACTGGGCGCCGGCTGGAACATCATCCAGTCCACCACGGCTCTCGGTAGTGGCGGGCTCTGGGGCAAGGGCTGGCTGCAGGGTACCCAGTCACAGCTGGAATTCCTGCCGGAGCGCCACACCGATTTCATCGTCGCCGTTCTCGGCGAGGAATTCGGCCTGATCGGCATGCTGGTGTTTCTCCTGCTGTACCTGCTGATCGTCTGTCGCGGACTCTGGCTGGCCAGCATCGCTCAGGAAAGCTTCGGCCGCCTGCTGGCCGGCAGCATCATCCTGACGTTCTTTATCTATGTCTTTGTCAACATCGGCATGGTCAGCGGTATACTGCCGGTGGTGGGCGTCCCGCTGCCGCTGGTCAGTTTTGGGGGAACCTCCAGCGTGACCTTGCTGGCCGGTTTCGGTATTCTCATGGCGATTCATTCTCACCGCCGTCTGCTGCCACGCTAGACAGCAGGCAGGCCAAGGATTCGAGGGAGACAACAGGATGACCGGGATGTCGCGACGCTTGAGGTGGGCCTGGCTGGCCGGGGGCTGTCTGGTGGTGTCCTGCGCCACGGCTTCGGCCGCCGATTTCGAACCGCGCCAGGGCGATGTCAAGGCGCTGGTCGACGAAGTCAGTGCCCGGGGCGTTGACCGGGCCTGGCTGGAAGACGCCATGCAGCAGGCCGAGTATAGTCAGGAAGTGCTGGATGCCATGTCCGGTGCCGCCGAATACCATATGGTGTGGCACGAATATCGGGATATCTTTCTCGATGATGAACGCGTCGCCAAGGGCGTGCGCTTCATCGAGCAGCATCAGGATGCCTTCGAACGTGTACAGCGTGAGTATCAGGTACCGGCCGAAGTCGTCGCTGCCGTGCTGGGTGTCGAGACGCGCTACGGTGAAGTGAAGGGCGATCACCGGGTGCTGGACTCGCTCTCGACCCTGGCCTTTCACCATGAGTCGCGCGGCAGTTTCTTCTGTGGCGAGCTGGCGGCCTTTCTGGAGATTGCCCACGAGCAGGGTGTGGCACCGGGGTCGCTGGAAGGCTCCTATGCCGGCGCCATGGGCTACCCGCAGTTCATCCCCACCAGTTATCGCGCCTATGCCGTGGATTTCAACGATGATGGTGCGCGCAATCTGTGGACGGACCCGGTGGATGCCATCGGCAGTATCGGCAACTACTTTGCCGAGCATCGCTGGCGGGGCGGGGAGGCCATCTACCAGGAGGCAGAGGGGCCGGCCACGCCGCCATCCGGCATCGACTTCAACACGGACCGCAAGCCCTATGCCTCGGTAGCCGACCTGCGCGACGCGGGCATCGAGCCCGTCGGCTCGATCGCCCCGGATGTCCGGGTGATTCCGCTGGCACTGGAGCAGGCCGACGGTAGCGTCGATTACCGCCTGGGCCTGAATAACTTCTATGTGATCACCCGTTACAACCACAGCTATCTGTATGCCATGGCGGTCACCGAGCTGGCCGAGGCGATCGCCGAGCAGCGTGGCGAGCCGGACGGCTGGTTCGAGGCGACCGCCTTCGAGCCCGAGGAGCGTCCATGAAGTCGAGGTTGAGTATCGTCTGTGCCGGGTTACTGCTGGCAGGCTGTGCCAGTGATGGCGGGCACCAGGCCCCGCCCGCGGAGCAGTCGGGTCAGGCAGCGGCCGAGGGTACCGCCGGGGGCCGTTATGCCATGTCGAGTGATGCCTATCCTGAACAACCCCCGGACGTCAGCCAGGTACCGGATGCCGTGCCGCGCCCTGAAGCGCCCTCGCGTGCCGGCAACACCTCGGAGTACGAAGTGTGGGGCAAGACATACCACGTGCTGCCCGATGCCAGTGGCTATGAACGTCGTGGTACGGCGTCGTGGTACGGCAAGAAGTTTCATGGCTATGCGACGTCGAACGGCGAGATCTATGACATGTACAAGATGAGCGCGGCGCATCGAACCCTGCCCTTGCCGACCTTTGCGCGCGTGACCAGTCTGGACAATGGGCGTTCGGTGATCGTGCGCGTCAATGACCGCGGCCCCTTCCACAGTGAGCGGGAAATCGACCTGTCCTATGCCGCGGCATCGCGACTGGACATCGTCGATCACGGCACGGGCCGTGTCAGGGTCGAGGCAATCGACCCCAAAGCCTGGCAGGCGCGTCAGGGTAGCGAGCCCGAAGGCTCGACGGCTCGCACGGACGACGCCACTGGCGACCGCCTGGACGCGGCGCCGGTCTATCTGCAGGTGGCGGCACTGGGGTCGGCAGATGGCGCCCGCGCCTTGAAGACGCGCCTGGAAGGCAGCCTTTCGCAGCCGGTCCGGGTCGCCAGCGCCGAGGACCTGTATCGCGTCCAGGTCGGCCCCTTGCAACGCGCCGACCAGGTGAGTGCCGTGCGTGGCCAGTTGAGCCGCGTCGGCTTCGACCAGGCCTTTATCGTCGATGGTGCCGAGTGATCGGCATCCCCAGAATTGTTCATCCAGTGATGTACCCGAAGAGATTAACTTCCATGAAAGTGTCGCGCTCGTTTTCCCCCCGCCGCATGATGCCGGTTCTGCTGGCATGCTGGTCACTGATCGCCATGCCGCTTCAGGCTCAGGAGTCGACTCCGTCTCCGCAGCCACAGCCCCAGGCGCAACCCCAGCCACAGACCATGATTCCGGCTCCGCCGCGTCTGGCGGCGACCTCCTGGATCCTGATGGATGCCGGCAGTGGTCGCATCCTGGCCCAGCACAATCCGGATGAGCGCCTGCCGCCGGCCAGCCTGACCAAGCTGATGACGGCCTACCTGGTCGAGCGCGAGCTCAATCAGGGCAATATTTCCCTGGACGATCAGGTGCCGATCAGCGAAAAGGCCTGGCGCACCGGCGGTTCCAAGATGTTCATCGAGGTCGGTGATCGGGTACCGGTCAGCGAGCTCCTGCATGGCATCATCATCGTGTCGGGCAATGATGCCAGTGTCGCCATGGCCGAGTACCTGGCCGGCGGTGTCGAGCCGTTCGCCGATATCATGAACCAGCATGCCGCGCGGCTGGGCATGGAGAACACCAACTTCGTCAACCCCACCGGGCTGCCCCACGATAACCATTACTCCTCGGCCCGTGATTTGGCCCTGCTGTCGCGTCACATCATCAATGACTATCCCAAGCATTACGCGACCTACAGCGAAAAGCAGTTCACCTACGGTGGCATCGAACAGCCCAATCGCAACCGTCTGCTGTGGCGTGACAGCACGGCCGATGGCCTGAAGACCGGCTGGACCGAGGCCGCCGGCTACTGCCTCGTGTCCTCGGCCAAGCGTCAGGACATGCGCCTGATCGCGGTGGTCATGGGCACGGCATCCTCCGAGGCGCGGGTCCAGGAGAGTCAGAAGCTGTTGAGCTATGGCTTTCGTTACTTCGAGACCCTCAAGCTCTATGACAAGGGCGCGGTGCTCAACACCTCTCGGGTCTGGGAAGGTGACAAGGACGAGCTGAAGGTCGGTGTCGAGGAGAATGTCTTCATGACGGTGCCGCGCAATCGCAATGAAGAACTGACGGCCAAGCTCGATATTCGCAAGGGGCTGACTGCTCCCATCAGTGCCGGCGAGACCGTCGGCAGCATGGAGGTGCGACTGGGCGATGAGGTCGTCGGCAAGCGTGATCTGCTGGCGCTCGAGGAGGTCCAGGAGGGCGGCTTCTTCAAGCGCATGATCGACAAGGTCAGCCGCTTCTTCTCCGACCTGTGGAGTGGCTGGTTCGGTTGACAGCGTGTGACCCACGCTGCTTCGCGGACTCCGGCAGGCGCTGATGATCGGCGCCTTGCCGTTGTCTTGGTGGTGAAGCGGCGCTGGCGTAGAATGGGGGAAGATACTTCCACTCAGGTGCGGGATGAACGACAAGACCCGACGCGATCTGCGTCAAGCCAACCAGACGACCACACAGGCCGAACCACCGAAAATCACCTTCCCCTGCGACTATCCGATCAAGGTGGTGGGCGATGCCGTGGAGGGGTTTGTCGATATGGTCCGCGAGACCGTGTCACGCCATGACCCGTCCTTCGATCCGCAGCGCATCGAGGTCATCGACAGTCGCAACGGCCGCTTCCAGTCGGTGCGTTTCTCCATCCGGGCCACCGGCGAGGAGCAGCTCAAGGCGCTGTTTCATGAGTTGAAGGCCAGTGGCCTCGTCCACATGGTGGTGTGACGTGGAGCCCATTCAGGTACATCGCCTGGGACGGCGCCCCTATGAACCCGTCTGGCAGGCGATGCGTGAGCTCACCGACCAGCGCGATGCCGAGACTCCGGATCAGTTGTGGCTGGTCGAGCACGACCCGGTGTTCACCCAGGGACGTGCCGGCAAGCCGGAACACCTGCTGATGCCCGGTGACATTCCGGTCGTGGCCACGGATCGCGGCGGGCAGGTCACCTATCATGGCCCCGGCCAGGTCGTCGCCTATCCGCTGCTGGATGTGCGCCGGGCAGGCATCGGCGTGCGCGAGCTGGTCAATTGCCTGGAGCGGGCGGTGATTGCCCTGCTGGCCGAACTGGACATCGAGGCGCGTGCTCGACCGGACGCACCCGGCGTTTATGTCGGGGAGGCGAAGATTGCGTCTCTGGGCCTGCGCATTCGCCATGGTGGCAGTTTCCACGGCGTGGCGCTCAACGTTGACGGTGATCTGGCACCCTTCCAGCGCATCAACCCCTGCGGCTATGCTGGCATGGCGATGACTCGGGTGGCGGATCTGGTGGCATCGCCGCCGGACATGGCGACCACCGCGACGCGGTTGGCAGAGTGCCTGGCCCACGAGCTGGGACGCGAGTTGCGCTTTGTCGAGACGCCGGCCGTCTCGGCCTGAGCCCTGACGTCACAAGCAGGAGAGCGGACGCCGCCCACCAGGGGCGGCGTTGCGGTATCGCGGGTGGCTGTACTCAGCCGACGTTGAGGGCGGGAATCAGGTTGGGGTCCGCTTCCTCGGCCTGGCCGGGAACCGTGCCCGGGCTGGCCAGCTCGAGGCCCAGGTTGTTGTTCTCGAAGACGCGGTCGGCCCGGTAGCTGGAGCGCACCAGCGGGCCGGAGGGAACTTCCATGAAGCCCTTCTCGAGGCCGAGCTGACGGTAGCGTTCGAACTCCTCCGGGGTGACCCAGCGTTCCACCGGAAGGTGATTGCGGGTCGGACGCAGGTACTGTCCCAGAGTGACGATATCGACGCCGATCTCGCGCAGGTCATCGAAGGTCTGGAGAATCTCTTCCTCGGTTTCGCCGAGGCCGAGCATCAGGCTGGTCTTGGTGATGATGCCGGGACGATGACGCTTGGCGTGGGCCAGTACGTCCAGCGTCTTGCGATAGCCGGCACGCGGGTCGCGCACGCGACTGGTCAGGCGCTCGACGGTCTCGACGTTCTGGGCGAACACCTCGAGGCCGGAGTCGACCACACGCTCGACCGCCGCGGGCTCGGCATCGAAGTCCGGTGTCAGGGCCTCCACGGCGACCTCCGGTGTGCGCGCCTTGATGGCACGCACGCAGTCGGCGTAATGGGTGGCGCCGCCATCCTCCAGGTCATCGCGGTCCACCGAGGTCAGCACGACATACCGCAGCCCCATCAGCTCGACAGACTTGGCGGTATTCTGGGGTTCGTCGCTGTCCAGCCATCCCTTGGGATTGCCGGTATCGACGGCACAGAAGCGGCAGGCGCGGGTGCACACCGAGCCCATGAGCATGATGGTGGCCGTGCCGTTGCTCCAGCACTCGCCCATGTTGGGGCAGTGGGATTCGGCGCAGACGGTGCTCAGACGATGTTCATCGACATTGCGCTTCACGGCATCGAAGCGTTCGCCACCGGGAATCTGGGCGCGTAGCCACTTGGGTTTGCGCCCCAGGGAGGGATTGTCCTCCTCCGGCCGGCTGCGTTGTTTCATGCCGTCCTTGATGGCGGTGGCACCGTGTTCGTTCCGGTACTTGTCACCACTGACTATCTTCTTGACGGTCTCGTCGCTCATGGTCTGCAAGCCTCTCCCTTCGGCGGCTGTGCGTCACGCCCAGGCGGTCGCGGGGTGTCCACGAGATTGCCGCATATCGGCTGACGTCGGGCATGGCGTACCTGGATTCTGGACATAAAGTATCATATTCGCCATCGGCCTGCAGGGGGCGGATATTTCCCTTGCGCCACGGAATTCGCTATATTGCATTGCAGCAAATCGATGCCCGCCGGATGCTGTCCGGCTTTCGCCCTGGAGTCCTGCGATGTATCCCATGATGCTCTCTTCGTCCTCGCCGGCGATGTCCCTGCTGGATCCTCTCGGCTTCGGTCGCGCGGCCTGCGACTACTGGGTCGATACCCTGCAGCGCGGCACCCTCTATCTGGATGTCATGCGCCAGCGTGGCAATCAGTATCTCGAGCACATCGAGAAGACCAAGCCCAATGTCCTGGGCTTCGAGGCCGAGGTGCTGGTCGATGGCCGTGAGCTGCCGCGCCCCGTCAATTACGAACTGCTGCGGATCCTGCCGCCCGAGGGAGTCGAGATCGACGACCAGAGCCGGCCCTTCGTGGTGGTGGACCCGCGGGCCGGGCACGGGCCGGGCATCGGTGGCTTCAAGCCCGACAGCGAGGTCGGGGTGGCCCTGAGAGCCGGGCATCCGTGCTACTTCATCGGTTTTCTGCCTTACCCGGTACCGGGCCAGCAGGTCGAGGATGTGGTCGAGGCCGAAATCGCCTTCCTGCGCCATGTCATCGAGCGTCATCCGGATGTCTCGGAAAAGCCGATGGTGGTCGGCAACTGCCAGGCCGGCTGGCAGATCATGATGGCGGCCGCCCTGGAGCCGGACCTCTTCGGGCCGATCCTGGTGGCCGGTGCTCCCCTGTCCTACTGGGCCGGTGAGCGCGGCGGCGCGCCGATGCGCTATACCGGCGGCATGACCGGCGGCAGCTGGATGACCGCACTGCTGGGCGACATGGGGGCAGGGCTGTTCGATGGCGCCTGGCTGGTGCAGAATTTCGAACGTCTCAATCCGGCCAATACCTGGTGGGACAAGCAGTATCGGCTCTTCGCCAATGTGGACACCGAGGCCCAGCGCTACCTGGAGTTCGAGCGCTGGTGGGGCGGCCATGTGGTCCTGGGGGCCGACGAAATCCAGTACATCGTGGATAACCTCTTTATCGGCAACCGGCTGTCCACCGCTCAACTGGTCTCGTCCGACGGACGGCGCATCGATCTGCGCAACCTGCGCTCGCCGGTGGTGGTGTTCTGCTCGCAGGGCGACGATATCACGCCACCGCCCCAGGCACTGGGCTGGGTGCGCGACCTCTACGAGAACACCGAGGACGTCATTGCCAACGAGCAGACGATCGTTTATTGCGTGCACGACACCACCGGCCACCTGGGAATCTTCGTCTCCGGGAGTGTGTCGCGTCGCGAGCACACCGAGTTCACGGCCAATATGGATTACATCGATGTCCTGCCGCCGGGGCTCTACGAGACCCAGGTGACCTCGGCCGACAAGCACGCCGATGACGAGCTGATCGAACGCGACTACCTGCTCGAGTTCCAGCGTCGCGAAGTCGCTGATCTGGACGAGGTGGTCCAGCATCGCCCCGAGGACGATCGGCGCTTCGCCACCGTGGCGCGCCTCTCGGAGATCAATCTGGGGCTGTATCGCCTCTTCGGCCAGCCCTGGGTGCAGGCCATGGCCTCACCGGAGTCGGCACGCTTCATGCGGCGCATGCATCCCAATCGCCTGGGCTATCGCCTGCTCTCGGATCGCAACCCGCTGATGAGCGCCGTGCCGGTCATGGCCGAGCGCGTGCGGCGTGATCGTCATCCGGTCGACCAGGACAATGTCTTCCGGGCCCTGGAGGGCGTGCTGTCCAGCGGTATGTCGCAGGGGCTGGATGCTTGGCGCCAATATCGCGATGGCCTGATCGAGCAGAGCTTCTTGATGTTCTACGGGCAGCCCATGCTCCAGGCCATGGTCGGCCTGCAGGGCGATGCGCATTCCCGGCGCCACCGCCCCGGTGCCGAGCCGGAACATCGGCGCTTCATCGAGCAGCGTCGCGCGACCACCCGCGCCAAGGTGGCCGAGGGCGGCAGCCACGAGGCCGTGATGCGCTCGGTGATCTATGTGCTGGGCGGGGCGCCGGCCAGTGACGAACGCAATTTCAAGCGTCTGCGGGCGAGCCGTGCCGAGCTCGAGCCGAGCGCTACCCTGGCCGATTTCAAGCAGCTGGTGCGCGAGCAGTTCTTCATTCTGGAGCATGACCGGGAAGCGGCACTGGAAGCGATCCCGACGCTGCTGAGCGGGGAGGGCGCCGAACAGATCGACGCTCACCTCGAACATATCGAGCATGTGCTGGCCGCCAGTGGCGATCTTTCCGCGCATGCCGCCGAGCGTTTCGAGCGTGTGCGCGGCCTCTTCCACTCGGCCAGGCCGGGGAGGGAAGGCGACCGCTCCAGCGCCGCCGGCGAGACCTGAGGAAACGCTGAATAAATCGACGAGCATAGTGAAGCGCAAGGCACACGGAGCACAGAAAGCGAGACATAACAGCAGTTAGGCGAGCTTTCGAGCACCGTGTAACGCAGCGATTCGCATGCGCAGGCATTTAAGCAGTGTTTCCCTGATCGCGCGCTTTCCTCTCGCGCTGCCTGCAACGCCCCCGTCGAGCTTTCGGCGGGGGCGTTGCGCTTTCCGGCGTACAAAGCTTCACTTGTGGCAAAAGGCGGGTAAAGTCTAGGTTCTTGAGTTGCGACTGGCATGAAGCCGAGTGCTGGGGTAGGGTAAGCGCATTTTTCACCGTCGCAGGATGAGGCGGGCCGAATCCGATCGGCGCGAGCCTGGGCTGGCGCCAAACGTATAGTGGAGCACTATGGGCAAGTCACTGGTCATCGTCGAGTCGCCGGCCAAGGCGAAGACGATCAACAAATATCTCGGCAACGACTACATCGTGAAGTCGAGCGTGGGACACATCCGTGACCTGCCGACCAGCGGCTCGGGCAAGGCAGCTTCCGATCCCAAGGAGCGCGCCCGGCAGGCTGCCGAGACGCGCAAGATGTCTGCCGAGGAAAAGGCCGAGCATCGCCGTCGCAAGGCTCACGATCAGCTCATTCGTCGCATGGGCATCGATCCGGACAATGGCTGGGAGGCCGACTATGTCGTGCTGCCCGGCAAGGAAAAGGTTGTCGCGGAACTCAAGAAGCTCGCCGACAAGGCCGATCACGTCTATCTCGCCACCGACCTGGACCGCGAGGGTGAGGCCATTGCCTGGCATCTGCGCGAGACCATCGGCGGCGACGCCTCGCGCTATCGACGCGTGGTGTTCAACGAGATCACCCAGAACGCCATCAAGGAGGCCTTCGAGGACCCGGGGCAGTTGAACATGCCGCGGGTCGAGGCCCAGCAGGCACGGCGCTTTCTCGACCGTGTGGTGGGTTTCATGCTGTCGCCCCTGCTCTGGGCCAAGATCGCCCGTGGCCTCTCGGCGGGGCGAGTGCAGTCGGTGGCCATGCGCCTGATCGTCGAGCGCGAACGCGAGATCCGGGCCTTCGTGCCCGAGGAATTCTGGGATGTGCACGCCGATCTCGCGCCCGCCGATGCGTCCGGTGACGCGGTGCGTTTCGAGCTGGTCAAGCACAACGGCGAGGCCTTCCGGCCGACCAGCGAGAGCGAGACGCTGGACAGGATCGCCGCCCTGCGCGATGCCAGCCTGGCGATTACCGGGCGGGAAGACAAGCCGACGAGCTCCAGGCCCAACGCACCCTTCATCACCTCGACCCTGCAGCAGGCCGCCAGCGGCCGGCTGGGCTTTTCGGTGAAGAAGACCATGACGCTGGCGCAGCGCCTCTATGAGGCCGGCTACATCACCTACATGCGGACGGATTCCACCAATCTGTCCCAGGAGGCGGTGAACGGCGCCCGGGACTACATCCTCGACGCCTATGGCAAGCCATACCTGCCCGAGTCGCCGAACCGTTACACCAGCAAGGAAGGCGCCCAGGAGGCCCACGAGGCCATCCGGCCCTCCGAAGTGACGCGCCAGGCGAGTGACCTGGCCGGCATGGAACGAGATGCCGAGCGCCTCTATGAACTGATCTGGCGCCAGTTCGTCGCCTGCCAGATGACGCCGGCCGAGTATCTGTCGACCACCCTGACGGTCGAAGCTTCGGGCTATGAGCTGCGGGCCAAGGGACGCGTGCTCAAGTTCGACGGTTACACCCGGGTCATGAAGCCCATGGGGCGCAAGGATGAGGACCAGTCGCTGCCCGACCTGGGCGAGGGCACGACCCTGAGCCTGGAAGCGCTGGATCCGCAGCAGCACTTCACCAAGCCGCCGGCCCGCTATACCGAGGCGAGCCTGGTCAAGGAACTCGAGAAGAAGGGCATCGGCCGGCCGTCGACCTATGCCGCCATCATCTCGACCATTCAGGATCGCGGCTATGTGCGCCTCGAGAACCGGCGTTTCTATGCCGAAAAGCTCGGCGATATCGTCACCGAGCGTCTCAAGGAATCCTTCCCGGACCTGATGGATTATTCCTTCACGGCACGCATGGAGGACAGCCTGGATGAAGTGGCCGAGGGCGAGCGTCGCTGGCGGGAACTGCTCGATGCCTTCTATGCCGAGTTTCGCGACGAGCTCAGGGTCGCCGAGAGCGATGCGGGCATGCGTCCCAATCAGCCTGTCGCCACGGGCATCGACTGCCCGACCTGCGGGCGCGAGATGCAGATCCGCACGGCTTCCACCGGCGTCTTCCTGAGCTGCAGTGGCTACAGTCTGCCGCCCAAGGAACGCTGCAAGACCACCGTGGACCTGCTGCCGGGGGATGAAGCCGTGGCCGCCGATGCCGGCGAGGAAGCCGAGACGGATGCCTTGCGCGCCAAGCACCGCTGCCCGAAATGCGGCACGGCCATGGACAGCTATCTCATCGATGAGCAGCGCAAGCTGCACATCTGCGGTGACAGCCCGGACTGTGACGGCCACGAGATCGAGGAAGGGCGCTTCCGCATCAAGGGCTATGAAGGGCCGACCATCGAGTGCGACAAGTGCGGCAGCGAGATGCAGCTCAAGTCCGGCCGTTTCGGCAAGTATTTCGGCTGCACCAGCGACGGCTGCAAGAATACCCGCAAGCTGCTGCGCAATGGCGAAGTGGCTCCGCCCAAGATGGACCCGATTCCGATGCCGGAGCTGGCATGCCAGAAGGTCGAGGACCATTATGTCCTGCGCGATGGGGCCAGCGGGCTCTTCCTGGCCGCCAGCAAGTTCCCCAAGAATCGCGAGACGCGTCCGCCGCTGGTGGCTGAGCTGAAGTCGCATGCCGAGGAGTTGCCCGACAAGTATCGCTATCTGCTGGACGCCCCCACGGCCGACCCGGAGGGGCGACCGGCGCAGATTCGCTTCTCGCGCAAGGCCAAGGAGCAGTACGTGATGACGGACGAGAACGGCAAGGCGACCGGCTGGAAGGCCAATTTCGTGGACGGCCGCTGGCAGGTGGAGGACAAGCGCAAGTGACCCCGCGTGCACGCACCAATCAACTGCTGTATCAGGCCGAACTCCTGCTGGACCGGGCGCCGGGGGATGACGAGCATGCCCAGGCGCGACGCATGGCGGCCGAGGAGGGGGCGCTGGCCTTGTTCGAGCTGGCGCTGGAGTCGCTGGTCGGCGAGCTCACCGAGTTCACCGAGCAGGCGCCGGGGGCGGACTGGCGCTCCCTGCTGCTGTCGCGTGACCTCCCGCTGGCCGAGCTGGAGCGCCTGCGGAGCCTAGCCGAGCGCCCCGGCAGCTGGCTGTATCGTCTCATTGCGTGTCTCGACATGTTGCATTCCAGCGACGGTGCGGCGCGTCGTTCCACCGGCGCCGCTCAGGGCATGATCGCCGTCGGCGGCCAGGACCTGGCCAGTGAACTCGCCGACTGTCTGCAGGATGCCAAGCAGGAAATCGGCGCCCTGCGCCTGACCAACGAGGAGTGGTGACCGCGCGTGTGCCCTCCGTTCCGCTGTCCAACCCCGGTGAGCCAGCTGCCATGACATCGTTTTCCCGTCGACGCTTCGGTTTTCTGCTCTCCTGCTTGTGCGCCCTTGTGCTGACCAGCGGCGTCGCCCACGGCAACCTGATGCAATCCGTGGCCGCCTTCAGCGGCCCCATGGATGAGCTGCTGGCCCGAGCGGCCGCGCCGCGCTACAGCAACGAAGTCTGGGTGCTGGTGGATGATCAGGAGGCCAGTCTGAGCCTGTATCGCGGCGATACCCTGCTGGAACGTTTCGAGCCGATTTCCCTGGGACGCGGCGGCGCCGAGCCTCAGCGTCTGCGCGGCAGTCGTGAGACGCCCATGGGCGAATTCCGGGTCAGCCGCTTCAACTTCGAGAGCAAGTTCCACACCTTCATCGGTCTCGACTACCCGACGCCGCTGCATGCCCGGATGGCGCTGCAGTCCGGCGTGTTCAGCGAGCGGGAATATGATGACTACTTCGCCTACTACCGTCGCCATGGGCAGCCACCCCAGTCGACGGCCCTGGGCGGCTATATCGGGATTCATGGGGTGGGTGTGGCCGATCCGGACATTCATCGTCGTTTTCACTGGACGGATGGCTGTGTCGCCGTCACCGACGCCCAGATCGAGACACTGTCGTCGATGATCGACATTGGCACGCGGGTCGTCATCCGCTAGGCTTTGCGCTGCATCACAAGCGTTCACCGAGCATCGGGCGCTGTTGTCGGAAAACAGTGTTTGACTTCTTCGGCGCTCGGCGTAATGTTGCGCTCAAGAGGTACTTGCGTTAGAAATCGTTCTAGTACTTCCCGTTGTCCCGCATTGCGGGAAACCTGCTTCGGCAGGTGCATCCAAAGTAGTTCAAGGAAAGTTCCAAGGAGAACACCATGACTCTCAAGACGACTCTGAAGCTGTCTGCTGCTGCTGCCTCTCTGGCGATTCTGGCGGGTTGCGCATCTTCCGGCGCACTGGAAGAAGTTCGCACTACTGCCGAGTCTGCCCAGGCGGATGCCGCTGAAGCGCGCAGCATCGCCACTGAAGCCCAGAATACCGCCAACCAGGCCCAGAGCCAGGCTGAGCGCGCTCTGCAGATGTCTCAAAAGAACCGCGAAGAGATGAACCGCATGTTCGAGCGCACCATGCGCAAGTAAGGGTGTTGCCGGCCGCCTTCGGCGGCTGGTCATCACGCTACGACAAGGGCCCCGCCATTCGGCGGGGCCCTTGTCGTTGGGAGAGTGGCAGGCTCAGCGAGCCGGTTCGTGCGGCTCGCCGGCATAGGCCAGGTGGTTGTGAAAGCCGGCGTGGGCGAACTGCAGGTCAAGCTGGTCATAGAACGGCGTGGGTCTGGGTTCCGGTTCCTTCGGTTCCGGGGGAGCTTCCAGCGCTACCGGTATACCGCTCGGCACCTCGACCACTTCCTTCAGGCGAGCGTAATCGACCTCATACTCCTTGCCCGCCAGGCTCGACTGCACCTGAGACAGTGCCTCGGTGACACGCTGGATGGTGGTGCCCTGCTGTTCATCCAGGTAGGGGTAGGCCTGGACGTGAAGCTTGCCGTCGGCCCAGCCGAGCTTGAGGCTTTCATTGATGATGCGCACCCGGGTGCCCACCGAGACCTGGGCGAAGAGGGTTTCCACGTCATCCGGCAGCATCCGCACGCAGCCGTGGGATACGCGCATGCCAACGCCTTCCGGCTTGTTGGTGCCGTGGATCAGGTAGCCCGGAATGCCCAGGCGCATCTTGCGCGTGCCCATCGGGTTGTCGGGGCCGGCCGGCACCACGCTGGGCAGTGGGTCTCCGGCCTCGGCGTGCTCCTGGCGGATCGACTCGGGCGGATACCAGGCTGGGTTCTTGACCATCTGCGTGATGGTGGTGTCGCCCAGCGGTGTCTCCCAGTCCTGGCGGCCGACCCCGAGCGGGTAGGTCTGGACGGTGCGCGGTTCACCGTCCTCGGCGGGCGGATAGTAGTAGAGGCGCATCTCGGCGACATTGATCACGATGTCCTCGCGGGGGGCATCGGGCAGAATGAAACGGCCCGGAATGGTCACTTCGGTGCCTTCGCCGGGGTACCAGACGCTGACCTCGGGGTTGGCGCGCACCATGGCCCGGTAGCCGATGCCATGGGCGTGACCGATGTCGATCAGGGTGTCCTCCTTATCGGCCTCGACCGTGGTGATCTCGCCGACCAGGTCGCCCTGTTCGGGAAGCCGGAAATGCCCGGCGGGAAGGTCGTCCGCGTCGGCCATTGACGGCGTGGCGAAAGCGCCGCCGAGGGCGATGGCCAGAGTGAGGCGGGCAGAAGGCCCGCGCAGGAATCCAGGTCTCATTGCTGTCATCATCATGGTCTGCCGTTGAGTCGTCGCCATGCCCGCCTGTGGGGCGGCCAGGGGCTTGCATTGGAGTTATCCACCGCGGGAAAGTTCGTCACCCGGGTGAGGAAAGTACGCATTCAGGCGGCTTCCGCCTTGCGGTTGAGCATGTCCAGCAGCTCCTCGACGCAGGCGAAGCGTTGGGTCTCGTCCTGCATGTCGGCCGAAAAGCGCAGGGTGTCGGCACCTTCCAGCCGGTAGGTGTCGGGCTGATGCTGGATCAGCTCGACCAGTGCCAGGGGGTCGACCGGCGTCTGGGCGGAAAAGATCACCCGACCACGCTCGCTGCCGGCCTCGAGCTTGAGGATCCCCAGCCGTTCGGCGCGCTGGCGCAGCCGCGTCTGGCGCAGTAGCGTCTTGACCGAATCCGGCAGCAGGCCGAAGCGGTCGACCATCTCGACCTGCAGTTCCTTGAGGTCGGCCTCGTTCTCGGCATGACTGATGCGCTTGTACATGACCAGCCGCTGCTGGACGTCATGCAGGTAATCGTCCGGGATCAGGGCCGGCAGGTTCAGGCTGAGCTCGACGCCCTCGTCGAGCGGGGCCTCGATATTGGGCGTCTTGCCGTCGCGGATGGCCTTCACGGCCCGGTCCAGCATCTGCATGTAGAGGCTGTAGCCCAGGGCTTCCATCTGCCCGCTCTGTTCATCGCCGAGCAGCTCGCCGGCGCCACGGATCTCCATGTCGTGGCTGGCCAGGGTGAAGCCGGCGCCCAGATCCTCGGCCTGGGCGATGGCTTCGAGGCGCTTGGTGGCGTCGCGGGTCATGGCGCGCGGCGGCGGGGTCAGCAGATAGGCGTAGGCCTGATGATGACTGCGGCCGACGCGGCCGCGCAACTGGTGGAGTTGGGCCAGCCCGAACTTGTCGGCCCGCTGGATGACGATGGTGTTGGCGCTGGGCACGTCGATGCCGGTCTCGATGATGGTCGAGCATACCAGCACATTGAAGCGCTTGTGATAGAAGTCGGACATCACGCGTTCCAGCGAACGCTCCGGCAACTGGCCGTGTGCCACCCCGACCCGGGCGTCGGGTACCAGCTCGCGCACCGTCTCGGCCGCGGTCTCGATGGTCTTGACCTCATTGTGCAGGAAGTAGACCTGGCCGCCACGCAGGATCTCGCGCAGGATGGCTTCCTTGATGACGGCCTCGTCGCGCTGCTGGACGAAGGTCTTGACCGAGAGACGCCGCGCCGGCGGGGTGGCGATGATCGACAGGTCGCGGATGCCGCTCATGGCCATGTTCAGCGTGCGGGGAATCGGCGTGGCCGTCAGCGTCAGGATGTCCACCTCGGCGCGCAGCTGCTTGAGTCGTTCCTTCTGGGCGACCCCGAAGCGGTGTTCCTCGTCGATGATCAGCAGGCCCATGTTGGCGAACTGCATGGATTTGGACAGCAGCTTGTGGGTGCCGATGACGATGTCGGCGCGTCCATCCTCGATACGCTGCTTGGCCGCCGCCTGTCCCTGACCGCCGGTAAAGCGTGATACCAGCTCGATGTTCACGGCGGTGTCGGCGAAGCGGTCGCGAAAGTTCTCGTAGTGCTGGCGGGCCAGCAGGGTGGTGGGGACCAGCACCACCACCTGGCGGTCGGAGTGCACGGCGAGGAAGGCAGCGCGCATGGCCACCTCGGTCTTGCCGAAGCCGACATCGCCGCAGACGACGCGGTCCATGGGGCGCGGTGCCGTCATGTCGCCGACCACGGCCTCGATGGCGGCGCGCTGGTCCGGGGTTTCCTCGAACGGGAAGCTGCCGGCGAAGCGAGCGTAGTCGCTGTCCGGCATGGCGCAGGCGAAGCCCTCGCGTGCCTCCCGGCGGGCGTAGACATCGAGCAGCTCGGCGGCGGTGTCGCGGATCTTCTCGGCGGCCTTCTTCTTGGCCTTGTCCCACTGTTCCGAGCCCAGGCGGTGCAGGGGTGCCAGGTCGTCGTCGACGCCGGCATAGCGGGAGATCATGTGCAGGCTGTCGACCGGCACATAGAGCTTGGCGCCATCGGCGTATTCCAGCGACACGAACTCGGCGGCCTGGCCGCTGGCTTCGATGGTTTCCAGGCCCTGATAGCGGCCCACGCCATGCGCCTGGTGCACCACCGGCGCCCCGGGGCGCAGTTCCGACAGGTGGCGAATGGCCAGCTCGTCGTTGTCGGTGGCCTTTTCGCGGCGCCGGCTCTGGCGGACTACCTCGCCGAACAGCTCGGTCTCGCTGATGACCGCCAGGTCGGGGGAGTCGAGCCACAGTCCGGCGTCGATGGTGCCCTCGGTGATCGCCAGGCGCTGCTCGCTGGCGAGAAAGGCGGGGAAGTCCTCGACATGCGGCAGCTCCAGGCGCAGAGGGGCCAGGGTCTCCTCGAGGGCCTCGCGTCGCCCGCGGGACTCCGCCACGAACAGGATGCGGGTCGGATGATCGGCGAGAAAGCCGGACAGCGATGCCAGCGGCTCCCTGGCCCGGGCGTTGACCGTGACCTCCGGTACCGGACGCGCCGCCGGCAGGATGGCGTGCGGGTGTTCGGGGTCGTCGGTCAGCTCGACCCGGGGGAGGCGCTTGATGCCGGCAAACACCTCGGCAACCGGCACGAAGGCTCTGTGTGGCGGCAGCAGGGGCCGGGTGGGGTCGACCCCGAGGTTCTCGTAGCGACTCTCGATGGCGGCCCAGTGGTGCTCGGCGGCCTCATGGACCCCCGGGGTCAGGGCGACCCGCGACTGGCTGGAGAGGTGGTCGAAGAGGGTGGCGGTCTCCTCGAAGAACAGGGGTAGATACTGCTCCAGGCCCGGAGAGGGGATGCCCTTGAGGGCGTCCACATAGAGCGGACACTGGCGCGGATCGACATCGAAGAGCGTTTCGAAACCCTCGCGAAAACAGGCAATCGCCCCGCGTGACAGCGAGTACTCGTGGGCCGGCAGCAGGTCGAGGCGTTCGATCCGGTCCTGGCTGCGCTGGGTGTCCGGATCGAAGCTGCGCAGGGTATCGACCTCGTCATCGAACAGATCGATACGCAGCGGGGTGTCATGGCCCATGGGGTAGAGGTCGATGAGAGCTCCCCGCAGGGCGAACTCGCCGGGCTCGTAGACCGTCTCCACGGCCCGGTAACCGGCGCGGGACAGGCGTTCGCGGAAGCCTTCGCGATCCAGCGTCATGCCGACCTCGAGGGTCATGACCCGGCCGGCGATGTAGTCGACCGGCGGCAAGCGTTGCATCAGGGTGTTGACGGGCACCAGCACGATGCCGTGTTCGCCCTCGTGCAGGCGGCGCAGGGTCCGCAGCCGGGCCGAGACGATGTCCTGGTGGGGCGAGAAGCTGTCGTAGGGCAGGGTTTCCCAGTCGGGGAAGGGCAGGACCGGCAGATGCGAATAAAAGGCCAGGTCGCCTTCCAGGCGCTGGGCGGCGGCCGTGTCGGCGGTGATGACCAGCAGCGGCGCGTCCTCGGCCAGATGCGCCAGGGCCAGGGCCGTGGCGCTGCCCGGCGGTGTCTGCCAGTAGAGGGTGTCACGCAGCCCTTGAGGACGACGAGGGTCGAGTGGCGAAAAGGTCGTCATGATGTCGGTCGCGTCGTGTCGAGTGGGTCAATGCCGGCATCATACCAGCCCGGTGGATCATGTAGTGAGACAGCCGTTGTTGTAATCCGCCTACACCGCCTGCGACCATCCCGTGATTGCTCTTCACGGGCCGGCCTCGGATAATGCAGTGCGTTTTTCCATCCCCGATAAAGAGGCCTCACGTGAGTCAGCAATCCCTCGATACCGTCTTCCAGGAGTGGCACGACAACCAGGCGATTGCCGAGCAGATGATCCCGTTGATCGGCAGCCTGTATCGCTGCAACAACGTGGTGACCACCATGTTCGGGCGTTCACTCTTCAACCGCAGCGTCATCCGGATCCTCAAGGATCACCGCTTCGTCCGCAAGATCGAGGGCACCGAGCTTTCCGTCCAGGACACCTTTCCGCTGATTCGGGCCATGCAGAGCCTCAACCTGGGGCCGGCGCACGTCGACGTCGGCAAGCTGGGCGTGGCCTTCAAGCATCGTGGCGGCGGCGATGCCGAGGCCTTCCTGCGCGAGGAGCTGGCCGAGATCGTCGATGGCCATGACCCGGATGCCGGCACCGGCCAGCCCAAGGACGTGGTGCTCTATGGCTTCGGCCGCATCGGCCGCATCCTGGCACGCGTGCTGGTGGAAAAGGCCGGGGGCGGCAATCTGCTGCGCCTCAAGGCCATCGTCGTGCGGGGCCGCGGCGACATCGCCAAGGACCTCGAGAAGCGCGCCAGTCTGTTGCGTCGCGACAGTGTGCATGGTCCCTTCGACGGCACCATCAGCGTGGATGCCGAGGCCCGCACGCTGACCGCCAACGGCAATGTCATCAAGGTGATCTATGCCGACTCGCCGGCCGAGATCGACTATACCGACTACGGCATCGACAATGCGGTGGTGGTCGACAACACCGGCATCTGGCGCGACGAGGCGGGTCTCGGCCAGCACCTGGAGTGCCGGGGCGTGGCCAAGGCCCTGCTGACCGCGCCGGGCAAGGGCGATGTCAAGAACGTCGTCTATGGCATCAATCATCAGGACATCACCGGCGACGATCGCATCATCTCGGCGGCGTCCTGTACCACCAATGCCATCGTGCCGGTGCTCAAGGTGGTCAATGACGAGTTCGGCATCGCCCACGGCCATGTCGAGACCGTGCACTCCTATACCAATGACCAGAACCTGATCGACAACTACCACAAGGGCGATCGCCGCGGGCGCAGTGCACCGCTCAACATGGTGCTCACCGAAACCGGTGCCGCCAAGGCCGTGGCCAAGGCGCTGCCGGAGCTCGATGGCAAGCTCACCGGCAATGCCATTCGCGTGCCGACGCCCAATGTTTCCATGGCGATTCTCAACCTGACCCTGGACAAGGACACCGATGTCGAGACGCTCAACGACTATGTGCGTCGCATGTCGATCGGCTCCGATTACCAGAAGCAGATCGACTTCGTCGACTCGCCCGAGGTGGTGTCCACCGACTTCGTGGGCAATCGCCATGCCGGCATCGTCGATGCTCAGGCGACCATCGCCAATGGCAAACATGTCGTCCTGTATGTCTGGTACGACAACGAATTCGGTTACAGCTGCCAGGTGATCCGCATCCTGCAACAGGTCTCCAACGTGAGCTTCCTCAAGCTGCCCCGCGCCCAGGCATGACCCCTGCCGCCGCCCCGGCCTTTGCCCGGGGCGGCCATCCCCGCTGTTGTCCCGCCCTCGAGCCCCTCCTTGCACGCCGCATGCTGCCCCGGATGTCGCGCAACGACGTCACCCAACCCGGATTGCGACCTTAGGTCGGTAGTCAGGGGACTGGCTTCTCTTTATAATATCCATGATTTTCGGGGTGGTCCGAGTGCATCTCGGGCCTGACTGGTAACATTCTGACAACCAATAGAATCTGAACCCGTTCGTACCCCTTTCCTTCGTATATCCGATCCATCAACTGGGCGAGACTATGATCGAAGTCAAGAAAGGCCTGGATCTCCCCATCACGGGGGCCCCGGAACAGCGTATCGAGGATGCGCGTCCGGTACGCCACGTGGCCGTACTCGGTACCGACTATATCGGCATGAAGCCGACCATGGAGGTCCGGGAGGGGGACAAGGTCAAACTGGGCCAGCTGCTCTTTACCGACAAGAAGATCGAGGGTGTGCGTTTCACGGCACCTGCTGCCGGTGAGGTCGTGGCCATCAACCGTGGCGAAAAACGCAAGTTACTGTCCGTCGTGATCAAGGTCGACGACACCGAGGAAGCGGAATCCTTCACCGCTCACGGTCGCGACAAACTGGAATCCCTCGAGCGCCAGACCGTGGTCGACCAGCTGGTCGAGTCGGGGCTGTGGACGGCGCTGCGCGGGCGGCCCTACTCGCGGACCCCGGCGCTGGATGCCGAACCCGAGAACATCTTCGTGACGGCCATCGACACCCACCCCCTGTCCGCCGACCCCGGCGTGATCATCAACGAACAGTCCGAGGCCTTCGCGGATGGTCTGAAGGTGCTCAAGCGGCTCACCCAGGGCAGTGTCTTCCTGTGCGGCGCGCCGGATGCCGACCTCCCGGGCGGTGACGTCCAGGGCGTCGAGACCGAGACCTTTGCCGGGCCCCATCCGGCAGGCCTGGTCGGCACGCACATCCATCATCTCTCGCCCGTGGCCTTGCACAAGTCGGTGTGGCACATCGGCTATCAGGATGTCATTGCCTTCGGCAAGCTGTTCGCCGAGGGCAAGCTCGACGTCGACCGGGTGGTCGCCGTGGGTGGCCCGCGTGCCCAGCAGCCACGCCTGCTGCGTACCCGCATTGGGGCCAGTACCGAGGAGCTGCTCGACGGCGAGGTCGTGGATCCCGAGGATACCCGGGTGATCTCCGGCTCGGTGTTCTCGGGCTTCACCGCTGAAGGCAGCCTGCGCTACCTGGGGCGCTTCAACAGTCAGTTCAGCCTGATCGAGGAGGGCAACAAGCGCACCCTGATGGGCTGGCTGTCGCCGGGCAGCGACCGGCATTCCGTGATGGGGATCTATCTCTCGAAGATCAAGGGCCTGAGCAACTATGCGCCGACCACCTCCACCAATGGCTCGGAACGTGCCATGGTGCCGGTAGGGGTCTATGAGGAAGTGATGCCGCTGGACATTCTGCCCACGCAGCTGTTGCGTTCGTTGATTGTCGGTGACATCGAGACGGCCATGCAGCTTGGCTGTCTGGAGCTGGATGAGGAAGACCTGGCGCTGTGCACCTATGTGTGCCCGGGCAAGTACGAATACGGTCCCATCCTGCGCGATAACCTCACCACGATCGAGAAAGAGGCCTGATGATGGGTATCCGACAGACACTCGACAATCTTGAGCCGCACTTCCACAAAGGTGGCAAGTACGAGCAGTTCTATCCGCTGTATGAAGCGGTGGACACCATCTTCTATACACCGCCCAGTGTCGCCAAGACCACGGCGCATGTGCGTGACGGTATCGACCTGAAGCGCATCATGATCACGGTCTGGCTGTGCACCTTCCCGGCCATGCTCTTCGGCATGTGGAATGCCGGCTGGCAGGCCAACCTGGCGATCGGCGATGGCTTCGGTGCCGCCAGCGGCTGGCGTGAGGCCATTGTCATGACCCTGGGCGGCGGGCATGACGCGGGCAGCCTGTGGAGCAACTTCGTGCTCGGGGCGACCTATTTCCTGCCCATCTACCTGGTGACCTTTGCGGTCGGCGGCTTCTGGGAAGTCCTGTTCGCCATCAAGCGTGGCCACGAGGTCAACGAGGGCTTCTTCGTCACCTCGGTGCTGTATGCGCTGATCCTGCCGGCGACCATTCCGCTGTGGCAGGTGGCTCTGGGCATCACCTTCGGGGTGGTGATCGGCAAGGAGATCTTCGGCGGTACCGGCAAGAACTTCCTCAACCCGGCGCTTACCGGCCGTGCCTTCCTCTACTTCGCCTATCCGGCTCAGCTTTCCGGTGACGCCGTCTGGGTGGCCGCCGATGGCTATACCGGCGCGACGGCCCTGTCGACGGCCTTCCAGAGCGGCATGAGCAGCCTCACGGATCAGTTCAGCTGGTGGGATGCCTTCCTCGGGTTCATTCCCGGCTCGGTGGGCGAGACCTCCACCCTGGCGATCCTGATCGGCGCGGCCGTGCTGCTGTGGACCAAGATCGCCTCGTGGCGCATCATGCTGGGCGTCTTCCTGGGCATGGTGGTGACCAGTGCGCTGTTCAACCTGCTGGGCTCGGATACCAACCCGATGTTCGCGATGCCCTGGTACTGGCACCTGGTCGTCGGCGGCTTCGCCTTCGGCATGGTGTTCATGGCCACCGATCCGGTATCCGCTTCCATGACCCAGCAGGGGCGCCTGATCTTCGGTGCACTGATCGGTGTCATGACCGTGCTGATCCGCGTGGTGAACCCGGCCTTCCCGGAAGGCATCATGCTGGCGATCCTGTTCGCCAACCTGTTCGCCCCGCTGATCGATCACTTCTTTGTTCAGGCCAACATCAAGC
Organism: Halomonas sabkhae; assembly: GCF_030409265.1. Classification (NCBI taxonomy): domain Bacteria; kingdom Pseudomonadati; phylum Pseudomonadota; class Gammaproteobacteria; order Oceanospirillales; family Halomonadaceae; genus Halomonas; species Halomonas sabkhae. The sequence goes on from NZ_JAUFPM010000001.1 coordinate 152,805, forward strand.
GTCGTCAGCGGCGTACTGGTGATCCGGTCGAGGAGAATGCCTGATGGCACAGAGCAACAACTCCATCAAGAAGATACTGACGGTGGCGTTTGCACTCTGCATCGTGTGCTCGATCATCGTGTCCACCGCTGCAGTGGCCTTGCGCTCCAAGCAGCAGCTCAATCAGGAGCTGGACCGCAAGACCAACATCCTCAACGTCGCGGACCTCTACGAGCCGGGCGATGATGTGGCGGAAGAGTTCCAGAAGATCACGCCCAAGGTCGTCGACCTGCGCACCGGCGAGTATACCGACGAGTTCGATCCCGACGACTACAGTGGCTTCGAAGCCGCTCGGGATCCGGCCCAGTCGCGTACGCTCTCGGGCGAGAAGGACATTGCCGGCCTGTCGCGTCAGGAAAACTACAGCACCGTCTACCTGGTGGGCGATCCTCAGGACCCCGAACAGCTGATCCTGCCGATTCGCGGTCAGGGCCTGTGGGGGCTGATGCGTGGCTACCTGTCGGTGGAAGGTGACGGCAACACCATCGTCGGCATCACCTACTACTCGCATTCCGAGACGCCGGGTCTGGGTGCCAAGGTCGACACGCCGCGCTGGAAGTCCAAGTGGCCAGGCAAGAAGATCTATGGGGAAGGCGGCGACGCCGAGCCGGCGATCGGCCTGGTCAAGGGCGGCGCGACCGAGGACACGGAAGTCGATGCCTTGTCCGGCGCCACACTGACGAGTAATGGTGTCAGCAACATGCTGGAATTCTGGCTGGGGCCGGAAGGCTTCGGTAGCTTCCTTGCCAAGTTCCGCGATGGCATTGATCAGGAGGCTGTCGATACGGCTTCCACTGACGAGACTGAAGGAGCCTGAAGATGTCTGCACCGACTGCCAAGGGCGTCCTGACGACGCCAATCTTCAAGAACAACCCGATTGCCCTGCAGATTCTCGGGATCTGCAGTGCGCTGGCGGTAACCAGCAGCATGAGCGTGTCGCTGGTCATGTCGCTGGCGGTAATCTTCGTGACGGCCTTTTCCAACTTCTTCGTCTCGTTGATCCGCCATCACATTCCGTCCTCGATCCGTATCATCGTCCAGATGACCATCATCGCTTCATTGGTCATCGTGGTGGACCAGATTCTCAAGGCCTATGCCTACGAGATGTCCAAGCAGCTGTCGGTCTTCGTCGGCCTGATCATCACCAACTGCATCGTGATGGGCCGCGCCGAGGGCTTCGCCATGACCAATTCGCCGGGGCTGTCACTGCTGGATGGTGTCGGCAACGGTATCGGCTATGGCTTCATCCTGATGACCGTCGGCTTCTTCCGTGAGCTGTTCGGTTCCGGCAGCGTGTTCGGCTTCACCGTGCTCGAGCCGGTGGCCACCGGTGGTTGGTACGTGCCCAACGGCCTGATGCTGCTGCCGCCCTCGGCATTCTTCATCATCGGCCTGATCATCTGGGTGCTGCGCGCCATCAACCCGGAACAGGTCGAGGAGAACGAGTTCGAGATGAAGGCCAACACCCAACCGAAGGAGGCCGTGTAACATGGAACATTATCTGAGCCTTTTCGTTGCTTCGGTCTTTGTCGAGAACATGGCCCTGGCATTCTTCCTGGGCATGTGTACCTTCCTGGCGGTCTCCAAGAAGGTATCCTCGGCGTTCGGCCTGGGGATTGCCGTCATCGTGGTGTTGACCATTACCGTGCCGGTCAACAACCTGATCCTGACCTATCTGCTGGGCGAGGGTGCGCTGACCTGGACCGGGATTCCCGGCGCCGCGAACATCGACCTGACCTTTCTCGGCTATCTGAGCTACATCGGCGTTATCGCGGCGATCGTGCAGATTCTCGAGATGTTCCTCGACAAGTATGTCCCGGCGCTCTACAACGCCCTGGGGGTCTTCCTGCCGTTGATCACCGTGAACTGCGCGATCCTCGGTGCGACCCTGTTCATGTCCGAGCGTAACTACAACCTCGGCGAGTCCGTGATCTACGGACTGGGCGCGGGTGTCGGCTGGGCGCTGGCGATCACCGCCCTGGCCGGTATCCGCGAGAAGCTCAAGTACAGCGACGTGCCCGCCTCACTGCAGGGCCTGGGCATCACCTTCATCACCGTCGGCCTGATGTCGCTGGGCTTCATGTCCTTCTCCGGCATTCAGATCTAAGGTGAGTCGTGTTCTGCCGGTGGCCATCGCGCCACCGGTCACCAGGCAACGCAAGCAATAGGAAACCGACATGGTTGATACAACAGTCATATTGCTCGGTGTGGTCATGTTCACCGTGGTCATCATCGGTCTGACGGCAGTGATCCTGGGCGCGCGCAGCAGGCTCGTGAGTACCGGGGATGTCGCCATCGAGATCAACGGTGATCCCGAGCACACGCTAACGACCCAGGCGGGGGGCAAGCTGCTCAACACCCTGGCCGCCAACGGGATCTTCCTGTCTTCCGCCTGTGGTGGTGGCGGCTCCTGCGCCCAGTGCCGCTGCCGCGTGGAAGAAGGCGGTGGCTCCATCCTGCCCACCGAGGAATCGCACTTCACACTGCGCGAGAAGAAGGAAGGCTGGCGCCTGTCCTGCCAGGTACCGGTCAAGCAGGACATGAAGATCGAGGTGCCGGAAGAGGTCTTCGGCGTCAAGAAGTGGGAATGCGAGGTCATCGAGAACCCCAACGTCGCCACCTTCATCAAGGAGCTCAACCTGCGCCTCCCCGAAGGCGAGGAAGTGGACTTCCGGGCAGGGGGCTATGTGCAGCTGCTGGCGCCCCCTTACGACATCAAGTTCTCGGACTTCGAGGTCGAGGAAGAATATCGTGGCGACTGGGAGAAGTTCGGCCTCTTCGATGTGTCGCACAAGAACAACGAGGAGATCATCCGCGCCTATTCCATGGCCAACTACCCGGAAGAGAAGGGTATCCTCAAGTTCAACGTGCGTATTGCCACGCCGCCGCCCAACACCAGCCATCCGCCCGGTGTGATGTCGACCTATGTGTTCAACCTCAAGCCGGGCGACAAGGTCACCGTCATGGGGCCCTTCGGCGAGTTCTTCGCCAAGGACACCGATGCCGAGATGGTCTTCGTGGGCGGTGGTGCCGGCATGGCACCGATGCGCAGCCACATCTTCGACCAGCTCAAGCGCCTGGATACCAAGCGCAAGATCAGCTTCTGGTACGGGGCTCGCTCCTGGCGCGAGACCTTCTACAATGAAGAGTATGACAAGCTGGCCGAAGAGCACGAAAACTTCGAATGGCACCTGGCGCTGTCCGATCCCCTGCCGGAAGACAACTGGGAAGGGGCGACAGGCTTCATCCACAATGTGTTGTACGATGAGTACCTCAAGGACCATCCGGCCCCCGAGGACTGCGAGTACTACATGTGTGGCCCGCCCATGATGAACGCTTCCGTCATCAAGATGCTGGTCGATCTTGGTGTCGAGCCGGAAAACATCATGCTCGACGACTTCGGCGGCTGATACGCCGGGTCAGCCAGGGCCGGCCGGTGTGCCGGCCCTGTGCTTCTGGTCGGGTATGCCGATAGCAAGAAGCTGTCGGCATACCCGACAAGGAGTGCAGGGGATCACATGACCGGATGTCGTGGTCATAAATGATAGACCCCCATGTCTTTTCAATCTGGAGCTATGCCATGAGTACTTTTCTGGTTGTTCTGGCAGTGATGCTGCTTATCGTGGCCGCCATGGCCGTGGGCGTCATCCTGGGACAGCGACCCATTCAGGGCTCCTGCGGCGGTCTCAACAATCTGGGCCTCAAGGAAGGCTGTGAGGTCTGTGGTGGCCAGGACAAGGTCTGTGAGGAAGAGAACCGCAAGCGCGGCGGCCTGCGTCGCAGCAGTGACGAGAACAGCGGCGCCGATCTGGGCTATGATGCCAGCTCTCGGCGTTGATCCATGCCGACCATGACGTGAACCACACAACCCCGGCCACGAGCCGGGGTTGTGCGTTCAGGCATCGTGCTGATGCTCCTGCGTCATAAAGCAGGGCGATGAGGCAGGCTCGCGATCGGAGGCATCCTCGTCGTCCAATGCCGCCAGCACCGCTTCCTTGAGAACCGGCAGGTGCGAGGCGTCCAGGTCACGAGCCGCCGAGAGCAGGGTCAGGCGACCCTGGCGGGCCAGTCGCATCAGCGGCAGCAGGCTATCCGGGGTATCGCGCAACTCGCCCCGGTAGCGGGTGGCGAAGACGCCGAAGCTGATCTCCCCTTCATGGTAGAGCCGCCTCAGGGCCGGGGAGGGCGAGGCGTCGCGGTACCAGTCGGTGAGCGCCAGGGATTCGCGAAGCTTGCCGCGCGGCCATAGCCGGTCCACCAGAAGACGAGCGCCATCCTCTGGCTCGACGGGGTGATAGATTCGCTTCAACGCGATGTCGTAGCTCACTTCAGGCCTCCTTACCTGCTTGCTTTAGTCCAGTTGCCGCCGGGCGCGCTCCTGCCAGGGCCCGGGAAGTTCAGCGGCCCTGGCGATGGCCTGCCGGCCCGCGCTGTCCTGGCCCTGTGCCTGCAGCAGCAGGCCGAGATTCAACCAGGCGGCTCCCAGCGTCGGATCGCGATCCGTGGCGGCGCGAAAGGCGTCGATGGCGCCGTCGACAGCGCCGCTGGCGTGCCGGGCATTGCCCAGTGCGAAGTACGGCATCGCGGCATCGTCATGCCGCTCGGCCAGGGCCTGCCACGCCGGCAGAGCCGCCTCGGGCCCCTGGACGTCCTCGAAGTTGCTGATCGCCTGCATGCCACTGGTGACGTCGATACGCGCCGGCAATTCGCCGGGGGCCAGGGCGACCAGGCCCCAGCGTTGGCTGCGCGACCAGGTGGCATCGAAGCGGTCGAAGTCGGTGCGCTGGCGTGGTGACATGCCGCTGTGCAGGATCATCTGCTGCGCACGCCGATCGTATCCGATGGCGACGGCATAGTGCCAGACCGGCCACCAGGGCAGTGACAGGTTCTGCATCACGACCACCGGGTGTCCGGCTGCCAGCTCGCCGAGCAGGCCCTCGAAGCCGCCTTCCAGCAGGAAGGGAATGCGCCCCTGGCGACGCACCGTGGCGAGCATTTCCGGCTGCACACTGCCTTCCTTGCCGGGCAGGAAGACCTGGGGAATCAGGGTATCCACCTCCACGTCCACGCCGCTGGCGGCCAGGGCCATGGCCAGGGAGGCGGGGCCGCACTGATACTCGCGCTGGCCATGGAAGGGGACATCCTCGATGAGCGTGTCGGGGGCCAGGGTGCGAGACGCCTCGGCCGACAGGCTCGGTGTCGTGGCGCAGCCGCTCAGGCTGATGATCAGCAGCACCAACGCGAAGACGCCCGCTAGGCGGGCGTCCGGTATGGTGCGTGACGGCTGTTGCAAGGGGGAAATCGCCATCAGCGGGTGAACGGATAGACGTCGGTCAGGCCGAGGATATCGGTCACCAGCAGTATCACGAAGACGGCGAAGAGGGCGCCGACCACGCTGGCGCCGGCCGGCATCTGGTCGAGTCGATCGGCCATTTCGCTGACCTCGGCATCCGAGAGGGCGGCGACCCGGGACTTCACTTCATCGGCATCCACGCCCTGCAGCGTCAGCTGGCGCTGTACGTCTTCCCGGGCAAGCACCTCGCGGATGCGTTCGCGGTCCTGCTGAATGGTGCTGGCCTCCAGGACCTCGGCCGTGCCGACCAGGTCCGTTTGTGGCGAGGCGGCCACGGCCGGCAGACTGCCAAGGACCAGGGCGGCGATCAGCAATGGGCTGAGCAGGCGGGTGAGTCGTTTCATGTCGGGTATCCTTCAATCGAAAAGGGTGAGTGAGAACGGCTCTCGTCGGCTCCAGTCGAGGCATCCGTGCCCGATGATGGTTGCGATGATGCGCCAGATTATAGCGGAAGGCCAGTGCCTCCTGCACCTGCGTAATTGCGGTCTGCCGTGGTAGTACCGGAGTGACGATGCTGGCCTGCCATCAGGCACCGATGCGATACGACGAGGGCAACTCCGCCAGCGGTCCGCGTCCACCGGCCAGGGTCAATGCCAGGTCATGCAGGCCATCCCACAGCGGAATGCTGCCGGCGCCCTTGATGGCCAGATCCAGGCGCTGGGCGAACAGCAGGAGTTTATGCAGGCGTTTCATGGGCAGGCGCTTCAGGGCCTGCTGGTAGGCCGGGCGGCGCTTGTCGAAGATCGGTGGCTTCTGGGCCTTGCAGGCATGTTCCAGGCTTTGCCCCTGGTCGAGATGCTGCTGCAGGGAGAGTAACAGGCGCAATTCCCGGGTCAGGGCCCAGAGCACGATGGGCGGTTCCACCCCTTCGCCGCGCAGTCCGCTCATGATGCGCGAAACACGCGAGCGCTCGCCTTTCAGGCAGGCATCCAGCAGGGTGAAGACATCGAAACGTGCGCTGTCCTCCACGCCGCCGGTCACCTGCTGCGGCGAGACACGAGCGCCCGGCGGCAGCAGCAGGGCCAGTTTCTGCAGTTCCTGGTCGGCCGCCAGCAGGTTGCCCTCGGTACGCTCGCCGAGCACGCGGGCGGCATCCAGATCCAGCCCGAGATTGTGGCGCGAGGCGCGGTCGCGCAGCCAGTAATGCAGCCGCGAGGCGTCCACCGGCCAGACCGGGACGAAGAGGCCGGCCTTGTCCAGGGCCTTGAACCAGGCCGCCTTCTGCTCGCGATAATCCAGCCGGGGCGAAGCGATCAGCAGGACGTTGTCGCTGTTCGCCATGCCGTCGGCGTACTCCTTGAGTGCCTTGGCGCCTTCCTGGCCGGGCTTGCCGCTGAGGCGCAGCTCGATGAGCTTGCGCGAGGCGAACAACGACATGCTGGCGGCACTCTCGGTCAGGCGGCCCCAGGCGAAGTTGGCCTCGACATGCAGTACCTCGCGTTCCTCGATGCCATCGCGACGCGCTGCCTCGCGTACCGCATCACAGGCCTCCATGTGCTGCAGCGGCTCGTCGCCGGCCACGATGACCGCCGCTGGCAGCGAACTGGCCAGGGCATTCTCCAGCTTGTCGGCAAAGACCTTCATCACGCCTCCTCAGGCGTCGCCGAGCACATGCAGGCGATGGAAGAGCTGTTCCACGGCCGTGTCGCGCAGTCGCTCCCGGACCTCGGCACGCCTGTCATCCGCCGCGAGCAGGTTGTCGCTGCTGATCGAGAAGCGCTCCTGGACCTCGAGCTGCTGCTCCGCCAGGCGGTAGGCATCATCCGCACTGCGTTGCACCGAATAGGACACATTCAGCGTCATGTCGTATTCCTGATAGCCCGAATTGAGCACGCTCAGGCGCTGCTCGTGAAAGGTCTCGCGGCCCAGGTTGAGACGCAGGGGAGCGGCGTCGCCGACGGCGACACCCGAGGCCGTCAGGCGTTCCCGAACCAGGCGCGTGAAGGCGTCATCCGGGCCGGCCAGGTCCAGCTCGGCGAAAGGCAGGGCATCACTGCCCAGGCCGCGAAGCTGGAAGCCGCATCCGGCCAGCGCCAGGCTGGCGCCGGCGGCGAGAGAGAAGCGAAGCAGGCTGCGGCGCTGCATGAAGACTCCTTTGGCCGTCGCTCAGCCGACGACGATATTGACCAGCTTGCCAGGGACCACGATGACCTTGCGCACCGTCTGGCCCTCGATATGCCGCTGGACGTTCTCGTGGCTCATGGCCTGAGCCTCGATGCTTTCCTTGTCGGCATCCGCGGCGACCTCGAGGCGGGCCCGCAGCTTGCCGTTGACCTGCACCACCAGCTCGATGCTGTCCCGGGTCAGGGCGGATTCGTCGAGTGTCGGCCAGGCGGCATCGATGGCCGCTTCCGCGTGGCCCAGCTCGGACCAGAGAGCATGGCAGACATGCGGCGTGATGGGCGCCAGCAGCAGCACGCAGGTCTCGACGGCTTCACGGGCGACGGCCAGGCCCTGCGGTGAGGTATCGGTGAAGCGCCCGATGGCATTGGCGAGTTCCATGACGGCGGCGATGGCGGTGTTGAAGGTGGTGCGCCGGCCGATATCGTCGCTCGCCTTTTGAATGGTCTCGTGCGTCTTGCGGCGCAGTTCGCGCTGGTCGTCGTCCAGCGACCCGCTGTCCAGGCTGTCCAGGCTGCCCGGCGTGCCGGCTTCGAGGTGCTCGGCAACCAGCCGCCAGAGGCGCTTCAGGAAGCGGTGAGCGCCCTCCACGCCGGAGTCCGACCATTCCAGTGACTGCTCGGGCGGGGCGGCGAACATCATGAACAGGCGCACGGTATCGGCGCCGAAGCGATCGATCATGGCCTGGGGATCGACGCCATTGTTCTTCGACTTGGACATCTTCTCGATGCCGCCCATTTCCACCGGCTGGCCGTCCGACACCAGGATCGCGCTAACCGGCCGGCCCTTGTCGTCCCGGCTGACCTCGACATCGGCCGGATTGAACCACTGCTTGCCGCCATTGGCGGTGGGGCGGTAGTAGGTCTCGGCGATGACCATGCCCTGGGTCAGCAGACGCTGGAAGGGCTCATCGGCCTGGACCAGGCCGAAGTCGCGCATCAGCTTGGTGAAGAAGCGGGCGTACAGCAGGTGCAGGATGGCGTGTTCGATGCCGCCGATGTACAGGTCCACCGGCAGCCAGTGATCGGCGCGCTCGTCGAGCATCGCCGAGTCGTTGTCGGCACAGCAGAAGCGCGCGAAGTACCAGGACGACTCCATGAAGGTGTCGAAGGTATCGGTCTCGCGCACCCAGCCCTCGCCGAGATCGCTGAACTCGGGCATCTTCTTGAGCGGCGACCCCGAGGCATCGACGGTGACCTCCAGGGGCAGCGAGACCGGCAGTTCCTCGTCGGACAGCGGCACGGTCTGGCCCTCGGGGCCGTACTTGACGGGGATCGGCGCGCCCCAGTAGCGCTGACGGGCCACGCCCCAGTCGCGCAGGCGGTAGTTGGTCTTGACCTCGCCACGCCCCAGCTCGGCGAGCCTGGCGGCAATGGCATCGAAGGCCGCCTCGAAGTCGAGGCCATCGAACTCGCCGGAGTTGATCAGGGGGCCAGGCTCGACATGGGCTCCTGCCGAGAGATCCGGCGTCTGGCCGTTGGTATCGGCGATCACCGGCTCGATGGGGACCTCGTAGCGGGTGGCAAACTCCCAGTCACGCTGGTCGTGCGCGGGCACGGCCATGACGGCGCCGGTGCCGAATTCCATCAGCACGAAGTTGGCGACATAGATGGGCAGCTCACGGCCGCTGAGCGGGTGGACCGCGGTATGCCCGGTGAGCATGCCTTTCTTCTCGCGGGTGGCCAGATCGGCCTCGGAGGTGCCGCCCAGCGCGCACTCCTCGAGGAAGTCGGCCAGTGCCGGGTTATCCTCGGCGGCCGACCGGGCCAGGGGGTGATCCGCTGCCACGGCCATATAGGTCACGCCCATCAGGGTATCGGGCCGGGTGGTGTAGACCGACAGCGGTTCCAGGGCCTCGCCGCCGGCGCCGCGGGTGTCGAACGTCAGCTCGACGCCGCGGGATTTGCCGATCCAGTTGCGCTGCATGGTCTTGACCTGCTCGGGCCAGTCGATATGGTCCAGGTCGGCCAGCAGTTCTTCGGCATAGTCGGTGATCTTGAGGAACCACAGCGGGATTTCCTTGCGTTCCACCAGGGCGCCGCTGCGCCAGCCACGCCCCTCGATGACCTGTTCATTGGCCAGCACGGTCTGGTCGACCGGGTCCCAGTTGACCGTGGACATCTTCTTGTAGACCAGCCCCTTCTCGACCAGCCTGGTGAAGAACCACTGCTCCCAGCGGTAGTAATCCGCGTCGCAGGTCGCGAATTCACGGCTCCAGTCATAGGCAAAGCCCAGCGACTTGAGCTGGTCGCGCATGGCCTCGATGTTCTGGTGGGTCCAGCTGGCGGGCGGTACCTGGTTCTGTATGGCCGCGTTTTCCGCCGGCATGCCGAAGGCGTCCCAGCCCATGGGCTGCATGACATTGCGGCCCTGCATGCGCTGGTAGCGCGAGACCACATCGCCGATGGTGTAGTTGCGCACATGCCCCATGTGCAGCTTGCCGCTGGGATAGGGAAACATCGACAGGCAGTAGAACTTCTCGCGACTGGCATCCTCTATCGCCTTGAAGCACTGGTGCTTTTCCCAGAACCGCTGGGCATCGCGTTCGATATCAAAGGGCTTGTATTGTGCGTCCATCGCTGTATTCGGATACCTTGCTGGTCGAGGGCAACGCGGGCGACGCTGCGCGCGTCAGCGGGTCGATGTCAGCCGAGGCCACCCGGAGGATCCTTCGCGAGGCGGAATCTGCTTGATTCACCGACGGCGTGCCGTCTAAATGGAAAATGTGTCGGCCAGCAAGGATACCCCAGGAGCCCGGGTTCCGGCTATGGGCCGGCGAATGTCAGGCGCCACACGAGGAGAATGTCATGAGCGACCATCCGGATCCGCGTCATCAGGATCACCGCCTCAAGGCGGCCTACGAACGCATGCTGGGGCGCCTGAAGGAAGGGGCCGGGGATCTCAATCGCGAGAACCTGCAGCATGAGCTCGATGAAGCCGTCGAGTTCGAGGCCGAGGTGGAAGAGTTCACCCGCGATGAGCTGGCGCTGCTGCGCGCCTGGGTCGAACGCGACCTCAAGGAGATGCGCCGTTACCTGAGCGCCGGCGGCGAAGGCGTGGCCAGCTGGCTGGGCATCGACCTCTCGGCTCTGTCACGCACGGTCACCGAGGCGCTGTTCTCGATCGCCGACCGCAGTCGTATCGAGCGCGAGCGCCTCGAGGATGACCTGGAGGCCTCGCGCGCCGACTACACGGCCGGGGAAATGGCCGTGCCGGGGCGCATGGCCTGTGTGCATTGCGATGCCATTGTCGAGCTGACCGGCGTGGAGCGTATCGAGCCCTGCCACAAGTGCGGTCATCGTTATTTCGTGCGTGCGCCGAGCTGAGGCATGCCCGCGCGCCTCAGTCGGCCAGCAGCCACAGCACCGCTACCACCAGCAGCGCCATGACCAGCGCATAGCCCAGGTTATGGCGCATCATGCGGGTGCCGCTGACGTCGTAACGGCCCTGCAGTGAGAGGTTGATGCCCGACAGCGGGCCGACGCTGGTGCCGATGGCCCAGGCGCTGAGCGCCACGAAGGCAAACAGCGTCTGCTCGCCGGGGGCCAGTTCGAGCATCGACGCCAGTACCGAGACCCCGATGATGGGGTGCAGACCGGCCACGGCACTGGCCACGATGGCCAGGAAGCTCAGGCTGGCCTGGGCGATGCCGAAGTCGGCAAACAGGGTCCAGCCGCTGCCGGTGGCGGCATCCAGCAGGGTCGAGAGGCCCTGCGTCAGCAGCCCGGCGCACAGGAAGAGAGAAATCTCGCCGCGCATGGCCGGCAGCCGGGTCAGGGTATGCTGGCGCAGCCGATACAGGGTCCAGGCGGGGCCGCGGCTCAGGTTGGTGGCCAGGGCCACGCTCGGCATCAGGAAGGTGATGATGCTGACGATGGACAGCTGCGGAGTCAGCCCGTAGTGGAAGAGCATCACCAGCCCGGCCATGGCCACCGGCATCAGCAGGCTGCGGGGTGACATCGAAAAGCCGGCCGTGGCGCTCAGGTCGAAACGCCGGGGCAGTTCCAGCAGAGTCAGCAGGCCGGAGCACAGCGCCAGTGGCAGGCCGTGCATGACGACAGTGGCATAGTCCATCTCGGGCGCCAGGGTCATCACGATGCCCATGGAGGCGAAAAAGGGCGACCACCAGGCGGCACTCGATAGGCCGCGATTCAGCCCCAGCAGTTGGGGCATGCTCAGGGGGCCGCGGCGCTGCAGGCGGTCGCCGACCATGAAGACCGTCGACAGGTTGAGGATGGTGCCCAGCAGGTGCACGCCCAGCCAGGTTCCGGCGAGTCCGCGGCGCCCGGTGATCGCCTGGCCGCCGGGCGGCCGTGACTGGCCACGCAGGTTGCCGATCAGGCCGATGAAGCTGACCCCGACCAGCATGGCGACCACATAGGTATTGCCATCCAGGATGGCCCACCACGCGATATCGGCATCGAAGACCAGACGCGCGACCAACAACAGGCTCAGCCCGATCGCCGCGAGCCAGCCTGCCTGGCGGCGGTTGCGGGGCGGCAGGTCGCGCCATAGCAGGGCGGTACTCAACCACAGGAGGTAGCCGACCCCATGCGGGGCGAGCGTGATGCCGGCAAACTGGGCGATCTGCAGGGCGAGGCCGGCGACGATGGCCAGGCCGGCCAGGGCATGGCGCCAGGCCACCCGTTCGGCGGGCGAGTGATCGGGATCGGCTTTCCGGGACATGGTCGAGGCCAACGAAATTTATAGCATCCTAAGCAACTGTCCGGCGTGGCTCAAGTCGGCCACGGCGTCCGCTGCGCTCACGCCTCGCTCGCCGGTGCTGACGAGCCTGGGCTCCAGGCCTGCGCCTCCGCTGTGCGCGCCGCATCGAACATCTCGAGCATGGCCCGCGCGGCGTTGGACAGGGTGCGATTGCGGTGGACCAGATAGCCCAGCGGTCGCTGGATGGGGGGATGGTCGACGTCCAGCTCCTGCAGTTCCTCTCCCAGCATGCTCTCCGGCAGCAGGCTCCAGCCCAGCCCGATGCCGGTCATCATCTTGAGGGTCTCCAGGTAATTGGTGGAGATGGCCACCGGCAATTCGAGGCCGGCCGCCGCGAAGCGGGATTCGACCAGGCGACGGGTGAAGGTCATCGGACCGGGCAGCACGGCATCATGCGCGCAGAGTTCCTGCAGGGCCAGTTGCCGGCGGCGCGCCAGGGGGTGATGCCGGGCGCAGACGAAGCACAGCCGGTCGATCCACACCGGTACCGTGGTCAATTGAGGCTCCGGCGTGGGCGACAGGGTGGCCGCGGCGATTTCCAGCTCGCCATCCAGCACGCCCTGATAGGCCTGCTCGGAGTCGAGGAAATGCAGATCCAGGCGGACCCGGCGATGGCGGTGGGTGTAGTCCTCCAGCAGGGACGGCAGACGGTGCAGCCCCAGGTGGTGGCTGGTGGCCAGCGTCAGCCTGCCGGCCACATCGCCGCTCAGGTTGCCCAGGGCACGCCGGCTGTCGTCGACCATGACCAGGATGCGCCGTGCCCGGGGCAGCAGCAGTCGGCCGGCCTCGGTCAGCGCCACTCGCCGCCCGATGCGATCGAAAAGGCGCGCATCGATCTGCCCCTCGAGCACGGCGATGCGCTTGCTGACTGCCGGTTGCGTCAGATGCAGCTGCTCGGCGGCACGCGAAAAGCTGCCGCTGTCGGCCACCGCAAGGAAGGCTTGCAGGCTCTGGGTATCCATGGCGACTCCCGCTTAACTATTCCATTATGGAATGCGTTAAATAAATAACATGAATTGCTTTTATGCGCACGCCGCGGGACACTTGTCATCATACTCAATAAGGGCAGATTCACTGCCCCACCGTGACGCAACATGCGGGCCCTGCCCGGGAGGAAGACATGCCAGGCCAGACACTCTACGACAAGCTGTGGTCCCAGCATCTGGTGAAGCAGCGCAATGACGGCACCGCCCTCATCTATATCGACCGACACCTGCTGCACGAGGTCACCTCGCCGCAGGCCTTCGAGGGCCTGCGTCTGGCCGGCCGGCGCCCGTGGCGCATCGACGCCAACCTGGCCACCCCGGATCATAACGTGCCCACCACCCTGGTCGAGCGTTCCGAAGGCAATGCCGGCATCAAGGACCAGGTCTCCCTGATTCAGGTGCAGACCCTGGATGACAACTGCGAGTCCTTCGGCATCGAGGAATTCCGCATCAATGACCCGCGCCAGGGCATCGTGCACGTGGTCGGGCCGGAGCAGGGCGCAACCCTGCCGGGCATGACCGTCGTCTGCGGGGACTCGCATACGGCGACCCACGGCGCCTTTGCGGCCCTGTCGCATGGCATCGGCACTTCCGAGGTCGAGCATGTGCTGGCGACCCAGTGCCTGCTGGCGCAGAAGATGAAGAACATGCAGGTGCGTGTCGAAGGCGAACTCGGCGAGGGCGTGACCGCCAAGGATGTCGTGCTGGCCATCATCGGCCGCATCGGCACCGCCGGCGGCACGGGCTACGCCATCGAATTCGCCGGCAGCGCCATTCGCGGGCTTTCCATGGAAGGCCGCATGACCGTCTGCAACATGGCCATCGAGGCGGGTGCCCGGGTCGGTCTGATCGCCGTGGACGACACCACCATCGATTATCTGCGCGACCGCCACTATGCCCCGCGTGGCGAGATGTGGGACGCCGCCGTGGCCGACTGGCGTCAGCTGGTGTCGGATGCCGAGGCCGAGTTCGACAAGGTCGTCACCCTGGATGCCGCCGATATCGAGCCGCAGGTGTCCTGGGGCACCAGCCCGGAAATGGTCACCGGCGTGGGCGGTGAAGTGCCCGATCCGGACGAGGCCGGCGATGACACGGCGCGCACCGGCATCATCCGCGCGCTGGACTACATGGGGCTGGCGCCGCGGCAGAAGATCACCGATATCCGTCTCGACAAGGTCTTCATCGGCTCCTGCACCAACTCGCGGATCGAGGATCTGCGCGCCGCCGCCAAGGTCGCCAGGGGCCACAAGGTGGCCGATTCGGTGGCACTGGCCATGGTGGTGCCGGGTTCCGGGCTGGTGAAGCGCCAGGCCGAGGAAGAGGGCCTGGACAAGGTCTTCCTGGACGCCGGTTTCGAATGGCGCGAGCCCGGCTGCTCCATGTGCCTGGCCATGAATGCCGACAAGCTGGGCGCCGGCGAACACTGCGCCTCGACCTCGAACCGCAACTTCGAGGGGCGCCAGGGCTATGGCGGGCGGACCCACCTGGTGAGCCCGGCCATGGCCGCTGCCGCCGCGATTGCCGGGCATTTCGTCGATGTCCGCCATTTCGACACTGCCCAGGAGGCCTGAGCCATGCAGCAATTTCATCACCTCGACGGCCTGGTGGCCCCGCTGGATCGCGCCAACGTCGATACCGACCTGATCATCCCCAAGCAGTTCCTGAAGTCGATCAAGCGCACCGGCTTCGGCGTCAACCTGTTCGACGAGCTGCGCTATCTCGATGAGGGCTATCCCGGTCAGGATGCCTCGCAGCGTCCGCTCAACCCGGACTTCGTGCTCAATCAGCCGCGTTATCAGGGCGCCAGCATCCTGCTGGCGCGCCACAACTTCGGTTGCGGCAGCTCCCGCGAGCACGCGCCCTGGGCGCTGGAGGACTTCGGCTTTCGCGTGGTCATCGCGCCGAGCTTTGCCGATATCTTCTACAACAATGCCTTCAAGAACGGCATCCTGCTGGTCAGGCTGAGCGAAACCGAGGTCGACCGCCTGTTCGAGGAAGTCGCCGCCAATGAGGGCTACCGGCTGGAGGTGGATCTGGAGAAGCAGCGCGTGACCACGCCGTCGGGGGAGCTGCTGGAGTTCGAGGTCGACGACTTCCGCAAGCACTGCCTGCTGGAAGGGCTCGACGACATCGGCATCACGCTCAAGGACGAAGACGCGATTCACGCCTTCGAGCAACGCCATCGAGTCGAGCGGCCCTGGATGTTTCGCGAAGCCTGACCCGGCTGCGCCGGGAGCTTGAAGATCGTCCGCTTCGCGGCCGTCAGCTTGAAGCTGGAAGTCCCCGGCTGCGCCGGGAGCTTGAAGATCGTCCGCCTCGCGGCCGTCAGCTTGAAGCTGGAAGTCCCCGGCTGCGCCGGGAGCTTGAAGACCGTCCGCTTCGCGGCCGTAAGCTTGAAGCTGGAAGAAAAATCCTTGACCCCATATTGTCGGGGTTCATGCTGCCTTCCAGCTTCCAGCTTCCAGCTTCCAGCTTCCAGCTTCCAGCTTCCAGCTTCCAGCTTCCAGCTTCCAGCTTCCAGCTTCCAGCTTCCAGCTTCCAGCTTCCAGCTTCCAGCTTCCAGCTTCCAGCTTTTACAAGGATTAATTGGTCATGACACGCAAGATTCTGGTTCTCCCGGGCGATGGTATCGGTCCGGAAATCACCGCTCAGGCGAGCCGTGTGCTGGCGGCTTGCCAGGCGCGGGGCCTGGATGTCGAGGTCGAGGAGGCGCCGGTGGGCGGCACGGCCTATGACCTGCATGGTACGCCCCTGCCGGACAGTACCCTCGATCTCGCCCGGGCGGCGGATGCGGTGCTGCTGGGGGCCGTGGGCGGGCCCCAGTGGGACGCGATCGAGGATATCAGCAAGCGCCCGGAGAAAGGGCTGCTGGGGCTGCGCAAGGAGCTGGGACTGTTCGGCAACCTGCGTCCGGCGTTGCTGTATCCGCAGCTGGCCGAGGCCTCGAGCCTCAAGCCGGAACTGGTCGCCGGCCTCGACATCATGATCGTGCGCGAGCTCACCGGGGGCATCTACTTCGGCCAGCCGCGCGGCATCGAAGAGCGCGATGGTCAGCGCGTCGGCTTCAACACCTACATCTACTCCGAGGCGGAGATCGAGCGTATCGGCCGCGTTGCCTTCGAGATGGCACAGAAGCGTGGCAAGAAACTCTGCTCCGTGGACAAGGCAAATGTGCTCGAAGTGACCATGCTGTGGCGCGAGGTCATGGAACGCCTGGCACCCGAGTATCCGGATGTCGAACTGACCCACATGTATGTCGACAACGCTGCCATGCAGCTGGTGCGGGAGCCCAAGCAGTTCGACGTGGTGGTGACCGGCAACATGTTCGGCGACATTCTCTCGGATGCCGCCGCCATGCTCACCGGCTCGATCGGCATGCTGCCGTCCGCCTCGCTCAACGAGAGCGGCCAGGGCATGTACGAACCGTGTCACGGCAGCGCCCCGGATATCGCCGGCCAGGGGCTGGCCAACCCGCTGGCGACGATTCTCTCGGTGGCCATGATGCTGCGTTACTCGCTGGGCGAGAACGCACTCGCCGAGCGTATCGAAGCGGCGGTCGGCAAGGTGCTGGATGATGGCCTGAGGACCGCGGATATCGCCCCGCAGGGTGGCCCGTATGTATCCACGGTCGAGATGGGTGATGCGGTGCTGGCCGCGCTGGAAGCGTCCTGAGGCAGCCATGTGGTGTCGCGATCGCGACAGCAGGGTGGGCGCTGATACGGCATCGTTTTTTCTGTAGTATTAATCGTTCACTTTTTCTGGAGGACTTCACATGTTGAAAGTCGGTTTCGTCGGATGGCGTGGCATGGTCGGCTCCGTGCTGATGCAGCGCATGATCGAAGATGGCGATTTCAGCGGTATCGAGCCGATCTTCTTCACGACCTCCCAGGCCGGTCAGCCCGGTCCCGATGTCGGTGTGGACGTGCCCGCGCTGAAGGATGCCCACGATCTCGAGGCGCTGAAGGCCCTGGACGTGATCATCACCTGTCAGGGTGGCGATTACACCCAGGCGGTCTACGCCGACCTGCGCGGCGAAGGCTGGAAAGGCTACTGGATCGATGCCGCCAGCACCCTGCGCATGGCCGATGACGCCACCATCGTCCTCGACCCGGTCAACCGCAAGGTCATCGACGAGCAGCTGGCGCGTGGTGCCAGGACCTTCACGGGTGGTAACTGCACGGTCAGCCTGATGATGATGGGCCTCGGCGGGCTCTTCGAGTCTGACATGGTCGAATGGATGACCTCCATGACCTATCAGGCGGCTTCCGGCTCGGGTGCCAAGCACATGCGCGAACTGCTCAACCAGATGGGCACGCTGCGTGACAGTGTGGCCACCGAGCTGGCGGATCCGGGCAGTGCCATTCTGGATATCGATCGCCAGGTGACCGCGGCCATGCGCGGCGGCGACTTCCCGGTCGACAACTTCGGTGCCCCTCTGGCCGGCAGCCTGCTGCCATGGATCGACTCCAAGCTCGATAATGGCCAGAGCCGCGAAGAGTGGAAGGGCTCGGTGGAGACCAACAAGATTCTCGGTCGCCAGGACAACCCGATCCCCATCGACGGGCTCTGTGTGCGGATCGGCGCCATGCGCTCGCACAGCCAGGCCTTCACCATCAAGCTCAAGCAGGATGTGCCGCTCGACGAGATCGAGGAGCGCATCGCGACCCACAACGACTGGGTCAAGCTGATCCCCAACGACAAGGATGCCACCAACGACAGCCTGACGCCGGCCGCCGCGACCGGCACCCTGACGGTCCCGGTGGGCCGCCTGCGCAAGCTGGCCATGGGCGGTGAATACCTGTCCGCCTTCAGCGTCGGCGACCAGCTGCTGTGGGGTGCCGCCGAGCCGCTCAAGCGTATGTTGAAGATCCTGCGCGAGCAGTAAATCGGCTCGCCCGCCATGCGCGTGCGTCGCGGGGCGCCCTGACAGGGGCGCCCCGTTTCTTTTCAGGACGGTCCCACGGCTGGCGTTATGCGCGTCTGGCAGGGATAATGTGGCGTCATATCTTTCCGGGCAGCCGCCTGGTGAATCCCGAGCCGATGACCCGATCGCACCATGAGCTTTTTTCGACGTCTTGACGAGAACCAGCCCCTGACAGGCCGCCTGGCCATGTCCGTGGAGTATGACGGCAGTCATTACTGTGGCTGGCAGCGCCTCAAGCATGCGCCTTCCATCCAGGGCGCCCTCGAGAGGGCCCTGTCGCGGGTAGCCAGTGCGCCGGTCGATCTGCATGCCAGTGGACGCACCGACTCCGGGGTGCACGCCACGCGACAGATCCTGCACTTCGACCCGCCGGCAGCGCGCTCCGCCAAGGCCTGGGTGTTCGGCGGCAATGCCAACCTGCCCGGTGACATTGCCATCCGCTGGGTCAAGTCGGTGGATGAAGCCTTCCATGCGCGCTTCATGGCGCTGGCCCGGCGCTATCGTTATGTCTGGCTCAACCAGCCCACCCGGCCGGTACTCGAGCGTGCCAACGTCACCTGGTGTCGTGATCCGCTGGACGCCGAGGCCATGAACGAAGCGGCCCAGGTGCTGGTCGGCGAGCATGACTTCTCCAGTTTTCGCGCCGCCGGCTGTCAGTCGCGAACACCCTGGCGCCACCTGCACTTCATCGAGGTGAAGCGCCATGGTCCCTATCTGGTGCTGGATGTCCAGGGCAATGCCTTCCTGCACCACATGATCCGCAATATTGCCGGCGCCCTGATGCGGGTCGGGCGTGGCGAACAGGGCACCGACTATCTCGGCCGTCTGCTGGCGCTGCAGAACCGGGCGCTGGGCGATATCACCGCTCCGGCGCACGGCCTGCATTTCGTCGACTCGATCTATGACGCGGCCTGGGACCTGCCCGCTGAACCACTGGGCCCCAATCTGCTGGCCTTGCTCGGCGAGTGGACCGGGGAACGCCCCTTGCCGAGCATACGCCCCGAGCTTTTGCGCGGGCGGAGTCGGGAAGAGGGGCTGGCCTTTGCCGCGGCGCGCGCCGCGGCCGATGCCGGGGCCGCCGAGGCTCAGCCGCGCGGCGATGAACAGGAGTCCGCCGATGCTTGATCATGCCAGCCGGGCCGCGCGAACCCGGGTGAAATTCTGTGGCCTGACGCGGGCCGAGGATGTCGATGCGGCCGTTGCGGCGGGGGTCGATGCCCTCGGCTTCGTGCTGTGGCCGGGCAGCAAACGCGCCATCTCGCTGGACCGGCTGACCGCACTGAGCGACCGGGTGCCGGCCTTCGTGACCCGGGTGGGACTCTTTGTCGATGCATCGCCCGAGGAGGTCGAGGCGGCGGGGGCGCACCTCGATCTGCTGCAGTTTCATGGTAACGAGGCGCCCGCGGCCTGTGCGGCCTCCGGCAGTCCCTGGATCAAGGCGCTGCGCATGCGCGACGAGCTCGATCTCGACGCGGCAGCCGCGCGCTTCAGCGGGGCGCGGGCGCTTTTGCTGGATGCCTATCGGCCCGGTGTGCCGGGCGGCACCGGCGAGACCTTCGACTGGTCGCGGATCCCCGCAAGCCTGGCAAAACCTGTTATCCTCGCCGGAGGTCTTGCGCCGACCAATGTTGGCGAAGCCATCGCCGGGGTGGCTCCCCATGCGGTGGATGTTTCCGGCGGCATCGAGGCCGAGCCCGGCATCAAGGATGCCGGTGCAATGACGGCCTTCATGAGCGCGGTGCGCCGCGCCGATTCATGATTCCATTCACCGTTGTGCTGTGCATCGACAACGCTACACCGATCCTGTGAGGTGTCTTTCGTGAGCAAGTTCAGTGACCTGACCCGACTGCCGGACGACCGCGGCCACTTCGGCCCCTATGGTGGCCGGTTCGTCTCGGAGACCCTGAGCTTCGCCCTGGAGGATCTGGAGAAGACCTATCGGCGTCTTCGTGAGGATCCGCAGTTCCAGGCCGAGTTCGACCATGATCTGGCCCACTATGTGGGGCGTCCATCACCGCTCTATCATGCCGAGCGATGGTCGAACCGGATCGGTGGGGCACAGATCTGGCTGAAGCGCGAAGACCTCAACCACACCGGGGCGCACAAGGTGAACAACACCATCGGCCAGGCACTGCTCGCCAAGAACAGCGGCAAGCCCAGGGTGATCGCCGAGACCGGGGCCGGCCAGCACGGCGTGGCCACGGCCACGGTGGCCGCGCGTCTGGGACTGCAGTGCGAGGTCTACATGGGGGCCGCGGATGTCGAGCGCCAGAAGCTCAACGTCTATCGCATGCGGCTGCTCGGTGCCACGGTCATTCCGGTCGAGTCGGGCACCCGTACGCTCAAGGACGCCATGAACGAGGCATTGCGTGACTGGGTGACCAATGTCGATGACACCTTCTACATCATTGGCACCGTGGCGGGGCCGCATCCCTATCCCATGCTGGTGCGCGACTTCAACGCCGTGGTCGGGCGTGAAGCACGCCGCCAGTCATTCGAAGAGTTCGGCCGCCTGCCCGACGCCCTGGTCGCCTGTGTCGGCGGCGGTTCCAATGCCATCGGCCTGTTCTATCCGTTCGCCGAGGATGACGAGGTGGCCATGTTCGGTGTCGAGGCCGGCGGCGATGGTGTCGCCACCGGGCGGCATGCGGCACCGCTGACGTCCGGTGCGCCACATGGCGTGCTGCATGGCAACCGCACCTACCTGATGTCCGACGAGGGTGGCCAGGTTTCCGATACCCACTCGATATCGGCGGGCCTCGATTATCCGGGTGTGGGCCCCGAGCATGCCATGTGGAAGGATGTCGGCCGCGTCGAGTATGTGGCCGCCAATGATGATGCCGTGCTCGAGGCGTTTCGCGAGCTGACGCATGTCGAGGGCATCATGCCGGCGCTCGAGTCGGCCCATGCACTGGCCCATGCCAGGCAGCTGGCAGCGACCATGCGGCCCGACCAGCACATCGTGGTCAACCTTTCCGGGCGCGGTGACAAGGACATCATGACCGTTGCCAAGCTTGACGGCATCGAATTCTAAGGAAGCCTGATGAATCGTATCGATCAACGTTTTGCCGATCTGAAGGCGCAGGACCGCCGCGCACTGATTCCCTATATCACCGCCGGTGATCCGTCCCCGGCGTACACCGTGGGCTTCATGCATGCCCTGGTGCGCGGCGGTGCCGATGTCATCGAGCTGGGGGTGCCGTTTTCCGACCCCATGGCCGATGGCCCGGTCATCCAGAAAGCCTGTGAAAGGGCCCTGCGCCATGACGTTCGCCTGGTGGACCTGCTGGAGATGGTCAGCGAGTTCCGCCGTGACGATCCGCATACCCCGGTCGTGCTGATGGGCTACCTCAACCCCGTCGAGCGTCTGGGGGGCGAGCACTTTGCCGATCGGGCCGCCGAGGCCGGTGTCGATGGCGTGCTGCTTGTCGACATGCCGCCGGAAGAAGCCGACCTGCTCGGGCCGGTGCTCAAGGCACGCGGTCTGGCCTCGATCTTCCTGGTGGCCCCTACCACTTCGCATGCTCGGGCCGCTACAATATGCGCCCATGGTGAGGGGTATCTCTATTATGTCTCGCTCAAGGGCGTCACCGGCGGGGCGGCGGCCGATGCCGCGGACATCGCGGACCACCTGGCGCCCCTGCGCGAGATGACCGACCTGCCGTTGTGCGTCGGGTTCGGCATTCGCGACGGCGCCTCGGCGGCGGCCGTCGGCCAGGTGGCGGATGGCGTCATCGTCGGCAGTGTCCTGGTGCAGCAGATCGCCGACAACGCCGAGACACCCGAGGCGATCCCCGCGGCCCTGGAAGCGGTGCTGGGGGAAATGCGTCAGGCCCTGGACACCTGAACGCCTTGCTGGGCTCTCGCTCGCTGGACCTGCAACAGGCGCTGACGAACTTGAGTCGACCGATTTGATTTGGCCCCCGCCCGGCGGGGGCGACAGTACAAAGGGAAGCGATTCTGACATGAGCTGGCTAGACAAGATCGTGCCCTCGGTGGGGCGCATTCAGCGCAAGGACCGGCGTACCACGAGCGTTCCCGACGGCCTGTGGCGTAAGTGTCCCAAGTGCGAGTCGGTGCTCTACCTGCCGGAGCTCGAGAAGCATCACAACGTCTGCCCCAAGTGTGATCATCATCTGCGCCTGACCGCTCGCAAGCGGCTCGACTGGTTCCTCGACAAGGAAGGGCGGGAGGAAATCGCCGCCGACCTCGAGCCGGTCGACCGCCTGCGATTCCGCGACTCCAAGAAGTACAAGGACCGCCTGGCGGCCGCCCAGAAGTCGACCGGCGAGAAGGATGGCCTGATCGCCATGCGCGGCTCGCTGGAAGGCCTGCCGGTGGTCGCCGTGGCCTTCGAGTTCACCTTCATGGGCGGCTCGATGGGCACCGTGGTCGGCGAGAAGTTCGTGCGTGCCGCGACCCTGGCCCATGATGAAGGCGTGCCGCTGGTCTGCTTCGCCGCCTCCGGCGGGGCGCGCATGCAGGAAGCGCTGTTCTCGCTGATGCAGATGGCCAAGACCTCGGCCGCGCTCGAGAAGCTCAAGGAAGCCGGGGTGCCCTATATCTCGGTGCTCACGGATCCGGTGTTCGGTGGTGTCTCGGCATCGCTGGCCATGCTCGGCGATATCAATGTGGCCGAGCCCAATGCCCTGATCGGCTTTGCCGGCCCGCGGGTCATCGAGCAGACCGTGCGCGAACAACTGCCGGAAGGCTTCCAGCGCAGCGAGTTCCTGCTCGAGCACGGCGCCGTGGACATGATCGTCCACCGCCAGGAGATCCGCGAGCGTCTGGGCGGCATGCTGCGCAAGTTCACGCATCAGCCGGCCAATGGACCGGCGGCGCATGGCGGTGAAGAGCCCGACCTAGTGGATCGCGCCGAACAGGCCGAGGAGTCGCCGCAAGAGCCGCTGACACAAGAGCCGGCGGCGTCCGAGGAGGTCCCGCAAGAGGCTGGCGGCGACAGCGAGAGTTCGGAGTCCGAGCCGACGCCACGCTCCGACGGCCAGCGCTGAGTTAGGCGTCATGAACGAAACGGCTTCACCCACCGAGCTCGAGGCCTGGCTGAGGCGACTGGAGGCGGCTCATCCAGTGGATATCGACCTCGGCCTGGAGCGTGTGGCCGAGGTGGCGCAACGCATGGGGCTGTTCGACGGCCCCGTCGCCGAGCGGATCATCAGCGTCGCCGGTACCAACGGCAAGGGCTCCACCGTGGCCATGCTGGAGTCGCTGGCCAGCCAGCACGGCCTGTCCACGGCCACCTACACCTCTCCCCACCTGCTTCGCTACAACGAGCGGCTCCACCTGAACGGCCAGGAGGCCGATGACGCGACCCTGATGGACGCCTTCAGGGCCGTTGAAGCGGCGCGCCTGGCGGGTGAGCCGGTCAGCCTGACCTATTTCGAGGTCGGCACCCTGGCCGCCCTGCATGCCATTCGTAACCTGTCACCTCAACTGGCCATTCTCGAAGTCGGCCTGGGCGGCCGCCTCGATGCGGTCAATGTCGTCGACGCGGATGTGGCCGTGGTGACCACCATCGCGCTGGACCATGCGGCCTTTCTGGGCGATGACCTGGCGAGTATCGGTCGCGAGAAGGCCGGCATCATGCGGTCGGGACGACCGGCCGTCCTAGGATCCCGCAGCCTGCCCGCCAGTGTCCGCGAGGCGGCGGACTCCTTGCCGGCGCCGGTCTTTGCGCTGGACGAGGCCTATGGCCTGGAGCAGGAAGCGGCGACCTGGCACTGGTGGCGTCGGGCGGGAGAGCGCATTACGCACCTGCCCGATCCGGGCCTGCCCCTGGACAATGCCGCCACCGCCCTGGCGGCCCTGGCGCTGGCGGGTATCACCCTGAGCCCCGAAGCCTGTCGGGCCGCCATGGCCAATGTCCGCCTGCCGGGGCGCATGCAGTGGGATGGCGCCTGGTGCCTGGATGTGGGGCACAACCCCCAGGCGGCGACTTATGTGGCGACCCGGCTGGCCGAACGGCGCGTCGCCGGCAAGACCTATGCACTCATCGGCATGCTGGGTGACAAGGATGCCGATGGGGTGATCGAGGCCCTGTCGCCGGTCATCGATGCTTGGGTGCCGGCTTCGCTGGAAGGCAGTCGCGCGCGAAGCGCCGATGACCTGGCCGCCTGCCTGCTGCGACATGGTCAGGAAGTCGTCGCCCGGGCCGCGTCGCCCACCGCCGGGGCGCACTGGCTGGAAGGCCGGCTCGAGCCGGAAGATCGTGTGCTGGTCTGTGGTTCTTTCTTCACGGTCGCCGAGGTGCTGGCCGCCCGGGAGAATCCGGCGCAGACTGGTCGGGATGACACGTCCATCGAGGGAATGACATGAAATACGGTATGCGTGAGCGGGTCAGTGGGGCACTGGTACTCATTGCCCTGGCAGTGATCTTTGTGCCTCTCTTGCTGGATGACCCGGCGCCGCGGGAGGAACGCCCCGATCCCGTGCTGACCATCGAACAACCGGTCGATGTCGAGCAGCGTGACGTGGCGGAGCCGACACCGCCGGAAAGCGTCGAACAGCAGCAGGACGCATCGCCCACGACCGCCGACGAGACAGAGGTATCTCAGGCAGCGGTCGAGACGGTTGCCACCGAGGATGCTGAGCGGCAGGAGGCGGCGCAGGAGTCGTCGTCGGAGACCGCGTCCACCGAGGCGTCTCGGGACGAGTCGTCATCGGATACCACCAGTGAGTCGACGTCGAATGACTCGCAGCAGGCCGATGACCCCATCGCCGAACTGGCGCGGGCGGCCGACGAGCGTCAGGCGAACGCTACCCCGGACGGCGAGTGGGCCGTGCAGGTCGGCAGTTTCGGTCAGCCCAGCAACGCCGAAGGTCTTCATGCGCGCCTGCAGGAGCAGGGCTATCCGGCTTATCAGCGGGCGCGTGACAACAACATGACAACGGTCTATGTCGGCCCCTATGCCAGTTCCGAAACGGCCGAGAATGTCATGGGCAAACTCAAGGCGGGGCTGAATCTGCAGGGCCTGCTGGTGAGGACAGAGTGAGCGACATGACGCTGACCTGGATCGACTGGCTGTGTATCGCCGTGCTGGCGCTCACCGCCATCACCGGGCTGTTCCGCGGGCTGGTCCGCGAGGCTCTGGGGCTGGCGTCCTGGGTCGTGGCACTGCTGGCGGCCCGCTGGTTGTCGCAGCCCGTTGCCGAGCGCCTGGCGAGTCTGATCGAGAGCCCCGATGGTCGCCTGGTGCTGGCCTTCGTGCTGGTCGTCTTCGTGGTCATCCTGGCCTGTGGCCTGGTGATCCGCGTCATGCATGCGGCGGTTGAATGGGTCGGCATGGGGCTCTTCAATCGTCTGGCCGGCGCCGCCTTCGGGGCCGCCAAGGGGGGCGCCGTACTGGTACTGGCGACGGTACTGATCGGCCTGACCCCCCTGTCGCAGTTGAATGCCTGGCAGGATGCCGAGCTTCGCCCTCGACTGGAACAGCTGCGCGGCTGGGCCGTCGGGTATCTGATGGAATGGGGAGAACGCCTGCCGGGTTCGACGACCAGCCTGGAACGCCTGGCGTCACCGGCAGCGACCGAAACGCAGGGTGCAGCGCGCGACGGCGCGAGCACGGAATGATCGGAATATCGAGATGGAATGCCCATCTCCTCCACTTTTGGCAAGCGAGGTAAGCAGTAATGTGCGGGATCGTGGGCCTGATGGCCAAGCAGGCGGTGAACCAGGGGATCTATGATGCCCTGACGGTATTGCAGCACCGCGGCCAGGATGCCGCCGGCATGATGACCTGGAACGAAGGACGCTTCCTGCTGCGCAAGAGCAACGGTCTGGTGCGGGATGTCTTTCATACCCGTCACATGACGCGCCTCAAGGGCAATCTGGGTATCGGCCATGTGCGCTATCCGACGGCGGGCTCCTCCAGCGAGGCGGAGTCCCAGCCGCTGTATGTCAATTCCCCCTATGGCATCACCCTGGCGCACAACGGCAACCTGACCAACTCCGAGCAGCTCAAGCAGGAGTTGTTCTCCTCGGACCTGCGCCACATCAACACCAGCTCGGATTCCGAGGTGCTGCTCAACGTCTTCGCCCATGAGCTGGGCAAGCAGGGACTGCACCTGGCGCCCGGGGACATCTTCGATGCCGTGCGTCGGGTGCATCGTCGCTGTCGGGGCGCCTATGGGGCCGTGGCCATCATCAATGGCGTGGGCCTGGTGGCCTTCCGGGATCCCAACGGCATTCGCCCGGTGGTCTTCGGCACGCGCGACGAAGGGGAAGGGCAGGAAGTGATGATTGCCTCGGAGTCGGTAGCGCTGGACGTCGGGGGCTTCGAGCTGCACCGCGATCTGGCGCCGGGCGAGGCAATCTTCGTCGACATGGACGGCCAGATTCACACCCAGGGCTGCGCCGACACGCCGCGCCTGGCGCCCTGCATCTTCGAGCATGTCTATCTGGCGCGTCCCGATACCCTGCTGGATGGCGCCTATGTGTATGGCACGCGCATGCAGATGGGACGCAAGCTGGGCGACCGCATACAGCAGGAGTGGCCGGATCACGATATCGATGTGGTGATCCCCATTCCGGATACCTCGCGGACCTCGGCACTGGAACTGGCCCAGCACCTGGGCGTGACCTATCGCGAAGGCTTCATGAAGAACCGTTATATCGGACGCACCTTCATCATGCCCGGCCAGACCCAGCGCAAGAAGTCGGTGCGCCAGAAGCTCAATGCCATCGACATCGAGTTCAAGGACAAGAACGTGCTGCTGGTGGATGATTCCATCGTGCGGGGCACGACCTGTCGCCAGATCATCCAGATGGCGCGGGAGGCCGGTGCCAACAAGGTGTATTTCGCCTCGGCGGCCCCTCCGGTACGCTATCCGAATGTGTACGGCATCGATATGCCGGCGGCCAACGAACTGATTGCCCACGGGCGCAGTGAGGCCGAGGTCGGCGAACTGATCGGCGCCGATCGCATGGTCTATCAGGATCTGGAAGACCTGAAGCAGGCGTGTCGCGATGTCAATCCGGCGCTCGGCGAGTTCGACTGCTCGGTGTTCGATGGCCATTACATCACCGGTGATATCGATGACGCCTACCTGGCCGACCTCGAAGCGATGCGCAACGACGAGGCCAAGCTGACGAGTGCCGGCGATCATGCGCTGGTCGGCATGCACAACCAGGAAGATGACATCGACTAGGGAGAGCGTCATGCAGGATGACCAGCATACCCCGGAGGACTGGGGGCTTGCGACGCTGGCGGTGCGCGCCGGGCATCGGCGGACGGCCGAGCAGGAGCACAGCGAGCCGATCTTTCCGACCTCCAGCTTCGTCTATGGCAGTGCCGCCGAGGCGGCTCGCAAGTTCGGCGGCGAAGAGCCGGGCAACGTCTATTCGCGCTTCACCAACCCCACGGTGCATACCTTCGAGCGGCGCCTGGCGGCGCTCGAGGGCGGGGAACGCTGCGTGGCCACGGCATCCGGCATGTCGGCGATTCTCGCCACCGCACTGGCGCTGCTGTCCGCCGGTGACGAGATCGTGGCCTCGCGCTCGCTGTTCGGGTCCACGGTGAGCCTGTTCGACAAGTATCTGAGCAAGTTCGGCATCACCACCCGCTATGTGGAACTGTCCAATCTCGACGACTGGGAAGCGGCCCTGAGCCCGGCCACCCGGCTGCTGTTTGCCGAGACGCCATCCAACCCGCTGGCCGAAGTAGTCGATATCGCCGCCCTGTCGCGTATCGCGCAGCGTCACGGGGCCTGGCTGGCCATCGACAACTGCTTTCTGACCCCGGCGTTGCAGCAGCCGCTGGCGCTGGGGGCTGATCTGATCATTCACTCGGCCACCAAGTACCTGGATGGTCAGGGCAGGGCCGTTGGTGGCGCCGTGGTCGGCTCCGACAAGCTGCTCGAGGAGGTCTTCGGCGTCGTGCGCACCTGTGGCCCCTGCATGAGCCCCTTCAATGCCTGGATCTTCACCAAGGGGCTCGAGACGCTGAGCCTGCGCATGAAGGCGCATTGCGCCAGTGCCATGGAACTGGCGCAGTGGCTGGATGCACATCCGGCGGTCGAACGCGTGCATTACAGTGGCCTGCCGCATCATCGCCAGCACGACCTGGCAGCCCGCCAACAGGCGGCGTTCGGAGCCGTGCTGGGCGTCGAGGTCAAGGGCGGGCGCGACGCCGCCTGGTCGGTGATCGACGCCACCCGCCTGCTGTCGATCACCGGCAACCTCGGCGATGCCAAGACGACCATCACCCATCCCGGAACCACGACCCATGGGCGGCTGTCCGCGGAGCAGAAGGCGGCGGCCGGCATCGAGGAGGGCCTGATTCGCGTGGCCGTGGGGCTCGAGGACCTGGATGATATTCGGCGGGATCTGGCGCGAGGGTTGGACGCCCTGGTTTAACCTTAGCGTTCGGCAGTGGTTTTTCCGAATGAAGCGTTCGGCAATTTTCAGCGGACGCTGCGGCCGTGGCATCGTATAGTGCTGTGCAAGTCATGACGTCGCGGGAAGATCGACCATGTGGACCAATACGCGTAGTGGATGGGGTTGGATCAGCATACTGCTGCACTGGGTGAGTGCACTGGCCATTGTCGGCCTCTTTGTGCTCGGCTGGTGGATGACCGGGCTGGGTTACTACTCTGACTGGTACAACCTGGCGCCCTGGTGGCATCGCAGTATCGGCGTGCTGCTGTTGCTGGCGACCCTGGGCAGGCTGGCATGGCGCCTGCTGCAACCCGCTCCGGCCTCGCGCGGCCACCGCCTGGAACGGCTGGCAGCCCATGCCGGCCATGTCCTGCTGTATGTCCTGATGCTGTTGGTATTGATCAGCGGTTATCTGATCGCCACGGCCGAGGGTAAGGGCATCGATGTCTTCGGCTGGTTCCAGGCACCGCCGCTGCTCACCGGACTGCCGGATCAGGCCTCGCTGGCCGGCACGATCCACTGGTATGCCGCCCTGGCACTGATCATCCTGTCCGCGGGTCATGCCCTGGCGGCGATCAAGCACCACCTGGTCGATCGCAACGATGTTCTCGTGCGCATGCTGTTTCCACGCTATACCCGCCGACGTTGACCGTGATAAAGGTGGGCCCTCGCATCATCCCCAACTCAGGAGAGCGACATGATGTTCAAGAAGACCGTGATGAGCGCCAGCCTTGCCGCTGCCGCCCTGGTACCCCTGGCTCAGGCCCAGGCTGCCGAGTACAAGATCGATACCGAAGGCCAGCATGCCTTCGTGCAGTTCAAGATCAGCCACCTGGGCTATTCCTACATCCTGGGGTCCTTCGAGGAGTTTTCCGGCAGCTTTCAGTATGACCCGGACAACCCCGAGGCCTCTGCGGCCAGTGTCGAAGTCGACGTGACCAGCCTGACCACCAATCATGCCGAGCGCGACAAGCACATCAAGAGCGCCGATTTCCTCGATGCCAGCGAGTACCCGACGGCCAGCTTCACGAGCACGGACTTCGAGCCGACCGGTGAGGGCGAGGGCGTGCTGACCGGCGATCTGACCCTGCATGGGGAAACCCGGGAAATCGAAATGCCGGTTACCCTGCTGGGCGAGGGCGAAGACCCCTGGGGCGGCTATCGCGCGGGTTTCGAGGGAAGCACCAACCTGACGCTGTCCAACTACGGCATCGACATGTCCGACTTCCCCGAAGCCATGCATGAACTCGAGCTCTATGTGACCTTCGAGGGACTGCGTCAGTAACGCCGATCCGCGAGACGCGCCATCCGGCACTCCGTGGTGCCTGGTAAGCGAGAACCCCCCTGGCGTCAGCCAGGGGGGTTCTGTTGTAGAGGGTGTCGACAAAGGGCGTCTCGCGAGACGTTTGTCACCCCTCAAGGGCGATGGCGAGATGGCTCACCACCGGACGCGGAAGGACTCAGCCTTCGTTGAGGATGGCGTCGGGGAAGTGACGACGCAGGATGCGGTTCTGGTAGGGATCGACGAACCGGCTGTTGATGATGATGATGAAGCGCTCGAATGCCTGATGAGGCGCCTGCTGCGTGATGGCGTCCACACTGTGGTAGAGCTTGTCGTCACGTAGATGCAGGATATCCCCGGGCGCCAGGGTGGCGTTGGCCACGAGCTCGGTTCCGGCCTTGTCGGTGTAGAGATGGTTATCCGCTCCGACCAGGTTCTGTCGGCTGACCACCATGATGCTCAGGGCCTTGCAGCCATCCGCATGAATCCCCTGGCCCTGCAGCGGATCGATCTTGCCCTCGCCACGCACGCCGGTTATCTGCATCAGGATCGGCTCATTGGCCTGCAGGCCCCAGAGCCCTGCCCAGGCTTTCACGAAGCGCTTGACGTCGTGCCGCTCCAGGAATGCTCGGGTCAAGGGCGCATAATAGCGGAGCTTGTCGGCCATGCTCTCGGCATCGTTGAAGGCTCCACCCTGGGCCATGGGGCAGTGGCCAAGATCCTGCATTTCGCCGGCCTGGTCCAGGGCGAGCCATGCCATGCGCTTCCAGCGCTGCTCCACGTAGGGATCGCGGGGCAGGTCCGTGGTATGCGATTGCCATGCCGATAGATCGATGCGGTTGCGGATATGGGTCAGCGCCCAGTCCTGATGGGCCAGCTGTTCCGTGACTTCCCGCGACCAATAGCCGGTGTGGCTCGTCTCGGGCATTGCGGTGTGGTCGAAGCCATGCTTGAGCTTGTCGAGTTTCATTTTCTACATCCTTTCCAGTTGATTACAAGATTGGTCTTCGTTGCCGAGAAAGCTCAGGCAACATTAAGGAAAGGAAGAGAAAACGCGCCCAATGTCAAAGTGGGGATGGACGAAGAGAGGCAGGTGAGACCGGGTTGGGGCGGAGGCGTGGACCGAGAGTTGCACTAAGTCGCCATCGATGACATTTTGCATGTCTCAAGGCGTTGGGTTGTAAGAAATGACAGTGCACCACGTCGTTTCTTCCTACAGCATCGGGGATCAACATGCTAGGTCGCGTAGCGCGTCTACGAAGGTGGTGGAACAAGATTATTAGGCGACGTCACGGCCTCTTTGGGCGCTTTCAGCCGGCATCGACTGCCTCCGATGGCGTGGAGCGCGTCAGGCAGCAGTATCTGGAAAGCGAGCAGCGTTTTCGCGTCCTCCTGGAAAGCCTCCCCAAGGTGGCTGTCCAGGGGTATGACCGCGAACGCCGCGTCATATACTGGAACGAGGCCAGTACCCGGCTTTACGGCTACACAGCGGCAGAGGCGAGGGGTCGGGCCCTGGAAGATCTGATTATCCCCGGTGAGATGCGTGAGTCGATGATCGAGGCGCATCGGGCCTGGGTCGATGAAGGCAAGGAAATCGCGGCGGAAGAAGTGGAACTCGTTCATCACAGTGGCGAGCGTGTGCCGGTGTTCTCCCATCACGTCATGCTGGGCGAACATACCGACTCTCCTACCATGTTCTGTGTCGATGTCGACCTGTCCGACCAGAAACAGGCCCACCGTGACCTGGATTTTGCCAAGCGCTTCGATGCCCTCACGCATCTGCCCAATCGCACGGCATTCGAGGCCGAGCTCGAGGAAGCACTCGAGACCTGTCTGGTGCGTCATGCCGGCCTGGCCGTGATGTATCTGGACGTCGATCGTTTTTCCGAGATCAACGATGCCCTGGGTTATGACCAGGGGGACCGCCTGCTGGCCCAGATGGCGGGCCGGCTGGGTGAGGAGCAGCGTCTGACGGATCTGATCTCGCGTGTTTCCAGCGATGAGTTCGTGCTGGTCTTTCTGGGCGTTGGTCAGCGCGATGATGTCAGCCGCCTGGTCAGCAAGGTTCAGCACGCCATGCGGCGACCCTTCCTGATCAATGGCGTCGAGCGACGCGTGACGGCAGCTCTCGGGGTCAGCCTGTATCCCGACCATGGCACCAGTGCTCGCGAGTTGATCCGCAACGCCGACGTGGTCAAGAATCGCGCCAAGATGGATGGGCTGGGGGGGCTGCGCTTCTTTCAGCAGCACCATTATGATGAACTGGTGCGCGAGCAGCATCTGGTGGAAAAGCTGGAGCAGGCGATCGAGCGTGACGAGCTCAGCCTGCATTATCAGCCTCAGTTGTCGGTTGCCAGCGGTCGCATCGAGAACCTGGAGGCCCTGCTGCGCTGGAAACCGAGCGATACTGATGCCTTCGTGTCACCTGCCGAGTTCATTCCACTGGCGGAGCGGACCGGCCTGATTCATCGTCTGGGTGATTGGGTCATGGAGGAAGCCTGTCGTCAGCAGGCGGCCTGGAAGCAGGCTGGGCTGACCGGGATACGCGTCGATATCAACCTGTCCGGGCGGCAAATGCTGAGGGCCAATTGCCTGGCCCGTTTCGAGGCGTGCCTGGAACGGCACGGCCTGGCGCCTCAGGATGTCGGCATCGAACTGACCGAGAACGTCCTGATCGAAGCCGCTTCCATGGTGCTGGAAGATCTGCGGCGGCTCTATCATCGGGGGGTGCGTATTGCCATCGATGATTTCGGCACCGGCTATTCATCGCTGAGCTACCTCAAGCATTTTCCCGTGACCTCACTCAAGGTCGATCGTACCTTCATGCAGGACGCTCATCTGCGACCGGAAGACCGCTCCATCCTCGAAGCGGCCATTTTCATTGGCCACCGTCTCGGCCTCGAGGTAGTCGCCGAGGGTGTCGAGTGTGCCGAGCAATTGACGCTGATCCGTCAGATGCACTGTGACCTGGCCCAGGGCTATTACTTCCACCGGCCCATGGGCGTCGCGGATGTTCAGCGGCTGCTGGAGACCAGTGAATTGCCCTGATGTTCGCATCAGCGGCCGGGTGCATACGGGAGGCCCACGCTTCGCCATGCATGACGTAGAATGGTCGCGTTGTCATGCACTGGAGTCTCTGTGAGCCGTAACGATTCGACCGCGACGTCTTCCCTGGGTGCCACACTGTGGCGCCAGACCTGGCCGATGGCCATCGGTGTGCTGTCCCTGCTGGGGTTTCAACTGGTGGACAGTGCCTTCATTGCCCGTCTGGGTACCGCGCCCCTGGCCGCCCAGACCTTCACCTTCCCGCTGGGCTTTCTGATCATCGGTGTCCAGGTGGGCATGGGGATCGCCATTGCTGCCTTGATCTCGCGTGCTCTGGGGGCCGACGAGTTCGATTCGGCCAGACGCCTGGGGAGCCTGGTGCTGATCAGTGGTGCCGGCGTGATCGCGTTGCTGGCGCTGTTGCTGTGGTGGTGGCAGGCGCCGATCTTTCTGCGCCTGGGAGCAGCGCCCGAGTCCCTGTCGCTGATCCGCAGCTACTGGAATCCGCAGCTGGTGGCTGCCTGGGTCGGCGCCTGTCTGTACTTCGGCTACAGCCTGTTTCGTGCCCATGGGGATACGCGTCTGCCGGGCATCCTGATGGTCACCACCAGCTTCGCCAACCTGGTCCTCGATCCGCTGCTGATCTTCGGTATCGGTCCCTGGGAGGGGCTGGGGCTGCCGGGTGCCGCCATTGCCACCGTGCTCGCCTTTGGCCTGGGCCTGGCCATTCTGGCGTGGCGGCTGTCGCGACATGACTGGTTGTCGGCCCGAGGGCTGACAGGAGAGCTGCGCGTTTCCGTGAGACCCTTCGCCGGTATTGCCGGGCCGGCCATGATCAGCCAGTTGATGCCGCCCCTGGCCGCCATGCTGGCGCTCTCGGCGGTGGCCGGTCTGGGCGAGTCGCAAGTGGCTGCCTGGGGGCTGGCCAATCGTCTGGAGACCGTCTCGCTGATGGTGGTGCTGGCCCTGACCATGTCGCTGCCACCCTGGCTGGGACGTTGCTATGGTGCCGGCGATTGGCAGCAGGTGCATCGGCTGCTGCGGCTGGCCTTGCGGGTGGTGGTCATCTGGCAACTGGCGCTGGGGCTGATACTGGCGGTGGCTGCTCCCTGGCTGGCCCAGGCGCTGGCCGGCAACCCCGAAGTGCGTCACGACCTCGCCATGCTGATTCGCTTCATGCTGCCGAGTTATGCGGCCCTGGGTGTGTGCATGCTGGTCGTCTCGGCCGGCAATGCGCTGGGCTGGCCCCTGCGGGCGATGCTGATGTCGGCGGCGCGACTCTTCGTCTTCTATCTGCCCTGTCTCTGGGCCGGGGTCTGGATGGCGGGGCTCATCGGCCTGGCGGCCGGGGCGGCGCTGGGCAATCTGCTGGCAGGCCTGGCCGCCTGGTGGCTGCTGCGTCGGGTGCTGGCCAGTCCGCGGCGTGCCGTTGCCGAGCCGGCCGGGTAACGAGGCTTCAGCAGAGGGCGCGCCTCGGCCTGTCGCCATGCAAAGGGGCCCCGCGATCCCGCGGGGCCCCCGAATGCTGACAGCCTGTCGGTCAGCGCCTAGTTGACGGCAGCGATCGCCTTCGCCAGATAGGGCAGGTTGTCGTGAGAAAAGCCGGCCACATTGGCGCGGCCCGAGCGCACCATGTAGATGCTGAACTCGTCACGCAGGCGGTCGACCTGTTCCGGTGTCAGGCCGGTATACGAGAACATGCCCTTTTGTTCGGCCACATGGGCGTACTTCTCGTCCAGCCCGTAGGGCTTGAGGGCCTCGACGAAATCGCGGCGCAGGCTGTTGATGCGGTCGCGCATTTCGGTGAGTTCTTCACGCCAGGTGGCGGTGAGTTCCGGCGAGTGCAGGATCTCCGCGACGATCGAGCCGCCATGAGCGGGCGGGTTGGAGTAGTTCTCACGGGCCACGATGGCGACCTGGGAGCGGATGTTTTCCATCTGCTCGTTGTTGCGGGCGACCATGATCAAGCAGCCGGTACGCTCGCAGTAGATGCCGAAGTTCTTGGAACAGGAGCTGGTGATGATCACCTCGTCGAGGTTCTCGGCCAGCAGGCGCGGGCCATAGGCGTCTTCGTCGAGCCCCTTGCCGAAGCCCTGGTAGGCGAAGTCGACCAGGGGCAGCAACTTGCGTTCCTTGAGGACTTCCAGGACCTGTCCCCATTGATCGCGGGAAAGGTCGAAGCCCGTGGGGTTGTGGCAGCAGGCATGCAACAGCACCACATCGCCTTCGGGGATCTGCTTGAGGGCCGCCAGCATGCCGTCGAAATCCAGGCGGTTGTTGCCGTCGACATAGGGGTACTTCTTGAGGGTCAGGCCGGCGGCCGGAAAGATGCCCAGATGATTGGGCCAGGTGGGGTCACTGACCCAGATGCTGCGGCCTGGCAGTTGAGTGGCGATGAAGTCGGCGGCCAGGCGCAGGGCGCCGGTACCGCCGGGGGACTGGGTGGCGCTGGCACGACCGGCCTCGAGCACCGGGGAGCCTTCCCCGAGTACCAGCGGCAGGACGGCCTGGCCATAGCGCGGATCGCCGTGAGAGCCGATGTAGGTCTTGGTCATTTCGTTTTCGAGCAGCTGGGCCTCGGCATCCTTGACCGCGCGCATGACCGGTGTATTGCCCTTGGCATCACGATACACGCCGACACCGAGGTCGACTTTCTGAGGATTGGTATCCTTCTTGAAGGCCTCGATGAGACCCAGGATGGCGTCCCCGGGGACCCGCTCTATTTGCTCGAACATGTTACGTCGCTACCTCGTCGGTTCTGGCGGCAAGAATGAAGTCGTTCTTGTGCAGGCCCTTCATTTCGTGGGACCACCAGGTCACGGTGACCTTGCCCCACTCGGTCAGCAATGCCGGGTGATGTCCCGCTTGCTCGGCGATTTCACCCACTTCATTGGTGAATGCCAGGGCCTGACGGAAGTTGCGGAACTTGTAGCTCCGCTCCAGTTGCATGATGCCATCGCGCTCGACGATCTGCCACTCGGGGATGTCGCGCCGATAAGACTCGATCTCGCTGTCGGTGACATGCGGGGCGTCCCAGCTGCAGGCTTCGCACTGTTGTTCGGAGAGGTCGCTCATCTTGCCTCCTTCATCGCGGATGGATGTATCCCATTGTCTGGGGCTGGTGTCGCCTCCTGTCAAGCAGGCTCGGCTTCAGACCGTGGTGGGCTCGGCGGAGGCGGGAGTGAAATGCGGGGCATGCAGGCCCAGTTCCATGGCCTGGTGCACCAGGCCCATGATGTCTTCCCGGGCGAGCTGCTCCAGTGTGCCCAGGCCGTCCAGCACATAGTAGAGCGGCTGCAGAATATCGATGCGATAGGGCGTGCGCAGGGCATCGAGCGCATCGAAGTCGGCATGCAGCGGCGTGTCGGAGAGGGCATGGAGTGTTTCCCGGGGCGACGAGAGGATACCGCCGCCATACAGGCGTCGCCCGGCGGGTGTGTCGACCAGCCCGAATTCGACGGTCATCCAGTAAAGCCTGGCCAGATAGACGCGCTCCCGGGAGCTGGCCGCGAGGCCCAGTCGTCCATAGGTGGCGGTGAACTCGGCGAAGGCCGGGTTGGTCAGCATCGGGCAATGACCGAAGACTTCATGGAAAATGTCCGGTTCCTTGAGATACTCCATTTCTTCCGGTGAGCGGATGAAGGTGGCCACCGGAAAGCGCCGCTCGGCCAGCAGCTCGAAGAAGGTATCGAAAGGAATCAGGGCCGGTACCGCCGCGGTACGCCAGCCAGTGGTGGCGGTCAGCACGCGATCGATGTCGGCGAGTTGCGGCACCCGGTCGCGGGGGAGGGAGAGGCGCTCCAGGCCTTCCAGGTATTCGCTGCAGGCGCGCTCTTCGACCAGGGGCAGCTGGCGGTCCATGAGGCTGCGCCAGGTGGCATTCTCGCGCGATGACCAGGCAATCCGGCCTTCGTCATCCGGGGAATGAACGCGATACCCTGTCTTGCTGGTGGCAGCATCCGTGGTCGTCTCGGCTTTCATGACGGCTCCCGTTGTTGTGTTGTGATGGCAGGCAGTTTCCTCTGAGTCTAGGCTTCGGGAGCGGTCACGGTGGATCCAGGCGATGAATCTGCAAGCGGACTGCACGGCTCTTTTGTAAAGGATTCGTGACAGTTGATTCTGTCGAGGCCGGGACAAGCGAGGAGCAGCGCCATGCGCTGAATTGCCGTGGCGCCACTGTCACGTTAGGTTGCCAGTTGAGGCATGCCGGCTTGACGATGTCTGCGCCAGTGCCGGCATCGATACCACTGTTCAGCGAGGGAAGAGCCCGGCATGCGCTTGAGATTTCATTGTCAGAATCGTATCGGCATCCTGCGCGATATCGTCGCGCACTTTGCCGATTATGGCCTGAATGTGGCGCATGGCGAGGTGGGCGGCGACCATGGCAATGCCATCTACCTGCATGTACCGAACCTGCTCAATGCCCAGTTCACCACCCTGCGCCCCGAACTGGAGAAGGTTCCCGGGGTGTTCGGGGTGCGGCGGGTGAGCCTGTTGCCCAGCGAGCGACGCCACCTGGAACTGGATGCGCTGTTGTCGTCCCTGAGCGATCCGGTGATGTCCATCGACATGGAAGGTCACCTGGTGGCGGCCAATCGGGCGGCGGGGCAGTTGCTGGGCGTCCGGGTCGATGAAGTGCCGGGCCTGTCGCTGGATCGCTATCTTCCGGACCTCGACCTGCCGGGCTTGATTCGACGCAACAATGCCCGGGTCAATGGCTTGCGCCTGGAGCTGCATGACGCCACCTATCTGGCCGATATCGAGCCCCTGCACCGTGAGCACCTGGAGGATGTCGCCTCCCTGGCAGGGGCCGTGGTGACCCTGCATCGCGCCGATCGCATCGGCGAACGCATCTATCAGGTACAGCGTCAGGCGTCACCGGGATTCGAGTCGCTGTTTCAGGCCAGCCCCCGGCTCGAAGTGCTGATGCGCGAAGCACGACGCATGGCCCCGCTGGATGCGCCCTTGTTGATCCAGGGGGAAACCGGCACCGGCAAGGAACTGCTGGCGCGTGCCTGTCATCTGGCAGGCGCGCGCGGCCAGTCGCCCTTCATGGCGCTGAATTGTGCCGGCCTGCCGGAGTCCATGGCCGAGACCGAGCTCTTCGGTTATGCGCCGGGCGCATTCGAAGGCGCGCGTCCCGAGGGCAAGCTCGGGCTGCTGGAGTTGACTGCGGGTGGCACCATCTTTCTCGACGAGGTCGGTGAAACCAGCCCGCGCATGCAGGTCAAGCTGTTGCGCTTTCTGCAGGACGGCGGCTTCCGCCGTGTGGGCAGTGACGAGGAAACCTACCTGGATGTCCGCATCATCTGCGCCACCCAGCAGGACCTGCCGAGCCTGTGCCGTGAAGGGCGCTTTCGCGAGGACCTCTATCACCGTCTCAATGTGCTGACATTGAGCGTGCCCCCCTTGCGCGACTGTCTGGATGGCATGGAAACACTGGCCGAGCAGTGCATCGATCGTGCCGCCAGGCAGATCGGCTGTGCGTTGCCGCACCTGTCGCCGGCGGCGCTGGCCCGACTGCGTGGCTATCATTGGCCGGGCAATGTGCGTCAGCTGGAAAACGTGCTGTTCCAGGCCGTGTCGCTCTGCGAGGGAGGCGTCATCGAGGCCGAGCAGTTGCGCATGCCGGATGTGGGCCAGGCGCCGGGCCTGGCCGGCATCGACCTGGAGGGGTCGCTGGCCGACATTCTCGGGGAGGTCGAGCGACAGGTGCTGAGTCGTCTCTACCCCGAGAATCCGTCGAGCCGTCAACTGGCCAGGCGTCTCGGGGTCTCGCATACGACCATTGCCAACAAGCTCAAGCGCCATGGCATCGATGGCGGGGATTCACCATGAAGTATCCTGAGCGGCGTCGCTTGCCGTTGTGGCTGAAGCTCGCCTTCACCCTGTGGATCCTGTTCTGGGCACCTGCGGTCGCCATCCAGGTGGGGGTCCAGAATTATCTCTGGATGTGCAATCTGGCCAATTTCCTGTTGCTGTTAGGGCTGTGGTCGGAGAGCCGCCTGCTGGTCTCCATGCAGTGGCTGGCGACGGCCCTTGTGGGCAGCCTCTGGGCGCTGGATGCCGGCACGGCCTGGATCAGTGGCTGGCATCCGATCGGCGGCACCGAGTACATGTTCGATGCCGCCACGCCACTGGGCGTCAGGCTCTTGTCGCTCTACCACCTGATTCTGCCGTTGGTGGCCTGGGTCGGTATCGCGCGCCTCGGGTATCAGCCACGGGCCCTGTTCTGGCAGACAGGCGTCACCTGGATGGCCGTGCTCGCTGCCTATCTGTTGACCGACCCCGCGCGCAACGTCAACTGGGTTCAGGGGCCCTTCGGGAGCGTACAGACCTGGTTCGATCCCGCGGTCTATGTTGGCGTGCTGATGCTGGTCTGGCCGCTGCTGCTGTATCTGCCGGTGCACCTGCTGACGACTCGCAAGCTCACGGGTTAGACGACGTCAGCGGCTGGCGACGACCTGATTGCGTCCTTGATGCTTGGCGGCATAGAGGTTGTTGTCGGCGCGTTCCAGCAATCTGTTGCGATCCTCCCCGATGCGGTGTTCGGCAATCCCCATGCTGACCGTGATGGTGCCGTCGTCGAGCGCGAAATCGTGGGCGGCGATGCGCTGTCTCAGACGCTCGGCCAGGTTTTCGGCACTGCTGCGGGCAGTAAGCGGCAGGACCAGGGCAAATTCCTCCCCGCCGAGTCGGCCCAGGAAGTCCTCGCGGCGCAGCAGGTCGCGAACGTAATGGGCGAGATTGATCAGCACATCATCGCCCTTGAGGTGTCCCCAGCTGTCATTGATGTGCTTGAAATGGTCCAGATCGAGGATGACCAGCGACAGTGGCAACGCATGTCGATTGCTGAGCGAAATTTCCTCGTCGAGGCGCTGCAGCAGCTTGCGTCGATTGGCCAGTCCCGTCAGCGGGTCGGTATCCGAGAGCAAGCGCAGGCGCTCTTCCTCGGCAACCTGTTCACTGATGTCGAGCATGATGCCGTGCCACAAGGTGCCCGACTCGACCTCTTCGGGCTGTGCGCGCACGGCGATCCAGCGGTCATGGCCCTCCCGGGTGCTGAGTCGGAATTTGCCCATCAGGGGCGTCTGCCATCGGGCAGAGCGCTCGATGGACGCCATCCAGCGGGGATAATCGGTTTCGTCCAGCTGCTCGAAAGCCAGGGATGCGTCTTCTGCCAGCCGCTCCGGCGCCACGCCCAGCAGCCGTCTGCCACTACCGACGAGATAGGGAAAATGCATGCGGCCTCCGGGGCTGCGGTGCAGCTGGAAGAGCAGGCCGGGCAGTTGTTCGGCCAGGTTTTTCAGGGGCTGCAAAGTATGGTCAGGAATGACATCGTTGACCGGCATGCGCTCATCCTTGTGTTCCGTCTGCGTTTAGATTCGTTGTTGGTTATACCCAGGCCAGTTCCTTGTTCGGGTAGTTATTTATTTAATGCCTGTTATTAGGCGCGACATCATACCCTGGGCCCATGTTCCAGGCATCCGGCAAACGTCGTAGGAAATTGACTACAAGCACGATGGCTTCGTGGATCGGTCGGCTCTCTCGGTGGCTTCCGGACTGATCAGGGCTTTCGAATATCGTGGAGAAGTGGGTGGGCTTGTCAGAAGGCCCCTTGCATTAGATATTAGCAAAGTGTCGAGAATCGCGCGTGAACTCTGTGCCAGACCTTGACGGCTTGCCTATCGAATCGCGCGAGTCGACGACCTGCCAGAGCTGCGGGGCGCGGGCCCGAAAGGGCCATCAGGGTCCTGTTGTGGTCGGGGCCGGGGTTGCGTGAGTGCTGGTTCAGCGCGGTGCATCATAGCGGCCATCACGATGGCGCGAGTAGACGACCTGCCACAGCTGCAGGTCGCGGGCCCGAAAGGCGCCGGCACAGACCGAGAGGTAGTAGCGGAACATGCGTCGGGTGCGTTCGTTGTAGCGGTCCGCGATCTCCGGCCAGTGGGTGTCGAAATTGGTCAGCCAGGCCATCAGGGTCCTGTCGTAGTCGGGACCAAAGTTCTGCCAGTCCTCCATCAGCAGCCTTCCCTCGCTGGCATCGGCGATATGCCTGATCGCCGGCAACACGCCGTTGGGAAATATATAGCGATGAATCCAGGGGTCGGCACTAATCTCGGAGGTGTTGGAGCCGATGGTGTGCAGGACGAAGAGGCCATCATCGGCCAGCAGCTGCTTCACCGTATCGAAATAGGTCGCGTAGTTGCGGTGTCCGACGTGCTCGAACATGCCGATGGACACGATGCGGTCGAAGGTGCCCTCGAGGTCGCGATAATCCTCGAGCAGGATCTCGACCGGCAGCCCGGCACAACGTTGGCGTGCCAGCTCGGCCTGTTCCTGCGAGATGGTAATGCCCGTCACCTCGACGCCATAGTGGCGCGCGGCATGTTCGGCGAAACTGCCCCAGCCGCAGCCGATATCCAGGACCCGCATGCCGGGTTGCAGCTTCAGCTTGCGACAGGCGAGGTCCAGCTTGGCCACCTGGGCCTGGTGCAGGGTATCGGCGTCTTTCCAGTAGCCGCAGGAGTAGCACATGGTGTCATCGAGCATGCGCTCGAAGAGGTCATTGCCCAGATCATAGTGGGCCTTGCCGACAATGTAGGCCCTGGCACGGCTCTGCAGGTTCATGACGCCGGCCTGAAGGCGGTACTTGAGGCGTTCGGAGCGCGTCTTGGCATGTGTGCCGAGCCCCTGGCGCAGCAACAGATGAGCCATCTCGTCGATACGTTCGCACTCCCACCAGCCATCCATGTAGGACTCACCCAGCCCCAGGGTGCCGTGGCGCAGGACGCGCGAGAAGAAGCCTGGGTGGTAGACGCGAAGATCATGCGCCGCGCTACCATTCAGGGTGACACCGGAGCCCTGCAGCAGTTGCTCGATAGTGTGTCGGGCGCGGGTATCGGGGAGTTCGACGGGGCCAAGCTTCGGCTGGCTGGTCATGAATGTCCTCCTGGTCCTTGAAAAGCGACAGGGGGTTGTACGGGTCGGGTGACGACGGATGAAGGCATGGCCGACCGCGTTACGCTATCAATACGAGCATAGTGCATGCCAAGCCTCATCTGTTAGCCCGCTCATCCAAACCTTGAATCGGAGATACCGGAATGCATGTCATCATTGATATCTGCGTGGTTCCCATCGGCGTCGGCGTGTCGGTGTCACCGCATGTCGCGGCTTGTCAGGAAGTGATTGACGAG
Source organism: Halomonas sabkhae (assembly GCF_030409265.1). Lineage (NCBI taxonomy): Bacteria > Pseudomonadati > Pseudomonadota > Gammaproteobacteria > Oceanospirillales > Halomonadaceae > Halomonas > Halomonas sabkhae. The sequence goes on from NZ_JAUFPM010000001.1 coordinate 194,870, forward strand.
GCCGGGCTTGACTATCGTCTGCATGCCTACGGCACCAATGTCGAGGGTCCCTGGGATGAGGTCATGGCCGTGGTCAAGCGTTGTCACGAGGTCGTGCATGACATGGGGGCGCCTCGCATCACGACGACGATGAAGATTAGCACGCGAACAGATCGTGTGCAGCATCTGGATGAAAAGGTCGCAAGCGTGACGGCCCGGACGCCTGAGCGAGACTGAGTGAGGCGGTGGGTCGCATTGGCGAGGCTCCAGGGCCTGGCCATGCCACGGCGTCAGGGGGATGTGACGCCTTGTAAGGATTTCTTTACGCATGGCAGCACTGAATCGGGCGCTGCGCGGGGCTGTCACGCAGGCCTTACGGTCGGACTCGAAAGGCGGCCCGGTGGGGCGCTCGAAAGCCGGGAGTAACGGCTGCCAGGACCGTGCGGATGACTCTAGTCTTGAGGGCATCGAAGGGGGAGACCGGCGCATTTCTCGTGAAGTGCGGGTGGTCTCCCGGAAGGAACTGCCACTCCGGAGGAGTCATCATGAACGCACCTGCCACCACACCGCGCACCATCAGCGCCGAGAACCCCATCGGGACCGACGGCTTCGAGTTCGTCGAGTATACCGCTCCCACCCAGGAAGGCATTGACGCCCTGAGGGCGCTCTTCCTGGCCATGGGCTTCAGCGAGACGCGGCGTCACCGTTCCAAGGCCGTGACGCTCTTTCAGCAGGCGGATATCAATTTCGTGCTCAATGCCGAGCCGGATAGCCATGCGGCGGCCTTTGCCGCCACCCACGGCCCCTCGGCCTGTGCCATGGCCTGGCGTGTGGCCGATGCGCGGCAGGCCATGGAGCAGGCGCAAAGTGCCGGTGCCAGGGCCGTCGAAACCTCGGTCGGACCGGGGGAGGTGGGCATTCCGGCCGTCGAGGGCATCGGTGGCTCGCTGCTGTATTTCGTCGACCAGAGCCGGGATGACCAGGGGCGCAGCATCTATGACATCGACTTCGAGCCGATTCCCGGTGCCAGTGCCGATGATAATGCGGTCGGCCTCGAGGTACTCGATCACCTGACCCACAATGTCGACCGCGGCCAGATGGACGTCTGGGCGGACTTCTACACTCGCCTGGCCAATTTCCGCGAGAATCGCTACTTCGATATCGAGGGCAAGAAGACCGGCCTGCATTCGCGTGCCATGACGGCGCCCTGCGGCAAGATGCACATTCCGATCAATGAGTCGGCCGATGACACCTCGCAGATCGCCGAATTCCTGCGCGACTACAACGGCGAGGGCATTCAGCACCTGGCCATGGCCACCAACGATATCTATGCCACGGTACGCGCCCTCAAGGCCAACGGCATCAGCTTCATGACCACACCGGCGACCTACTACGAAAAGGTCGATCAGCGCGTGCCCAACCATCAGGAAGATCTCGATGCGCTGCGCGAGCTTAACCTGCTGGTCGATGGCGGACCGGACCAGGGGGTGCTGTTGCAGATCTTCACCAATACCGTGATCGGCCCGATCTTCTTCGAGATCATACAGCGCAAGGGCAACGATGGTTTCGGGGAAGGCAACTTCAAGGCACTGTTCGAATCCATCGAGGAAGACCAGATTCGCCGCGGTGTGCTCGGTGCCGATGACGCCTGAGGGCAAGCCTCTCGAAAACGGCAGTGGGGCGGCGCCTGACCGGCCTGCCGGCAGGTGCCTGTCGCCGGATCGACGAGCATCGCGGGGCTAGCCATTGCCTCACTGCCCAATCACGACAAAATCCGTCACAATATGGCGCTTCTCGCTGCCATGTCGCGTGATGGGCGACAACAAGATTTCCGTGATTCTGGTGCAACATGACAAAGACTGATCGACCCCGTACCCAGTGGCTAGGCCGCTGGGGCTTCGTGCTGGCGGCAACCGGCTCTGCGGTTGGCCTCGGCAATGTCTGGAAATTTCCTTACATGACCGGTGAATACGGTGGTGCGGCCTTCGTGCTGGTCTACCTGGTGTGCATACTCTCGGTCGGCGTGCCGGTGATGATGACCGAGATCGCGCTCGGCAGGCGTGGCAGGGGCAGCCCCATCGATGCCATCCGCCGCATGGCCAGCGAGTCGGGACGCTCCCCGGCCTGGTCGTTGCTGGGCTGGATGGCCATGCTGTGCGGCTTTTTGATTCTCAGCTTCTATGTGGTCGTGGCCGGCTGGTCGTTCGCCTATCTGTGGAAGATGCTGAGTGGTGGCCTGGCCGCCTCCAGTGTCGATGACATGGCGGCCATCTTCGCGGCCAACAATGCCAACCCCTGGAGCCTGGGGGCGTGGAGCAGCCTGGTGACCCTGGCGACCATGCTGATCGTCGGCAAGGGGGTGCAGTCCGGTATCGAGAAGAGTGTCAGCTGGATGATGCCGGGCATGGTCATCATGCTGATGATCTTGATCGGTTATGGCGCCTTTTCCGGTGGCTTCAGCGAGGCGCTGTCCTTCCTGTTTGCCTTCAATGCCGGCAGCCTGTCCAGTGAAGGCATGCTGGCGGCCATGGGGCATGCCTTCTTCACGCTCTCGCTGGCTTCCGGGGCCATTCTGACCTACGGCAGCTATCTACCCCGCGAGGCTTCCATCGGTCGCACCACCCTGACCGTGGCAGTAGCCGATACGCTGGTGGCCCTGATGGCCGGGCTGGCGATCTTCCCGGTGATCTTCGCCAACGGCCTGGAGCCCGGCAGTGGCCCGGGGCTGATCTTCATGAGCCTGCCACTGGCCTTCCAGGCCATGCCGTTGGGCACCCTGTTCGGTATTCTCTTCTTCGTGATGCTCTCCATGGCCGCGCTGACGTCCTCGATCTCGATGGTCGAGGCCACGGTGTCCTGGCTCACCGACAACAAGGGCCTCAGCCGTCGGGCGGCCGCCTGGGGGACGGGGATCGTGCTGTGGTGCATCAGTACCCTGGCCATGCTGTCATTCAATGTGGGAGCGGAGTGGACGCTGCTCGGCAAGCACTTCTTTGACTGGCTGGACTTCCTGACATCGCGCCTGATGATGCCCCTGGGCGGGCTCGGCATGGCCTTGATGGCCGGCTTCGTGCTCAGCAGCGAAGCGCTGCGCGAAGAGTTGGGGCTGTCACCGCTGGCGCATGGGCTCTGGCTGTTCATGGTCCGATATGTCAGCCCACTGGGCATACTGGTGATCTTTGTCGATGCCCTGGGCTGGCTCGATATCGACTTTGCCGCTCAATGGCCCTGGTTGCTGCTGGCCCTGGCGGTCATGGCGGTAATCGGCGAGTTGATGCGTCCTGGTTTGCGGCGCGCCCTGTCCTGCTGAACGGTCCTGTCCCGCCTGCCTGGCTATGCATCGCCCCGCTCAGCGGGGCGATGCTGTGTGGGGCAAGGCGCTGGTTATATGCTTGCGCTCAGACGTTAGTAGCGTTACTGCCTTTTTTTCATTACGTTACGGCATATTAATCACTCGATTCCAGGTGTCAGGGAATATGGCAGCTAACACTTCAGCGTGCCCGCCGGCGGCGACTTCTCCCCCGCTGACGGCGTTCGAGCCGGGGCGGGTGTGCCTGGTCGGAGCGGGGCCGGGCGACCCGGAGCTGCTGACGATCAAGGCGCTGCGCCGCCTGCAGCAGGCCGAGGTCATCCTGCATGATCGCCTGGTCAGTGACGCCATTCTGGCGCTCGCCAACCCGGACGCTCAGTGCCTTTACGTGGGCAAGCAACGCTCGCGGCACAGCGTGCCCCAGGGGGAGATCAACCAGGCCCTGGTGGAGTGGGCCCAGGCCGGCAAGCGCGTGGTGCGCCTCAAGGGGGGCGACCCCTTCATCTTCGGGCGTGGTGGGGAAGAGCTGGAAACACTGGTCGGCGCCGGCGTGCTGGTCGAGGTCGTGCCCGGCATCACGGCTGCCTCGGGGTGCGCGGCCTATGCCGGCATCCCCTTGACCCACAGGGATTACGCACAGTCGGTCCGCTTCATCACCGGGCATCTGCGTGATGGAGGGTGCGAGCTCGACTGGCCGACGCTGGTGCAACCCGGCCAGACCCTGGTGTTCTACATGGGGCTTGGCAGCCTGGCGATCATCGGGGAACGTCTGCAGGCCCATGGGCTGGCCGCCCGCACGCCGCTGGCGCTGATCGAGCAGGGCACGACGCGCCGCCAGCGGGTGCACCTGGGCACACTGGGTAATTTGCCTTCGGGCGGCGAGGTGGATAAAATCTGTCCACCGACATTGATCATCGTCGGAGATGTGGTGACGTTGCATGACGCTCTGGATTGGTTCGACTCGACACGAGCCAGTGCAGATGGGTGGCTGCAGGGAAAACACCCAACGCCGTCTGACGCGTCTCGAGGCGCCTGACCCACGCGAGGAGCAGGGCAGGGCGTACAAGCCGTTGTGAGGTGACGAATGGGATTTCCTTGCACGACCAGGGGCGCTGGGCGCCCGGGATTTATCCGTCAGGGTGCCATGGCCGTGGCGCTGGTGATGCTCTCTGGCTGCGCCAGTGAGTCGCAGGCCAACAGCCCGATCCAGGAGGGTGTGGCATCCTACTATGCAGACCGTTTCGATGGCCGCACCACCGCCAGTGGTGTACCCTTCGATCAAACGGATCTGACCGCGGCGCACAAGTCGCTGCCCTTCGGCACCCGCGTGCTGGTGACGCGCCGCGATAACGGTCGCCAGGTCGAGGTGCTGATCAACGACCGCGGCCCCTATGTCGATGGGCGTGTCATCGACCTGTCCAAGCGCGCCGCCCGCGAGCTGGGCATGCTGGGACGAGGTGTGGCCCCGGTCGAACTGACCTACGTACGCTGATCGCGTCGCGGGCCCGGCATCATGCCGGGCCCTGCTTTGCATCCCTCGGGCTATTACCCCTCACGCACTTACATCTCATCCATCACTCCATCACTCCTCACTCCTCACTCCTCACTCCCTGACACCTTGCCCGTTACCCGCTTTTCGGGATTGACCGTCGTCGCGCTTGAATTCGCGTTGCCAACGGCTCAGCAGGGCCTGTCGCTTGAGTTCGTCCAGGGTTGCCAGCAGGCCGGGGCCGATGGTCAGTGGTCGCAGGGCATCGCCATGCGTCGTGCGCCAGGCCTGTGCCGTACCGGGGCCGCTCAGGTCCGGGTGAATGGCACCGAGAGAGGTTTCCCCGGCAATCACTGCCTGCCCCCGGCGGCTGATCAGGTAATCGAGAAAGCGCCGGGCATTTTCCGGGTGCGGCGCCTGGCGAGGCATGAAGGCCAGGCGCTGGATCACCAGGGTATAGTCATCGGGAATGATCATCTCGAGATCGGGGTTTGTCGCGACGATCTGCCGGGCATAACTGCCCAGGAGGTTGTAGCCGATCCAGTAGCGGCCCGCGGCGAGCCCCTCGAGCATTTCCCCGGTGGTCGCGACCAGTGAGGTGTCGACATCGCCCAGGGCCGCCACCAGGTCCCAGTAGCGTGGCGAGAGCCGGGACTCCTCGATGGCGTAGGTGTAGCCTGCTCCGCTGAGGCGTGGATCATAGGTCACCACCCGGCTTGTCAGAGGCTCCCGCTGCTGCCGCAGCAGTGCCAGCAGTTCGGCATGGTTGTCGGGGCGGGAGTAGCGCTCCAGCAGCTTGCGGTGCACGACCATGACGATGGGCTCGAAGGTGAAGGCGAACAGCTCCTGTCGCCATCTGGCCCAGGCCGGCCATTGTTGTGCTGACGGTGTATGCAGTGGCTGGGCATAGCCATCGTTGGCGAGACGGTATTGCCAGGGCATGGCCGAGGAGATCACCACGTCGGCCTCATCCGGTGCGGCCAGGAAGTCACGGTACAGCGGCAATGTATCGCGATTGCGGTAGTGCACCTGTAGGGAAGGGTGTTGCTGCCGGAAGTCGTCCAGCAGGGGCTGCATGTGCGGCTCGTCCAGGGCGCCCTGGATGGTCAGCGTCGATGCCTGCTGACGTGTGTCGCCCGGCTCCGGATCGGCAGAGGCGATCAGGGACAGGCCGCCGAGCAGCAGGATGGCCAGGCCTCGTTTCATGCCGGATCTCCTTCGGGAAATGTCAGGGTTACGCTCAGCCCCTGGCCTGCCTTGCCGTCGGCAAGGCCCAGGCGGGCGCCATGACTGCGCGCGATGCCGTCGACGATGGCCAGCCCCAGACCGGAGCCGTCGGGATCGTCGCTGTCTCGGTGGAAGGGGCGCAGCATCAGCAACTGCTTGGTGGCCGGGATGCCGGGGCCATCATCCTCCACTTCCAGTCGGGGCGGTGCCGCGCTGACGCGCACCGTTATGCGCGCGGCGCCGTAGCGGCGACTGTTGTCGATGAGGTTGGTCAGTGCCTCTTCCAGCTGCCAGTCCAGCCCCGACACCATGACCTCGCCCTCCGGCAGCTCGGCACCCAGGTCGATGGCCTGACGATGACAGTCACTCCAGTGGCGCTTCACCAGGCGTCTGGCCAGGTCGCCGAGGTCGACCGTCGTGAGCTCCGGACGGTATTCCGGGTTGTCGAGGCGGGTCAGGGACAATAACTGCATGGCCAGGCGCGACGTCCGGGCGCTGGTCTCGTGCATGACACTCAAGGCCTGATGCCATTGCGCCGGGTCATCCTGGCGCAGCGCCAGTTCGGCACGCGCCGAGAGGCCGGCCAATGGGGTGCGCAACTGATGCGAGGCATCGCCGATGAAACGCTCCTGGTTGGCGCGCACCCGGCGCATGCGGGCGAGGAGCTCATTGAGGGTCTCGCGGAGCTCGGCCAGTTCTCGGGGCAGTGGCAGCTCCAGGGGAGACAGGGTGCGCGGATCCCGGGCGCGGATGGCACGGCGCAGACGGGTCAGGGGCGCCAGGGCGCTGCGAATGGCGATGAACAGCGTAATGGCGGCCAGCAGTGCCATGCCGAAGATGTACATCAGGTTGCCGCGGAGCAGCTGTCCGGCGAGTTGCTGGCGACCTTCGCGGGTGTGGGCCACGCGTACCTCGAAGCGTTCGCGCTGGCGCCAGTCCTCGATATGGGTGCGCCGCACGCCCATGCGCAGGGCCAGGTCATGCCAGCGAGTGTCCTGATAGAAGAGTGCATCGTCGGTGTCGCGATTCTCCGCGACAGGTGCGTCGACGCCGGGCAGGTCGGCATTGCCGGTCACGAAGTGGCCACGGTCGTCGTAGATGGCGTAGAAGACCCGCTCCTCGGCATCCGTTGCCAGCATTTCCAGGGCGGCCGGCGGCAGGTCGAGCCACAGGCGCCCATCCTGCCACTGGACCTGTTCGGCAATCGCCAGGGTCGAGGCTTCCAGCAAGCGGTCGAAGGCCCGGTCGGCGGTCTGACGCGCATCCAGCCAGGCCTGGAAAAGCATCAGGCCCCCCAGCGCCAGCATGGGCAGCATCAGCCACGACAGCAGGCGGCGGTAGAGGCTGTCCCGGCGAATCACTCGGCCTCCAGCAGGTACCCGATACCGCGCACGGTACGCAGCGCGATACCGGCGTCGCTGAGCCGCTTGCGCAGTCGGTGGATATAGACCTCGATGGCATTGTCGCCCATGGCGGCTCCCTGAAAGGCTTCTTCGGTCAATTGCGCCTTGTCGACCGGTTCGCCGGCATGACGCATCAGGCAGGCCAGCAGGCGCTGTTCCCGTGGAGGCAGCGCAAGCGGCTGGGCGTCCAGGCTGAAGGTCTGGGACAGGCCATCGAACTGCAGTGGCCCGACCTGCAGCACCTGACGTCGCTCGCGTCGCCGTAGCAGCGCTCGCATGCGGGCTTCCAGTTCATCCAGCGCGAAGGGTTTGGCCAGGTAGTCGTCGGCACCCAGGTCCAGTCCGCGCACCCGGTCTTCCACGGCGCCGCGGGCGGTCAGAATCAACACCGGCGTATCCCGGTCATGCTGTCTCAGGGCTTCGAGAACCGCCAGCCCGCTGCAGCCGGGAAGATTGAGGTCCAGCAGGATCAGGGCATGGCCATGGCGCGGCGTGTCCAGTGCCTGGCGCGCCGCCGTGCCGTCGGTCAGATGCTGGACGCGGTGGCCCTCGAGTTCCAGCGTATCGACGAGGGTATCGGCCAGCAGGTGATCGTCCTCTACCAGCAGCACGGTCATGTTGTCATCTCCTCGCCCGCTCGAAGCGTTGCCAGCGCCTTGTCCAGGCACCGCCCCGCCCGGGATGGCGTGAGTCGGCTGGCCGGCCCCGACAGTGTCAGCCAGTGCAGTGGTGTCGGGGCGGGCGTGTCGAGGGCGCGATACCCCATGGTGCCCCCCGGCAAGGGCGGACGCGGATCTTCGGCGGATGCCGTGGTCCAGCGCTGGCCGGGGCGCAGCTCATGACGCAGGGCGTTGTCGGGCAGTGCCACCAGACGGCACTCGACGCAACCGGCCTGGACTTCCAGCAGGGCCGCGGTTTCGCCGGTTTCACTGGCCATCCGGTCGAGCAGCGGCTGCAGGCGCGTGGCCAGCCATTGAGAGGGTGCATGGCGGCGCGCCAGGCGTGACGGGCTGCCGCCCAATTGCCAGCGGCTGTCATCGCCCCGCTGAACATAGTCGTGGCGTTCCAGAGAGCCCAGCAGGCGCAGCAGGGTGCTCTTGTAGAACCCGGTGGCCTGGGCGAGCTCGGCCAGCGTGAAGTGCTCCTGAGACGAGTCGAAGGCCTCGAGAATCCTCAGGGCGCGTTCGACGGCTTCCACACGATCCTGTGCCATGCCGGGGCTCCGTGTCTGATGAGTTGACGCTGGGTCCTGGAGTTAAACTTTGGTCGCAATTTATCTCGGCAGCGTTGACCCGAAGCGGTGCTACGCCTAGCTTTCTACCCTAAGGAACGTTGTTCTGCCTTACAGAATTGTAAGCCAGCCGTCAGCGTTCTTCAAGCGAACTTCATTTCACGACTTCAGGGGACAACAATAATGTCCATCAAGACGCCTCTCACGATTGTTGCCGTTGCCACCTTGTCGGTGAGTGCCGGCTCTGCCATGGCCTTCGAGCCCGAAGGCAAGATGGAATGCCTGGCTCCCGCCGATCCGGGCGGTGGCTGGGACTTTACCTGCCGCAGTGTGGGCAAGGTCTTGGAAGAACTGGGCTTGGTGCCGGCCAGCGTCCAGACCATCAACATGGCCGGTGCCGGTGGTGGCGTGGCGTATGCACACACCGTCAGCAAGCGTGCCGGTGATGAGGAACTCCTGGTAGCCGCTTCCACGGCGACCACCACGCGCCTGGCCCAGGGTCAGTTCCCGGGCATGAATGCCGACATGGTCAACTGGATCGGCGCCCTGGGGGCCGACTACGGTGTCATCGGCGTGGCCGAGGATTCCGAGTACGACGACCTGCCCGAGCTGATGGAGGCCCTCAAGGAAGACCCGCGCAGCGTCAAGTTCGCCGGGGGCAGCGCCAAGGGTGGCTGGGATCACCTCAAGGTATTGATCACCGCCCAGGAAGCGGGTGTCGAGAACCTGCCGCGGGTGCCGTACCTGTCCTACAACAATGGCGGCGAAGCCATGACCCAGGTGGTCGGCGGGCATGTCGATGCCTTCACCGGAGATATCAGTGAGGCCCAGGGCTTCATGGAATCCGGGGACCTGCGCGTGCTGGCCGTTCTGTCCGAGGAGCGCCTGCCGGGTGAATACAGCGACATTCCCACCGCCAAGGAGCAGGGTATCGATGCCGTCGGCCCCAACTGGCGCGGCTTCTACATGCCGGCGGATATCTCCGACGATGCCAAGTCCTACTGGACCGATGCCATGGACACCATCTACGAGAGCGAGGAATGGAAGTCCGTCATGAAGCAGAACGGGCTGATGCCGTTCCACATGAGCGCCGGTGAATTCGAGGACTTCGTCAAGAACCAGATCGATGACATCGAACAACTCTCCAAGGACATCGGGCTGATCAAGCAATGACCTTCAACGACCGTATCTGCGGTATTCTGCTGATCGTCCTGGCCGTCGCGTACGGCTGGGGCGCCAGTCAGTTCCCCGTGCCGTTTGGCGGGTCCGAGGCCGTCGGGCCCGAAACTTTTCCGTATCTGCTGTCGGCAGTGCTCATCCTCAGCAGTCTGTACATGATCGTGCGGCCCGACCCTGACAATGCCTGGCCCTGGAGCCGCACCGGTGTCGAGCTGATCATCGCCGTGGTGGTCCTGTTGCTGTATACCGCACTGCTGCAGCCACTCGGCTTCATCATCAGCACCACCCTGGCCGTCGGCACCCTCTGCTGGCGCATGGGGGCGACGCTGCCCCGGGCCTACCTGACCGGCGCTGCTGCCGGTGTCGTGGTGTTCCTGGTATTCAATTACGCACTGGGTCTGGCGCTGCCGCTGGGTGTGCTGTCCTTCGTGGAGGCTGGCTGATGGAAACCCTTGGTTATCTGATGGATGGGTTTGCGGTTGCCCTGGCACCGCATAACCTGATGTTCGCCCTGCTGGGGGCATTTCTGGGTACCCTGATCGGTGCCTTGCCGGGGCTGGGTCCGGCCAATGGCGTGGCCATCCTGATTCCGCTGGCCTTTACCCTCGGCCTGCAGCCGGAAACCGCCCTGATCATGCTGACCTCGGTCTATGCCGGGGCCATGTACGGTGGGCGCATTTCCTCGATTCTGCTCAACATTCCCGGTGACGAGCCGGCGATGATGACCTGCCTGGATGGCTATCCCATGGCCAAGCAGGGCAAGGCTGCCGAGGCACTGGCGATTTCGGCCGTGGCGTCCTTCATGGGCAGCCTGATCGCGACCATCGGCTTGATTCTGCTGGCGCCGTTGCTGGCGGATTTCGCCCTGACGTTCGGTCCGGCAGAGTATTTCGCGCTCTTCCTGCTGGCCTTTGCCACCCTGGGGGGCATCACCGGCAAGAACCCCATGAAGACCGTGGTGGCGGCCTGTATCGGCCTGATGATCGCGACCGTGGGCATCGATACCACGGGCGTGCAGCGCTATACTTTCGGTGTCCTGGAGCTCTATGAGGGTGTCGACTTCATCATCGCCATCGTCGGCCTGTTCGCCATCTCCGAGCTTCTGTTCTTCATCGAGGACAAGGCGGGTGGCGGCAAGGAAAAGATGTCCGTCAACAAGCTGACCCTGTCCTTCAAGGACCTGCGCGCGATCATGCCGTCGAGCATTCGTGGCGGTATCCTGGGCTTCATCGCCGGCGTCCTGCCGGGGGCAGGGGCTTCACTGGGCAGTTTTATCGGCTATACGCTGGAAAAGAAGGTGGTCGGCAAGAAGGGCTACTTCGGTCAAGGCGACCCGCGTGGTGTGGCGGGACCCGAGGCCGGTAACAACGGGGCCTCCAGCGGCGCCCTGGTGCCCATGCTGACGCTCGGGGTGCCGGGCAGCGGCACCACGGCCGTGCTGCTGGCCCTGCTGATTTCGCTGAACATCACGCCGGGGCCGCTGATGTTCACGCAGAATGCCGATATCGTCTGGGGCGTGATCGCGGCCCTGCTGATCGGTAACTTCCTGCTGCTGGTGCTGAACATCCCGCTGGTGGGCATCTTCGTCAAGCTGCTCTCGGTGCCGCCGATGTTCCTGTTACCGGTGGTGACCATGATCGCCTTCGTGGGCATCTACTCGATCTCCAACACCACCTTCGATCTCTACTTCATGGTGGCCTTCGGCGTGGCCGGGTACCTGCTGCGCAAGCTGGAGATACCCCTGGTGCCGGTCATACTCGGCCTGTTGCTCGGGCCGGAGATGGAGAAGAACCTGCGCCATGCCATGGATATCTCCGACGGCGACTGGGCCATTCTGTGGGACAGCGGCCTGGCCATCGGCCTGTGGGTCTTCGCCGGCCTGGGGCTGATCCTGCCGTACATCGTCGGCCCCATTCTGCGTCGACGCATGAAGGTAGAGACGGCCGAGGCCAGGGCAGATGATTAAGCCCTGACGGCCAGCTGGCTGGAAAGGAAAAAGGCGCCGCTCAAGCCGGCGCCTTTTTAGTTCCCGGGCTGGCCCCGGTTGACGGCATGAGTGGCGGCGCTGTCTTCATGAGTTTGATCTGCTGCACCCAATTCTGCGTGGCATTCTGCCGAGTGGTATTCTGCTCCGCCTGACTCGAGGGCGAGTCGCCACGCGATAGCAGGGAGTGCCGCCGGCATGTCGGAACCCGCAAGTGGCCGCCAGGACGGCGGCAAGAGGATGTATCTATGCCTGTTGCTGGGCATCGGATTGGTGATAGCCGCCATGGCCAGCTGGCAGCGTTACAAGCCGTTGCCCGCCGGCATCGGGGTGGCATATCCCGAGCGGCCCGCGCACGAGGTCCGCTTGCTGAGCGACGAGACCTGGTACGATGCCGACGGGCAGCAGAGACTCGATCAGGAGATCTTCCCAGAGGTCCTGGCCATGATCGGCCAGGCGCGTCGACTGATCGTTCTGGACATGTTCCTGTTCAACGACTTTGCCGGCAAGGTGACCGCCGAGTCGAAGTTCGTGCCCTTGTCGTCGCGGATCACCCGGGCACTGATCGAGCAACGGGCTCGCTTTCCCGGGCTGCAGGTCATCGTCATTACCGACCCCCTGAACACTCTCTATGGCGGGCTGAGGCAGCCACACCTCGAGCGACTGGATGACGCCGGTGTCCAGGTCGTGATGACCGATCTGGATCGGCTTCGCGCCTCCAATCCGTTGTGGTCAGGCATCTGGCACCTGGGGCTCAATCGACTGGGCAACGACGCCGAGAGTGGCTGGCTGCCCAATGCGTTGGGGCAGGGGAAGGTGACGCTACGCTCGTACCTGGCCATGCTCAATTTCCGTGCCAATCATCGCAAGACCCTGGTGGTCGATCAGGGGGATGGTTGGGCGGGGCTGGTGACTTCGGCCAATCCGCATGATGCGAGCAGTCTGCACGATAACCTGGCGCTGCGCTTCGAAGGGCCGGCGGCACTCGACCTGCTGGCATCCGAGCGTCCGGTTGCCGCCTGGGCCGGTGTGGATCTGCCAGGCCCACCGCCACCCGAGTCATCCGGTGGGTCTCCCGGGGCGAGCATGCAGGTGCTGACCGAGGGCGCGATTCGCGATGACCTGCTGCGGATGGTACGCGCGGCGTCATCCGGCGACCGGCTGGATGTCGCAGTGTTCTACCTGTCACACCGGCCACTGATCGAGGCACTGATTGACGCCAGGCGTCGCGGTGTGACGGTCCGGGTGCTGCTCGATCCCAATCGGGAGGCCTTCGGCATGACGAAAGGCGGCATTCCCAACCGGCCGGTAGCCGACGAACTCGAGGCAGCCGGCATCGAGGTACGCTGGTGCGTGACCCGGGGCGAACAGTGTCACACCAAGTTGCTGCTGCACCGGCCCGATGGATCGGGCGAGGGCGGGCTGATTCTGGGATCCGCCAACTATACGCGCCGCAACCTGGATAACCTCAATCTGGAGACCAGTGTTCGCCTGACGGGACCCGTGACACAGCCGGCGCTGGCCGAGGCCAGCCGCTACTTCGAGCGCCGTTGGCACTCGGTGCCCGGCCGCACCACCAGTCGTGCGTATGACGATGTCGATGACATGGGCCCCTTGACCTGGTGGCAATATCGCTGGATGGAGGCCAGCGGGCTGTCGACGTTCTGATGGTGCTGCCGACGCTGTGTCTGATCGCCGGCTTTCAGGCAACGCTTAGTTCACGCGCGTCACGGCCTGATGGCGCGAGTCGACGTGCCAGGGCAGGCCGAGCCGGGTGTTGCGCTCCAGCTCGGCAATCACCTGGGCACCGAGCAGCAGGATGATGGCGCCGACTTCGAGGATCAGCAGGATGACGATCAGGGTCGCCAGGGAGCCATAGACGGCGTTGACGAACGACAGGTTGGTGAAATAGAAGACCAGCAGCAGGCGCGCGCCTTCCCACATCAGGGCGGCCACAAAGCCGCCGATCAGGGCGCGATGAATGGCAATGCGCACCACCGGAAGCACCTTGTAGATGGCACTGAACAGCAGGAAAACGCCGATGAAGCTGGTCAGGTTGAGCATCGAGCCGGACAGCCCGGCCAGCGGCAGCTCGCGGCCCAGCAGCGCCATCCAGACGGTATTGACGGTATTGGCCAGGCTGACCATCAGCGTCAGGCTCAACAGGGCGGCGCCGAGCACCAGCATGAAGGCATAGGGCATCAGCACCGAGACCCAGACCGAACGGCCGGCGTGGGTGTCCGAGGCATGAAAGATGATCGCCAGGGCGTCCTCAAGCATGCGAAAGGCGAAGGAACTGAAGACCAGCAGCACGGGAATGCCGAGCACGCCGATGGCGTCACGTGAATCGAGCAGTGAGCGTACGGCATCCAGCACCACTTCGGCATAGGCCGGGGTGAGGTGGCGCACCTGGATGGCCAGCACGCTCATGAGCTGCTGTTCATCGACCACACCGGCCAGCAGCACGACCAGCAAGGCAAACAACGGCACGATCGACAACAGTACATTGTAGCCGACGCCACCCGCCAGCAGGATCCCGCGGTTGCCCAGGAAAGCGGTCAGCACGCGCCAGGCAAAGCGGATCACTCGACTGGCGAGCAAGCCGAGACGTGGTCTACCTGCTGAAGTCGCTGCGTCGCTCATTGCCAGGTCCGTCGAAGATGCCAGGGTATGATACGCTGATCGATGCAAGATGCGTCAATTGCTTGATGACGCCCCGCAACGATCCTGTTCGTGTGTCGGTCGCAAAGCAGCTAGGGCCGTGAGGGTTGACACGGGAAGGGGTTCCGGGGTGAATGTTGAGCTGGATTCAGCGTGCGGGATTCAGGAGCGAGTCCTGCCTCACCACACATCGACCCATGACGGGGAGAAAGCCGATGTCAGATACTTCCATGCGACAGCTCTTTCAGGACAATCGCGTCAAGGCCCTTTCGGCCGTGGCCGTGGTTGCCGTGATCTGGGCACTGTTCGCGCAATCCAGTGTCAGTTCCAGCAACGAGGCACGCGAGTCACTGCAGTCGCGTCTCGATTCGGTGCAGTCGGAAAACGAGGAACTCGAGACTCAGCTGGCGGAACATGAAGCGGCACAATCGGAGGTCGAGTCCCTCCAGGCGCGTACCGACGAGCTGGAGCAGCAGCGCCAGCAGGCCCAGGCGGAACTCGAGGAAGTCACGGCCAAGGTTGAGCAGGCCCGCGGCGAACTGGAAGAAGCCAATGCCGCGCTCGAGCCCGTGCAGAGCCAGGTCCAGGAGGCCGAGCAGAAGCTGGAAGAGCAGCAGGCGTCTCTGACGAGTGTGCAGCAGGAGCTTGAAGAGGCCACACAGGCACGTGACGAGGCCCTGAGTGCGCGTGATGAAGCCGTCGAGGCGCGTCAGCAGGCGGAGGAGCGCAAGGCCAGCCTGGATGAGCAGCTTGCCGAGCTGGAAAAGCAGCAAGGTGAACTGAACTCCAGGGTGGAAAGCCTGACCGAGGAGCGCGAGCAGCTCCAGGCGCAGCGTGATGAGGCCAGCCAGGCACTCGAAAGCGTCAAGAGCGACCTGAAGTCGAGCCGTGACGAGCTGGCCAACCTCGATGCCAAGGTGGATACCCGCAGCCAGCAATTGGCCAGCCTGAAGAGCGATCTGGCCGCATGGCGGGACAGGCTCTCCGACCTCGGTAGCGATGCCCAGTCCGGCGATGAAGCAGCGGCGTCCTCCAGCGAGTCCGACGCGGGCGAGCAGGGCGATACCCAGTCCGAGTCCGGCGGCGATGCCGCGGCGTCTTCCAGCGAGTCCGATGAGGGCGAGCAGGCTGACAGCCAGTCCGGCGGGGAAGCCGCGGCGTCCTCCAACGAGTCCGACGCGGGCGCGCAGGGCGACAGCCAGTCCGGCAGTGATGCCGCGACGTCTGCCAGCGATTCCGACGCGGACGAGCAGGGCGACAGCCAGTCCGGCAGTGATGCCGCGGCGTCTTCCAGCGATTCCGACGCGGACGAGCAGGGCGACAGCCAGTCCGGCAGTGATGCCGCGGCGTCTTCCAGCGAGTCCGACGCGGGCGAGCAGGGCGACAGCCAGTCCGGCGGGGAAACCGAGTCGTCCGCTGCGGAGGCAGACGACGCGGCGCCATCCGAAGACGAGGCCTCGACTCGCAACCGCGAACAGGAATCGGCTCAGGAAGTCTGACGTCGGATCCCGAGGCGACTCGAAGGGCGCGCTCTTGGCGCGCCCTTCGTCGTTTTCAGGCATCCCGCAAGATTGCGTGCCGCCGTCAGGTGGCAGGTATACTGTTCGATGTTCCGGCCCTTGCAGGGGCCGGCCCCAAGCATTGAAAGGAGCGAGTCGTGATCGAAGGGGTCAAGCATATTGTTGCCGTGGCATCCGGCAAGGGGGGCGTCGGTAAGTCCACCGTGACCGCCAACCTGGCACTGGCCATGGCGGCCGAAGGATATCGTGTGGGCGTGCTGGACGCCGACATCCATGGGCCCAGCCAGGCTCGCATGCTGGGGGTTGCCGATGATGCGCGGCCCGAGACGGCCGGTGAAAAACGCCTCAAGCCCCTAGAGGCCCACGGGCTGCAGACGATGTCCATGGCCTTCATGGTGGATATTCGTGAACCCACGGTGTGGCGTGGGCCTATGGTTGCCGGGGCCTTTCAGCAGCTGCTGACGCAGACCGTCTGGGATGATCTCGATGTCCTCTTCATCGATATGCCGCCCGGTACCGGCGATGTTCAGCTGACGCTGGCGCAGAAGGTGCCAGTGGATGGTGCCGTGATCGTCACCACGCCACAGGACATTGCCCTGCTGGATGCGCGCAAGGGCATCGAGATGTTTCGCAAGGTCAATGTGCCGTCTTTCGGTGTGGTCGAGAACATGAGCCTGCATGTCTGTACCCAATGCGGGCACAGCGAGCCGATTTTCGGCGAAGGCGGTGGGGAGAAGATCGCCCAGGAATATGACACCCGCCTGCTGGGCCGCTTGCCGCTGACCCTGGGGATTCGCGAACAGGCGGATAGCGGCAATCCCACCGTGGTAGCCGAGCCCGATGGCGAGGTGACGCATACCTTCCGCGACATGGCCCGCCAGGTGGCCGAGCAGCTGGGCAAGCCGGTGGATGATGGCCCGGAGATCTCGTTCAGCGAGTGAAGGTCGTGACGGCGGGCGCCGCGACGGCTATCATGTGCGGCGCCCGGCCGTGAGCGGCCGGGCCCTTCACCCTTTACCCGGCAGGACCTTCCCATGAGCATCAAATCAGATCACTGGATACGCCGCATGGCCGCAAGCGACGGCATGATCGAGCCATTCGAAGCCGATCAGGTGCGTTATGTGAACGACCAGCGGGTGATCTCATACGGAACATCCAGTTACGG
Organism: Halomonas sabkhae; assembly: GCF_030409265.1. NCBI lineage: Bacteria > Pseudomonadati > Pseudomonadota > Gammaproteobacteria > Oceanospirillales > Halomonadaceae > Halomonas > Halomonas sabkhae. Next base: position 212,018 of record NZ_JAUFPM010000001.1, read on the forward strand.
GTATGACGTGCGCTGTTCCGATGAATTCAAGGTGTTCACCAACATCCACTCGGCGGTCGTCGACCCCAAGGGCTTCGATGAAAAAAGCTTCGTCGACGTCAAGGGGGATGTCTGCGTGATCCCGCCCAATTCCTTCGCTCTGGCGCGGACCATCGAGTACTTTCGGATCCCGCGCAGCGTGCTGACCATCTGCCTGGGCAAGTCGACCTATGCCCGCTGCGGCATTATCGTCAACGTGACCCCGCTCGAACCCGAGTGGGAAGGTCATGTGACCCTGGAGTTCTCCAACACCACCAACCTCCCGGCGAAGATCTACGCCAATGAAGGCGTGGCGCAGATGCTCTTCCTGGAATCCGACGAGGTCTGCTCGACCTCCTACAAGGACCGCGGCGGCAAGTACATGGGGCAACGCGGCGTGACACTGCCGAGGACCTGATACCGGCCCGGCCTTCGGCCGGGAACTGGAAGTTTGAAGAGCGCGGCTGGCGCCGCCTCGAGAGCGAAGAGCGGCGCTGCGAGCGATCCAGGAATGAAGAGGGAAGAACGGCGCTGCGCGCGATCCAGGAATGAAGAGGGAAGAACGGCGCTGCGCGCCTTGAAGAGGGAAGAAAACCCTTGACACCACTGTGGTCGGACGTACGCTTCCTTCTTCCTTCTTCCTTCTTCCTTCTTCCTTCTTCCTTCTTCCTTCTTCCTTCTTCCTTCTTCCTTCTTCCTTCTTCCTTCTTCCTTCTTCCTAGAGCCCTTCGTCCAACTCCTCGGCGGCGTCTTCGTGGGAGAGTCGCATGCCGGTGGGTGGCAGGCTGATGCCGTCCATGGTGATGTGGTCGCCGGTCAGTTGCAGGCGGCCTTCCAGGAACCAGTTGACGGCAATCGGCAGGATCAGGTGTTCGCGAGCCTGTACCTTGTCCTTGAGGCTTTCCAGGCCATCGTCGGCGTCGACGCGGACCGCGGCTTGCAGGGCGACTGGCCCGCCGTCCAGTTCCTCGGTGACGAAATGGACGCTGCAGCCATGTTCGCTCACGCCGTCCTCGAGCGCCCGGTCATGGGTATGCAGGCCCTGATAGGCCGGCAGCAGCGACGGATGGATGTTGAGCATCCGGCCCAGGAAGCGCTGTACGAAGCGTGGTGTCAGAATGCGCATGAAGCCGGCCAGCACGACCAGGTCGGGTTCATGGCGTTCGATGACCTTGATCAGCGCGCCGTCGAAGGCCTCGCGACTCTCGTATTCGCGATGCGGCAGGGCGACTGCATCGATGCCGGCATCGCGGGCGCGCTTGAGGCCCTGGGCATCCGCCTGGTTGGAGACCACGGCGACGATCTCACCGCCCAGGCGGTCATGTTCCTGGGCTTCGATCAAGGCCTGCAGGTTGCTGCCGGTACCGGAAATCAGCACCACGATGCGCCGCGCGTCGGCGGGCTCGGGGGTGAAGTCCTGGAGCGTGTCGCTCGGGTAGTCGGTGTCGCTCATTCGTTCAGGTTCTCCAGCTGGACTACTTCGTCATCCTCGCCACGCGCCACGATCTGGCCGATGCGGTGAACCGTCTCGCCCTGGGCCTGGAGGTGGGCGCGCGCCTGGTCGGCACGTTCGGCGGGGACGGCCAGGACCATGCCGATGCCGCAGTTGAGGACTCGATGCATCTCGTGTTCGTCGACATTGCCGTGTTGCTTGAGCCAGTCGAATACCGCGGGACGTTGCCAGCTGCTGGTATCGATGCGTGCGGCGGCTCCCTCGGGGAGTACGCGCGGCAGGTTTTCCAGCAGGCCGCCGCCGGTGATGTGCGACAGGGCATGGACCGGGATATCGGTTTCCTTGAGCAGCGACAGCAGCGGCTTGACGTAGATGCGGGTCGGTGCCATCAGGGCATCGCCCAGGGAGCGCCCGTCGAGCGCGGTATCCAACGAAGTCGCGTTGAGTTCGAGGATCTTGCGGATAAGCGAATAGCCGTTGGAGTGTGGCCCCGAGGACGTCATGCCGAGCAGTACGTCTCCCTCGCCGACAGCCTGGCCGTCGAGGATGCCGTCCTTTTCGACGACGCCGACGCAGAAGCCGGCCAGGTCATAGTCGTTGCCGGCATACATGCCCGGCATCTCGGCGGTTTCGCCACCGACCAGGGCACAGCCAGCCTGCTCGCAGCCCTGGCCGATGCCGGTGACCACGTCGGCGGCGATGTCGACATTCAACTGACCCGTGGCATAGTAGTCGAGGAACAGCAGGGGTTCGGCACCGGCGACCACCAGGTCATTGACGCACATGGCCACCAGGTCGATGCCGATGGTGTCGTGACGCTCCAGGTCCATGGCCAGGCGCAGCTTGGTACCGACGCCATCGGTGCCGGTGACCAGCACCGGCTCGCGATACCCGCTCGGCAGCTGGCAGAGGGCGCCGAAGCCGCCCAGTCCGCCCATGACTTCGGGACGCGTGGTGCGTTTGGCGACGCCCTTGATGCGGTCGACCAGGGCATTGCCGGCGTCGATGTCGACGCCGGCATCCTTGTAGCTGAGCGATGCGCCGTGCGGGCGCTGGGTGGAATCGGTCATGACCTGTCCTGTTATGAACATTGCTGTCGAAGGGCGCGACCCGCGATCTGGTCGTTGACTGGCGCCAGCGCGTCGCGGTGGGCAATATGGGCCGCAGATTGTAGCATCACCAGGCGTGGCACGCACCGCCACATCAGGCATCGCACAGGGAGAGCAGGATGCGTAGACAGGGTTGGATCGTCGCCATACTGGCGGCCATCGGGTTGTGGTTTTTCATCAGCATCGAGCCGGTGTTGATGCCGTTTTTCGTCAGCATGGTGCTGGCCTACCTCGGCGACCCGCTCGCCGACCGGCTCGAGGAACGGGGGTTATCCAGGCGCCTGGCGGTCTCGGTGGTATTCCTGCTGCTGATCCTGGTCATCAGTCTCAGCCTGGTGCTGGTGATTCCGGTGCTGGGCCGTCAGCTGGGCCAGTTCATCGAAGCGATACCGGCTATCCTGGGCTGGGTGCAGAGCACGGTGGTGCCGCATGTGCGTTCGGTGACCGGCCTGGATCTGAGCACCGATTTCGATCAGATGCGCCAGACCCTGGTCGACAACTGGAAGGAGACCGGGACCCTGGCAGCCACCCTGCTGGCCAAGGTGTCCAAGTCCGGCATGGCCCTGGTCGCCATGATCGGCAACCTGGCGCTGATTCCGGTGGTGACCTTCTACCTGCTGCTCGACTGGGATGACCTGGTGGCCAAGGTGCGCGGCGTGCTGCCACGCCGCTGGGAGCCGACCGTGGCGCGTCTGGCTGCGGAATGCGACGAGGTGCTGTCGTCCTTCTTGCGCGGCCAGCTGATCGTCATGCTGTGCCTGGGCGTGATCTATGCCGTTGGCTTGACGCTGCTGGGTGTCAGGTTCGGTCTGCTGATCGGCCTGTTATCCGGCCTGGCCAGCATCGTGCCGTATCTCGGCGTGATCGTGGGGATCTCGGTGGCCGGCCTGGTGGCGTTCTTTCAGTCCGGCGAGTTGTGGATGCTGGTCGGTGTGGCCGCGGTATTTGGCTTCGGCCAGTTCGTCGAGAGTATCGTCCTGCAACCCAAGTTGCTCGGCGACAAGATCGGCCTCCACCCGGTTGCCGTGATCTTTGCCGTCCTGGCCGGTGGTCAGCTGTTCGGCTTCACCGGCGTGCTGCTGGCGCTGCCCGTGGCGGCCATGGTCATGGTGGTGTTGCGTTATCTGCATGATCGCTATAAAAACAGCTCGCTGTATGATGCAGAGCGATCCGTATCCGACGAGGAGTCTCCATGAGCCGAGCACCCGCGCAGCTGCCACTGGGAGTGGGGCTGCGTGACGACGCCACTTTCGCCAACTTCCATCCGGGCCCCAATGCCACACTGGTGGCCTGCCTGAAGCGGCAGCTCGAGGCCGCCGGGGAACCCTTCGTCTATATCTGGGGAGGCGATGGCGTCGGACGCAGTCATCTGCTCCAGGCGGCCTGTCACGCGGCATCCGACCAGGACAGACGATCCCTGTATCTGCCCCTCGAAGAGCTCGGCCACTTCCCGCCCCTGATGCTCGAGGAGGTCGAACGGCTCGACCTGGTGGCCATCGATGACCTGGACAGGGTCGTGGGACGCAAACGTTGGGAAGAGGCGCTCTTCCATGCCTTCAATCGTCTGCGTGATGGCGGGCGACGCCTTCTCGTGGCCGCTTCCGCACCGCCACGCCAGCTGTCGGTCCAGTTGCCGGATCTGGCCTCGCGGCTGACCTGGGGCATGACGTTCCAGGTTCCCGGCCTGGATGACCAGGGGCGCCTCGAGGCCTTGCAACTGCGTGCCAGGGGGCGCGGCATGCAACTTTCCGATGAGGTCGCGCGTTATATTCTGCACCGTGGCCCGCGGCATCTGGAATCGATGTTCGAAGTGCTGGAGACCCTCGACCGAGCCTCACTATCTGCCCAGCGCAAGCTCACGATTCCGTTCGTCAAGCAGGCGCTGGACTGGTAGCCCGTTCACTCCTGGCGGCCACATAACCATTCGGTGTCGAAGCGGAAGGCGTTGAGAACGTCATCCTGGGTGAAGCCATGGTGGGTCAGGATGTCTTCCCATGCCTGGGTGTGGCGATAGTCCGTGAGTGCTTCATTGAAGGCGTCCCGCAATGTCTCGGCATCGTTGGGGAAGGCGAACCCACCCCAGCTGCGCACGATTTCTCCGTCCACCTTCGGGTCCTCGAAGCCCTCCGCCACCTCGACGTCCGGACTCTGCTCACCCAGTTGGCTGACCGTGAGGCCGGTGCCGGCATAGGCATCGGCGCGCCCGGACAACAAGGCCTCGATGGCCGCATCATTGGCAGTGACCGAGGTCAGGCGTGTGTCGGGGACGCCGAGCTCGCGGAGGATATCGAGCTGGGTTGCCCCCTGCAGTACGGCGACCTTGATATCGTCACGCTCTGCAAAGGCCTGGTAGCTGCGAATGTCTAGGGGGTTGGTGGCCTTGACCAACAGCCCCTCGCCATAAGAGGTGTTGGGCGTCGAGAAGAGCACGCGCTCACAGCGTTCGGGGCGAATCGCCATCTCGGCGGCAGCCATATCGAAGCGACCCTCTTCGAGGCCCGGGATCAAGTCACCGAAGGATGTGCTCATCCATTCGATGTTGTCGAGGCCCAGCTCGGCGAGTACGTGGCGCGCCACTTCAGGGCCGACTCCCTGAGCCTGTCCATTGTCATCCAGATAACCATAGGGCACTTCGTTGGCCACGGCGACTCGAATGCTGCCTGCCTGACGAAGCTCTTGCAGGGAAGCCCCCAGGGCGTTTGTCGCGCCAAGAGCGACCACCAGGGGCAGAGCCAGCCAGGCAAGGCGTGCATGGCTGATGACACCGCGGGGTGTATTGTTGTGCTGGCCCATTGATGGCTCCTCCGTTGCTACCACCGGCATGGTGGTACGCGACTCCTCTATTAAGGTAGATCGCTGGCCCGGAGGTTGCCATCAGGGAGCGGCTTAGCGGCTCAAGTCGATTTCACGGTGCTGTCCCTTGCCCAGACTGATTTCGTGAATCACGACCTGGCGCTGACCGCTGGCGGGGTTGACCAGGCTGCCGGACACATAGAAATCGCCACTGGGCAGGCCACGTAGCGTGAAATAGCCGTTGCCGTCGGTGCGGGTGGTATGGGTATAGGCGCGCGCCCGTGGATCGGCCCGTTCGACCGCGCGGCCGGCGAGGGCCTGCTCGGCGGCTTCCGCCGAATAGGTCGTGATCGGCGCGACCGAGATGGTTTCGCCGGCGCCGACGGCCGTGCCTGATGCCGTATCGAGCGTCAGTCGCCCGCTGAGAGCGGCAGAGCCGGACTTTTCCAGGGCGGCATACTGATCCTCGGGAAAGTCGACCTGGCGCGCCACTCGACCGCGATCGGACGGCGGGGGATCGGCTTCGGCGCTGTCTGTCCTGTCAGTACCCCGGTTGACGTCCGAGATCTCGATGGACTCGTCGCGTTGTGTCTCGCCGGAGTAGGGTGCCATCTGGCAACCGGCGAGTAGCATGGCGAGGGAAAGTCCCAAGAAGAGGTGTCGCATGAAGTCTCCTGGTGGCTGGGGCCCTGTGTGCCAGGAGAGCTTAACGCAAAAAGGCTACCGCCAGTAGCGGTAGCCCTTCATCGTCACGCGCGAGGCCGGGTTCAGGCCTTGCGAGTGGCCTTTTCGACGGACTCGGAAGCCTGCTTGACGTTGGCATCGGTCAGCTTCTGGCTTTCCTGAACGAAGTCCTGCTGCATGGAGACGACCTTTTCGGCGTCACCCTTGAAGCGCTCGGTCAGCTCCTTGGCGACCTTCTGCTGGCCTTCCATGTAGCTGCGCAGGCCTTCGGCATCCTTGACGTCGAGCAGCGAGCGGAGCTGAGCAATACCGGTCTCGGTATAGGCCTGGCCGGCGTCCATCTGGGCGCGCAGCATCTTCTCGGTGAAGTCCACGGACAGCGACGCATAGGCGCGAGCCGGACCGAAGAACAGAGACTCGAATTGCTCGCTAAACTGTTGGGTGTTGAAATCGCGCATCGTGTGAACCCTCCTGGGGTCGGTCTTCGTTGAAGGCCTGGGCGATTCGCCGATGCCTTCGCGTTGATGTTGCAATGCACAATAGCAGTGCTTTTTGTGCATTGCAACATAGGCCGAAGAATTTCTTTCGTCGCTCTCTTCGGCGTTCCCTCGAAGGGTCGGGTGGGCTCACTCTCGGTATGCCGGTGCCCGGGTTCCGGACGATGCCATCGGGACGCGTTATCAAAGACCTTGCATGCTCGGCCGGCCAGCGCCATGGTGAGCGGAGACTCTGTCGACAAGGAGGCGAAGATGACCGATACACGCATCGAGCGGGACAGCATGGGCGAACTGGAGGTGCCGGCGACGGCGCTTTACGGCGCCCAGACCCAGCGAGCCGTCAATAACTTTCCGGTATCCGGCCAGGCCATGCCGGCGGCCTTCATCCATGCCATCGCGCACATCAAGCGAGCTGCGGCCTGTGTCAATCGGGACCTGGGACTGCTCGATGAGCAACGCGCCGACGCCATCGTCGAGGCCACAGAGGCCATCATCGACGGACAGCATGACGATCAGTTCCCGGTGGATGTCTTCCAGACCGGCTCGGGCACCTCGAGCAACATGAACGTCAACGAGGTAGTGGCCCATCTGGCGAGTGGCGAGGGTCTGGAAGTCGGCCCCAATGATCACGTCAACATGGGGCAGTCGAGCAATGACGTCATTCCCACCGCGCTCCATCTCTCCGCGGCGCTGGAAGTGACCCGGGAGCTGCGCCCGGCACTCGAGTACCTGCGCAAGGCGATCGACAAGCGGGCCGTCGAACTCGACGGGGTGGTCAAGACCGGGCGTACGCATCTCATGGATGCCATGCCACTGCGCATGAGCCAGGAGCTGGGCGCCTGGTCGAGTCAGGTGGGCCAGGCCATCGAACGTCTCGACAGTGCCATGACGCGACTCTGCCGTCTGGCGCAGGGGGGCACGGCCGTGGGCACCGGCATCAATGCGCATCCGGAGTTTGCCGAGCGCATGGCGGCGCAGCTCAGCGAGCGCACCGGCCTGTCGCTGACGCCCAACGACAGCTTTTTCGCCAGCCTGGGCTCCCAGGATGCTGCCGTGGAGCTTTCCGGTCAGTTGCGCGGCCTGGCCTGCGTGATCATGAAGATCGCCAACGATCTGCGCTGGATGAATTCCGGCCCCCTGGCCGGACTGGGCGAGATCGAACTCGAGGCCCTGCAGCCCGGCAGCTCGATCATGCCCGGCAAGGTCAATCCGGTGATCCCTGAATCCGCCGCCCAGGCCGCCGCTCAGGTCATCGGCCTGGACACCGCCGTGAGCGTCGCCGGACAGAGCGGCAACTTCCAGCTCAATGTCATGCTGCCGATGGTGGCCAACAACCTGCTGTCCTCGATTCAGCTGATGAGCAATACTTCCGCCCTGCTGGCGGATCGGGCCATCGCGACCTTCAAGGTGCGTGAGGATCATCTGAGCGAACCCCTGTCGCGCAACCCCATCCTGGTCACGGCGTTGAACTCGGTGATCGGCTACAACGCCGCGGCGGCCATCGCCAAGCATGCCTACCAGGCCGGCCGCCCGATCATCGATGTCGCGGAGGAAGAGACCGATCTATCCCGCGAAGAATTGCAACGCCTGCTCGACCCCGCGGCCCTGACCCGAGGCGGGATACCCGAGTAAGCGGGCGCAGCCCGGGAGCGAAGAAGGAAGGACGGCGCCGTGCGCCTTCGTACGAGTGAAGAGGGAAGAACGGCGCGCGCGCCTTTAAGAGGGAAGAAAACCCTTGACGCCACTGTGGTCGGACGTACGCTTCCTTCCTTCTTCCTTCTTCCTTCTTCCTTCTTCCTTCTTCCTTCTTCCTTCTTCCTTCTTCCTTCTTCCTTCTTCCTTCAGTCTTCCTGCTCCCGGAGCTGTCCTTCGCGAATGGTGTCGCGGGCCTCCTGATGCTCCTGGCTGTCGGCTTGCGGGTTGTCGTGCTCGTCGGCACGCGAGGGGCGGTAGCAGAGGGTCGTGAGGATCGGGAAGTGGTCGGAACCGAAGCCGGGCAGGCGTTGCATGGCGCTCAGCGTGAAGTGTTCGCTGGAAAAGACGTGGTCGAGTGGCCAGCGCAGCACGGGGTAGCTGGCGTGAAAGGTGCTGAACATGCCGCGGCCGCGTCTCGGGTCGAGCATGCCGCTGACGCGACAGAAGCTGCGAGTGGTGCGCGACCAGGCCACGTCATTGAGGTCGCCGGCCACCAGCGTCGGGCCGGGGTCGGCATGAATCCGTTTGCCCACCAGCAGCAGCTCGGCGTCGCGCCATAGCGATTCCTTGCTCTCGCTGGGAGCGGGTGGGCGCGGGTGTACCGCATGGAGGTGGATGCTGTCACCGCAGCGCAGCTGGATCCCGGTCGAGATGGAGGGAATATCCTCCTGAATCAGTCGCTCGACACGCGGCGATAGCAGCGGCAGGCGGGAGTAGAGGTGCATGCCGTAGAGGTTGTCCTGGGGGATTCGAACGGCATGTGGCCAGTCTTCGGCGAGAGCCTCGTCGAGCTGCTGCTCCCACCAGGCGTCGGACTCCAGCGTCAGCACGACATCCGGCTGATATTGATGAATCATGGCGACCAGACCTTCGGCCTGGCGGTTGGGCGTCAGCACATTGGCGACCAGCAGGCGCAGGCAGCGATCCTCATGGCCGGGCTGGGCAGGCTGTACCTGTATCGGCCACAGGCGGGTCCAGGGCAGGATATGCACGACCTGTATCACCAGGGTGACAAGGCCACAGACCATGGCCAGCCAATGCCAGGGCGGCTCCACCAGTGGAGTGGCAACCAGACAGAGCAGGGCGAGGGCGGCGATCTGCAGGCGGGGAAACTCGCAACTGCGAATGCCCCACCAGTGCATCGGCAGGTGTGCCACCAGAGTGGCCGCCAGCAGCAAGACGGCCAGTAGCGTGATGAGGATGGACAGCACGGCATTTGCTCCCTGTCGGTGCCATGACGATATACAACGAGCATACCGCGGATATCGTAGTGATGGGAAAGTCGCCGTGTTGTTGGTTATCGAACTTGTGGTCGTGCTAGCTAGAGCACCTTGCTCCGTAGCAGGCCGGTCAAGGCCTCGCCGATAAGGACGAGGGCAATGATGGCAATGAGGATGGTGGCCACGGTAGGCCAGGCGAAGGTGTCGATAGCGCCCTGGAGGATCACGCCGATGCCGCCGGCACCGACCAGGCCGAGTACGGTGGATTCGCGAATGTTGATGTCCCAGCGCAGGATGATGATGGCGAAGAAGGCCGGCATCACCTGGGGGACCACCGCGTAGGCGATGACCTTGGGCTTCGAAGCGCCGGTGGCCTGCATGGCCTCGACCGGTCGCTTGTCGATCTCCTCGATGGCCTCACCCATCAGTTTGCCGATGAAGCCCACCGAGCGGAACATGATGGCCAGAATGCCGGCCAGCACGCCGGGGCCGAAAATGGCCACGAACAACAGGGCCCAGATGATGGTGTTGACGGAGCGACTGGCTACCAGGATGAAGCGGCCAAGCCACAGGCAGGCACGATTGGGAGTGGTGTTCTGGGCCGCGATGTAGGAGACCGGCAAGGCGATGAAGATGGTCAGCATGGTGGACAGGGTCGCGATATGCACGGTCTCCAGCATGGCGGCGACGATGGCGCCGAGGCGCGTCGGGTCGGGGGGCCACATGCGTGCGCCCAGGTTCGAGATCTGGTTCGGGGCATCCCAGACCCAGGGCCAGAAGATATCGATGTCACGGACCGCCCAGACGACTGCCATTGTCACGGCCAGAAGGACGGCATAGCGAATCAGCTGCTGGCGATGATCGTAACGGCGCCACACCCGATCGGCGGTATGCTCGGCGTGTTCTTCTACCATAAACGTTTCCTCACCCAGCCACTGATACCTTCACTGACCAGGATCACGGCGATGATGACCAGCAGGATGGCGAAGGCAAAATCATAGTCGTAGCGCCCGAAGGCATTCATCAGGGTGCTGCCGATGCCACCGGCGCCGACGATACCGACCACCGCGGAAGCGCGCAGGTTGCTGTCGAGCTGATACATCGACAACCCGACCTGGCGGGGCAGGATCTGTGGGAAGACGGCATAAAAGAGAGTGGCCAGATAACCTGCGCCGGAGGCACGCACGGCCTCTACCTGACCCCAATCGATCTCTTCGATCTCCTCGGCGAGCAGCTTGCCGACGAAACCGATGGAGTAGAGCGTCAGGGTCAGGATGCCGGCGAGCGGGCCGAAACCCACGGCGGCAACGAACAGGATTGCCACGATCACCGGGTGGAAACTGCGCGACACGATGATGACTGTCCGGCCCAGAAGGTAAACGGGGAGTGGTGCGGTATTGCGCGCCGCCATGATGGCGAAGGGGATCGACAGGGCAACGCCGAGCAGGGTGGCCAGGATGGCGATCTGCAGGCTCTCGACGAAGCCCGTCAGCAGCAGGTCGGCACGCGAGAAATTCGGCGGGAAGCCCCCGCCGAAGATGCGTGCGGAACGTGGCAGGCCCTCGGCGATACGCTGCCAGTTGAACGGCAGGGTGGCGAAGGCCCAGACGAGATATGTCGCGGTAACGGCCAGGATGCCGTAACGCAGCCAGGGGTTGGCGATAAAGGGCGGCTTGCGCCAGGTGCGGGGCGTGTCAGAACGACTCATGGGGCTCCTCGCGATGCCGTTCGGGCGCCGGCGCGCTGGGCTCATCCGAGGCTTCGATGCCGCCGTAGACGGCCTCGAGAGCGTCATGGGTGAAATCATCGGGTCGGCCGTCGAAGATCATCTTGCCATGACGCAGGCCGACGATGCGTTCGGTGTAGGTCTTGGCCTGGCCAACGTTGTGGATGTTGATCAAGACCGGCAGGGACAGCTCTCCAGCCAGTTGCTGCAGCAGTATCATGATCTGTTCGGATGTACGCGGATCGAGTGAGGCCGTGGGCTCGTCGGCCAGGAGTACCTCTGGCTCCTGCATCAGGGCGCGTACCACACCCACGCGTTGACGTTCGCCGCCGGACAACTCATCGGCTCGCTTGTTGGCATAGTGGGCAATGTCGACCCGTTCCATGAGCTGGAAGGCCCGCTCGATGTCCGAGTCGGGGTAGCGCCGCGTCACGGCCTGGAAGAGGTTGACGTAACCCAGGCGGCCAGCAAGCACGTTTTCCATCACGGTGAGGCGGTCGATGAGGTTGAAGCCCTGAAAGACCATGCCGATACGGCGGCGGGCGCGTCTTAGCTCGGCACCCTTCAGGTCGACCAATTCGTGTCCATTGAGCCGGATCGAGCCGGAGCTCGGTTCGACGAGACGATTGATGCATCGCAACATGGTGCTCTTGCCGGCCCCTGAGGCGCCGACGATGGCGACAACACTGTTGCCTTCCACGGCCAGGTCCAGGCCGGTGAGAACCGGCGCGTCCTGGCCATATCGCTTGGTCAGGCCAGAGATTTCGAGCATGGTGGCGTCCGGATGAATACCTGAATGCAGGAAACAAGTGAGTGGGCGGCTGGTAGGGCCGCCCGTGATTGAACTCGTGAACTCGTCTTACTGCAGGTTGTCGGGGGTATACTCGACGCCGTTGGCAGTCTGGATGGTACGGATGACCTTCCAGTTGTCCTGATAGTTGATGGGGATGAACTTCTCTACGCCGTCGAACTCTTCGCCGAGCTCGGTGCCTGCGAAGTCGAAGGTAAAGAATGCCTCTTCGATCTTCTCGACCAGTTCGGGGGCCAGATTGTGGGCATAGGTATAGGACGTGGTCGGGAAGGGGTCGGACTCGTAGAGAATCTTCACGTCATCAGGGTCGTACAGTCCCCGATCGGCCATACGCTCGACGACTTCCGAAGCCACCGGGGCGGCATCGTAATCCTGAGCTACCACGCCCAGCATCGACTGGTCATGGCTACCCGAGTAGAGCACTTCATAATCCTCGCCGGGCACGATACCGAGGTCGGGGAACAGGGCTCGCGGGGCTTGATTGCCCGAGTTCGAGGTGGGCGAGGTGTGTGCCACGCGCTTGCCCTTGAGGTCCGTGACCTCGTCGATGCCCGAGTCGACATGGGTATACAGCTGCAGGGTGTAGCCGAAGCGTCCGTCGTCGGACCCCATCAGGGCGAAGGGCACAGCGCCGGCCAGGTTGACCGCGAAGGGAGTGGGGCCGGTAGAGAACCCGGCAACATGCAGGCGTCCACTGCGCATTGCCTCGACCTGGGCAGAATTGGACTGCACGGCGAAGAAGCGCACATCGCGGCCGGTCACGTCTTCCATGTGTTCGATGAAGGGTTGCCAGATATCCGAATAAATCGCCGGATCCTCGACCGGGGTATAGGCGAAGATCAGCGTTTCAGGATTGGCCCATTCGGACTCATCTTGTGGTCGATCGGCGACCAGATCGCCATTATTGTCGCAATAGATGGAATCCAGGTCACCGTGGGGGCAGTCTTCCTGTGCCATGGCGGGGCCAGTGATCAGCAGCAGGGGGAGAAAGGTGAACGCGGCCAGCGCAGGCCGTGCCGCAGAAGCGGGGATGCGTCGCATGGCGTACCTCGATGATTGTTGTTATAAAGTGGAGTGTTTTTCGAAAATTGACATTGACGTATTTTTTCGAAAGCCTCTGTCTGTAATCTAGGGTTTGTGACAGTTCAATGTCAAACACTTTACCGCCTGGCTCGTCGAGCTTGCGTCATCGCTACCTGCTGATGCGGCATGGTCATAGCGAAGCGAATCAGCAGGGGCGCATCGTGAGTTCGCCGTGTCGGGGCGTTGCTTCATTCGGCCTGTCCGACCGGGGACGGAAAGAGGTGGACGAGAGCCTGGTGGCCTGGCGCTGGGCCACGCCAACACGGGTCGTGCATTCCGATTTTCTGCGCACGACCCAGACGGCCCAGCGAGTGGCGGAGTGGTTCGATGTCGGGGCCGTTGTCGACCGGCGTCTGCGCGAGCGGGATTTCGGTGAACTGGAGGGGCAGTCGGACGCGCGTTATGCCGAGGCCTGGGCCCGCGACGCCCTGGATGCCGGGCATCAGTGCCAGGGGGTCGAAGCCGTCGATCGGGTGGCCGGGCGCCTGTTGGCGGTCATCCGGGATCTGGAGCAGGCGTCATGCGACGAGTGTGTACTGCTGGTCAGTCACGGCGACCCCTTGCAGATCCTCCTGACCGCCCTCGAGGGGCGTGATCTCCGACAGCATCGCGACCGGGTTCTCATGCAGCCGGCGGATGTGGTGGCCTGGCCGCCGCCGGTCAGGCAATGGCCGTGAGCCTGGCCCGTTGCAGATAGCGGGCGAGCCGCTGGTGCTGCTCGGTGGTCAGCCGCAGGGCCAGCTTGGTGCGTCGCCACAGGATATCTTCCGGCAGGCGTGCCCATTCGTGTTCCACCAGGTAGTCGACTTCGGCGGCCGTCAGGCCGGCACCGAAGGCCTCGCCCAGGTCTTCCTCGCGTCGTGCGCCCTGCAGAAATGCCAGGCAGAGACTGCCGTAACTGCGTGCCAGACGCGCTGCACGCGCGCGACCCAGAAAGGGGTAGTCGGCTTCCAGGCGGGCCGCGAAACTGGCCTGATCCTGGATATCGCCGCCGGGCAGCACAGCATCCTTGGTCCAGGGCTCACCCATGTTCGGGAAGTGCGCCGCCAGCGCGTCCAGCGCCGCCTCGGCGAGCTTGCGGTAGGTGGTGATCTTGCCGCCGAAGATCGATAGCAGCGGTGCGCCCTGGTCGTCGTCCAGGTCCAGGGTGTAATCACGGGTCATGGCGGCAGGGTCGGCGGATTCGTCGTCACACAGGGGACGTACGCCGGAGAAGGTGCGCAGTACATCCCCGCGCTCCAGGGGCGTGGCGAAGTGCTCGTTGACCACCTCGAGCAGGTAGTCGATTTCCTCCTCGCTGGCTTCGATCCGGGAGGGATCCCCCTGATATCGACGGTCCGTGGTGCCGATCAGGCTGAAATCATCCTCATAGGGCAGCACGAAAACGATGCGCTGGTCGCTGTTCTGCAGGATATAGGCCCGCTCGTCGACGTTGAGGCGCGGCACGATCAGGTGACTGCCCTGAATCATGCGTACCCCGTAGCGGGATGAGCGCTGAGTCTGGTCGCGCACTACGCTGTCCACCCAGGGGCCGGCGGCGTTGACCAGGGCCCTGGCATATCGGCGCTGGCGGTGGCCCGTGTCGCGATCCTCGAGCTCGATTTCCCAGTACTGCTGCCGGTCCCGGGCGGATACGCAGCGACTGCGCGTCATGACTTCGGCACCGTGCTGACGGGCCTGCATGGCGTTGAGCACCACCAGTCGCGCATCATCGACCCAGCAATCCGAGTACTCGAAACCGCGACGGATGTCCGCTTTCAATCCCTGGTGCGCGTCCAGGCGAATGCCTCGCGAACCGGCGAGCGTCTGACGCTTGCCCAGGTGGTCGTAAAGGAAAAGGCCGGCACGCAACATCCAGGCCGGGCGCAGGTGAGCCCGGTGAGGCAGCACGAAACGCAGCGGACTGATGATGTGCGGTGCCTTGGCCATGAGGACTTCACGTTCGCGCAGGGCTTCGCGGACAAGCCGGAATTCGTGATGTTCCAGGTAGCGCAGACCACCGTGAATCAGCTTGCTGCTGGCCGAGGAGGTGGCGCTGGCCAGGTCGGCCTGTTCGCACAGGGCGACGCCGAGGCCTCTACCCGCAGCATCGGCGGCAATGCCGGTACCATTGATTCCGCCACCGATGACAAACAGATCCAGGATGTCGTCCTTGGTAGGGTGCATCGTGCCAGCTCCGACCGGCGAGCCGCCGGGTTCAGGTGTGAACATTGAGTGTTTGAAAACGAAAATAAAACAATCGTGTTCGAACATCAAGAGTCGCCGCACCTGCAGCGCGGTTAAGAGGGGCGCGAGGTTCGGGATGCAGGATGCGAGATGCGGGCCGCGCCGAGAGGGCGGCCAGGAGTGGCGGGGCTGTCAGGCCAGGTGGAGGGTAACGTCGTGCTGGGTCAACAGCCGCTGGATGCTCTCGGGGGGCTCGCGATCGGTGAAGAGGGCATCCAGCTGAGCCAGATTGCCCTGGCGCACCACGGGGTTGCGCTGGAACTTGGAGTGGTCCGCGGCCAGGAAGACCTGCCGGGAGTTGTGGATAATGGCCTGTGCGACCCTGACTTCCTGATAGTCGAACTCGAGCAGTGAGCCATCTTCATCGATCCCGCTGATGCCGATGATGCCGAAGTCCACCTTGAACTGATTGATGAAATCGATGGTGGCCTCACCGATGATGCCGCCATCCCGTGAGCGGATCTGGCCGCCGGCGATGATGACATTGAAGTCCTCCTTGTGCTGGAGGATAGCGGCGACATTGAGGTTGTTGGTGATGATCTCGAGCCCGCGGTGGTCCAGCAGGGCCTCGGCGATGACCTCGTTGCTGGTGCCGATATTGATGAACAGGGAGGCGTGGTCGGGAATCTGGTGCGCCAGGAGTGCCGCGATGCGCTGCTTGGCCTCGAGGTTGAGCGTCTTGCGAGTCGCGTAGGCGGTGTTGACGGTGCTCGATTCCATGCCGGCACCACCATGCACGCGGCGCAGATGTCCTTCGGCGGACAGCTGATTGAGATCACGGCGTATGGTCTGGGGCGTGACCGCAAAGTGCTCGGTGAGCTGCTCGATACTGGCGTATCCCTGGCGGGCGACGAGTTCGAGAATGCTGGCCTGGCGTTGTTGTTGATTCATGGCGACTCCTTGATGCCGGTCATTCTACGATATCGTCATCTTCAATGCAGTGAAGGCTGATATGCGCCGAAGGTCTTAGGTGTCCAGGCGTGATGTCAATTGAGCGCAGGCCGCCACTGGAGTAGGCTTTGTGATCAGAAACGAACATTTTCGTTGGAAAGCGAAATTGCCGAGTGTATCCAGAGCCGGGCGCTAGTGCGGTTTGCGATTGTCGGCCAAACTCCACAACAATCAGGGTGCTTGCATGGCTTCTTATCTGCTCGCCATTGACCAGGGCACGACCAGTTCCCGCGCCATTGTCTTCAATCGGGAAGGCAATGTGGTATTGACCGCCCAGCGGGAATTCGAGCAATGGTTTCCCCGGGATGGGTGGGTCGAGCACGACCCCGAGGCAATCTGGGAGACGGTCGTCGCCACCTGTCGGGAGGCCATCGAACGGCTCGAGGGTGGTGTCGAGCTGATTGATGGTATCGGCATCACCAATCAGCGGGAAACCACCCTGGTCTGGGACCGGAAGACCGGCAAGCCGCTGTATAACGCCATTGTCTGGCAGGACCGGCGTACCGCCGATGCCTGCGAGCGGCTGCGCGAAGCCGGCCATGCCGAGGATCTGCAGGCACGCACCGGCCTTTTGATCGATCCCTATTTCTCGGCCAGCAAGCTGGCCTGGATATTGGACAATGTGCCGGGCGCGCGTGAGCGAGCGGAGCGCGGCGAACTGGCCTTCGGCACGGTGGATACCTTCCTGATATGGCGGCTTACCGGCGGCAAGGTGCATGCCACCGATGCCACCAATGCCTCGCGCACCGCGCTGTTCAATATCCACGAGCAGTGCTGGGATGCCACTCTGCTGGAACGCTTCGACATTCCCGAGAGCCTGCTGCCGGAGGTCAAGGACTCCAGCGATGACTTCGGCCGGGTCGATGCCGAATGGCTGGGAGCCGAACTGCCGATCGCCGGTGTCGCCGGCGATCAGCAGGCCGCCCTGGTCGGCCAGGCCTGCTTTACCCCGGGGATGGGCAAGAGCACTTATGGCACCGGCTGTTTCATGATCGTCAACATGGGGCAGGAAGCCGGCATTTCGCGCAATCGTTTGCTGACCACGGTGGGCTATCGCCTGAATGGCGTCCCGACCTACGCCATGGAGGGCAGCATCTTCGTGGCGGGGGCAACCGTGCAATGGCTGCGCGACGGCCTGCAGCTGTTCGCCGATGCGGCCGAGACCGAAGCGCTGGCCAGCAAGACCCGGCGTGGTCACAGTGTCTATCTGGTGCCTGCTTTCACCGGTCTGGGCGCCCCGCACTGGGACCCCAAGGCGCGCGGCGCCATCCTGGGCCTGACCCGTGATACCGGGATCGCCGAGATCGTTGCCGCCGGCCTGCAGGCGGTCTGCTACCAGACCCGCGACCTGCAGGTCTGCATGAATGATGACATGAGCGCCGGTTCCAACACCCTCAGGGTGGATGGCGGCATGGTCGGCAACAACTGGGTCATGCAGTTCCTTGCCGACATGCTGGGGGTGCAGGTGGACCGGCCCACTGTGCTGGAGACAACGGCGTTGGGCGCCGCCTATCTGGCCGGACTGCGCTTGGACTGGTACCGCAACCTGGACGAGATCGCCGGGCTGTGGCGCTGCGAGCGCAGCTTCCATCCCGCCATGGAGGAAGAAGAGCGCAGTCGTCTTTACGCCGGCTGGCTGGAGGCGGTGGATCGGGTGCGCACCTCGCCCGGGGAGCATGACTCAAGTCACTGATCTTCGGGATCTTGATCAAGGTGTTGGGGGGTTGCATTTGCGTGCCGGATAGGTAGAATACGCATCCGTTGTCGAGGCGATCCCGGCTCGATAGGCAGGACCATAGCTCAGTTGGTTAGAGCGCCACGTTGACATCGTGGAGGTCGGCGGTTCAAATCCGCCTGGTCCTACCAAGCCTCATCCGGTAGTTCGACAGCACGCATCAGGACCATAGCTCAGTTGGTTAGAGCGCCACGTTGACATCGTGGAGGTCGGCGGTTCAAATCCGCCTGGTCCTACCAGATATCGAAAAGCCCCGGGACCTCGCGTCTCGGGGCTTTTTGCATTCCGGTTGTCAGCCGAGCGGGGCAGGGCTCAGGCGTTGAACGTCGTGCTGGCCACGAAGATCTCGACCAAGGCCTCGATGCCGGCCTGGTCTTCCTCGGCAAAGCGGCCCGGCACCGGGCTGTCCAGGTCGAGCACGCCCCACAGTCGGCCGTCGACGACCACCGGAACCACCAGCTCGGCCTGAGAGGCGCTGTCGCAGGCAATGTGATCGGCAATGGCATGCACGTCGTCGACGCGTTGTGTCTTGTGTGTACGGGCCGCGGCGCCACACACGCCCTTGTCGAAGGGAATCGGATGACATGCCGGTTTGCCCTGGAAGGGCCCCAGGTGCAGTACGCCGGGCTCGCGTTGCAGATAGAAGCCCACCCAATTGAGGTCCGGCACTTCCTGCATCAGCATGGCGCAGGTCTGGGCACTGTTGGTCAGCCAGTCGGTGGTATCCAGCAGGGCGTCGAGTTGTCGGCCCAGCAGGGTGTAATGGGTCATGATGTTGCGCTTCCTTGAACGCTCGAGGCCGGCACCATGGCTGGCCTCGAAGGGTGGGTCAAGCAGGGTTCCCGAGCGGCTTCAGGCCAGGCCCGGGGACCGCTTCACTTCCAGCCGGGCACCGCCTGGGCACCGAACAGCTCTTCGGCCTTGGCTTCCACTGCTTCGCTCTGATAAGCGTCGACCAGCTGCTGAATGCTCTCCTTGTCTTCATCGCCGGCACGCACGGCAATGATGTTGACGTAGGGAGACTCCGGACCTTCCTTGATCAGGGCATCATCCAGTGTCAGGCCGGCCGGCTGGGCGAAGGTGTTGTTGATGAAGGCCATGTCGACGTCAGGCAGCACGCGCGGCAGTTGGGCGGCCTCGATTTCGCGGAACTCGAAGTCGTGCGGGTTCTCGACGATGTTGAGCGGCGTGGCTTCGAGGTTGCTCGGGTCGTCCAGCGTGATCAGGCCTTCGTTGTGCATCAGGATCAGCGAGCGGCCCTCGTTGGACGGGTCGTTGGGCAGGGCGATGGTGGCCCCGTCCGGCAGTGCCTCGATGCTGCCGTACTGCTCGGAGTAGGCACCGATCGGGTAGACGAAGGTGCGCCCGGCAATGGCGAAGTCATAGCCGCGGTCCTCGACCATGGACTGCATGTAGGGCTCGTGCTGGTAGGCGTTGGCATCCAGGCTGCCGTCGGCCAGGGCGGCATTGGGCGTGACATAGTCGGTGAACTCGATGATCTCGATGTTCAGGTCGTGCTGGCTCTCGGCGAGGTCCGCGGCGACCTGCATCACCTCGGTTTCGGGGCCGGCGACGGTGCCCACCTTGAGGCTCTGCTCGTCGGCATGGGCCTGGCCGAAGGCCAGAACGGAAGCGGCGAGGCCGCCGATCAGGATATGGCGCATGTCGGTCTCTCCTTTGCGGAAATGGTGAGGTTGCTCACTACTATATTGGAATAACCGTAAAAAGTGTAATGCTTTTTGGTTATTAAGCGATGGTCCGGCTCACTTGTGATCGCTCTTGCGTACCAGGTAGTCACCCAGGCTCTGGAAGCCTTGCACCATCACCACCAGGATCGCCACGGTGATCAGCATGATGGTCGGGTTGAAGCGGTTGTAGCCATAGCGGATGCCCAGATCGCCCAGGCCGCCGCCGCCGACGGCACCGGCCATGGCCGAGTAGCTGACCAGGGTGACGATGGTCACCGTCAGCGCGGTGAAGATGCCGCCACGCGCTTCCGGCAGCAGCACCTTGGTGATGATCTGCCAGGGGGTGGCGCCCATCGACTGGGCGGCTTCGACCAGGCCGGGGGATATCTCGTTCAAGGCGCCTTCCACCAGGCGTGCGATGAAGGGGATGGCTGCAATCGTCAGGGGCACGACGGCGGCATTGGTGCCGATGGAGGAGCCGACCAGCACGCGGGTAAAGGGGATGATGGCCACCATCAGAATGATGAAGGGCACCGAGCGGCCGATATTGGTGATCACACCCAGCACGCCATTGAGCATCGGCTGGGCGAGTATCTGGCGCGGTCGCGTGACATACAGCATGACGCCCAACGGGATGCCGAGGATCGCGGCGATCAGGCCGGAGACGGCGACCATGTAGAGCGTGGCCAGGGTTGCCTCGAGGATCAGGTTAAGCATCGCGCTGGACATGGCCGAGTACCTCCACTTGCAGGTCGTGGTCTTGCAGATAGGCGAGGGCACGCCGGGTATCCTCGGCGTCGCCCATGAGTTCGGCGATCATCAGCCCCAGGGTACGGTCCTGGATCGACTCCACCTTGGCCTGCAGGATGCTGACATCCACCCCGCATTCGCGGGCCAGTCGCGAGACCAGCGGGGTGGAAACGGCGTCCCCGGAAAAGGCCAGGCGCACGACCGGGTGGCTGTGAGCGCCGGGTTGATCCTCGAGGCGCTCGACGAGTGCATCCGGCGGCTCGAGCTCCAGGAAGTCGTTGAGGAAGTCGCGGCCGAGCTGTGTCGTTGGCGCCGTGAAGAAGTCGCCGACGTCGGCGGCTTCGACCAGCTCGCCGTCGGAGATCAGGCTGACCCGATGGCAGATCGACTTGACGACTTCCATCTCGTGGGTGATCAGCAGGATGGTCAGGCCGAGCTTGCGATTGATGTCGCGCAGCAGCTCCAGGATGGCGCCAGTGGTATGGGGGTCCAGCGCCGAGGTCGCCTCGTCGCACAGCAGCACGCGGGGGCGGCTGGCCAGGGCGCGGGCGATGGCGACGCGCTGCTTCTGGCCGCCGGAGAGCTGAGCGGGATACTGGTCGGCCTTGTCGTCCAGGCCGACCAGCTCGAGCAGGGGCGTGACGCGGTCGCGGATATCGCGTCGTGACATGCCCATCAGTTCCAGGGGCAGGGCCACATTGTCGAAGACATGGCGCGACGTCAGCAGGTTGAAGTGCTGGAAGATCATGCCGATGCGATGGCGGGCCTGGTTGAGGGCTTCCCGGGACAGACCGGTGAGCTCCTGGCCGTCGACGCTCACGCTGCCGGTCGTGGGTCGCTCGAGCAGATTGACGCAGCGGATGAGAGTCGATTTGCCGGCGCCGGAAAGCCCGATCACGCCGTGAATCTGGCCCTCCGGAACATGCAGGTCGACCGGCTTCAGGGCTTCGACGCCCGTGGCGTTGCGGCGTTTGCTCGTGGGGTAGTACGTCTTGGAAACGTTCTGCAGTCGAATCATCACAGCCACCGAAGGTGGCGCCGCAGGTGACGGAGCGGGCGGGCAGGAAGGGGAGCCGAAAAAAAGGCCACCCTGACGGGTGGCCATCAACGCTGGACACACCCTTTTAGCTGCATTTCACGCCACGACAGCCAGGCCGTCGTGGCGTCGGCGCCCGCAATCCGGGTACAAATCGGCGCCTATGAAATGTAGCGCGCAATCCTAGGTGTCATACGAGCGTATGTCAAACGTGTGGCGGCCGTGTGCCACTCAGACGCCTGAACGAAAGGCTTATGGCTAGTGAAATATGCTGCATGGATGCGTTATTCAGCAATATTTATGGCACTGGTGCATGACGGGTCGCGGCGACATGGACGCCACCGGGAGGCGTTGCCTAAACTGTCTGCCTTCATCGGGCGCGGCCTGTCGGGCCGCGTCTTTACTGTGCCATGCCAAGCGATGGCAGCAGCTCAATCAACGGGGATTCATCATGTTCACGGGCATCGTTCAGGGAACCGCCGAGGTGGTGGCCATCGAGGCAGCACAGGATTTCCGCACGCATGTGTTATGGCTGCCGGCGCCCTTGCGCGAGGGGCTCGAGCTCGGCGCGTCGGTATCGCATAACGGTGCCTGCCTGACGGTCACCGCGATCGAGGGCGAGCGGGTCAGTTTCGACCTGATGCGCGAGACGCTGCAGCGGACCAATCTGGGAAGCCTGTGCGTCGGGGGCCGGGTCAATGTCGAGCGGGCCGCCCGCTTCGGCGACGAGATCGGCGGTCACGCCATGTCGGGGCATATCATGGGCATGGCGGAAGTCCAGTCGATCGAGGAGGCCCCCAACAATCGCCGTATCTGGTTCGTGCCGCCGCCGGAACTGGTTCGCTTCCTGTTCGACAAGGGCTACATCGGCCTCGATGGCACCAGCCTGACCATCGGCGAGGTGCGCACGGCCCGCGACGGTCAGCCGGCCAGCTTCTGTGTCGACCTGATTCCCGAAACACTGGCGCGCACGGTGATCGGCGAGCGTCTGCCGGGGGATCGGGTCAATCTGGAGATCGACCCGCAGACCCAGGCCATCGTCGAGACCGTCGAACGCGTGCTGCAAGGTCGGGAGCAGTGAGGGACGGCGCCGCGTCTCGCAAGACCCGGTGCCATCCGCTATCATGAGCGGTTTTCTTGCCCCGGACTCGAGGACGCGCTGGTCAGGCCGGCGTGAAGGACACGACGCATGCTGAAACATTGGATCGACAACCATTTCAAGCTGGCCGAGCACGGCACCACCGTCAGGACGGAGGTGATCGCGGGTATCACCACCTTCCTGACCATGGCCTACATCATTTTCGTCAACCCGAGCATTCTCTCGGAATCCGGGATGGACTATGGGGCCGTCTTTGTTGCCACCTGTGTGGCGTCGGCGCTCGGCTGCCTGATCATGGGGCTGTGGGCCAATTACCCGGTCGCCCTGGCACCCGGCATGGGCCTCAACGCCTTCTTTACCTATGGCGTGGTCATGGGCATGGGCTATACCTGGGAGGCGGCGCTGGGCGCGGTCTTTCTGTCCGGCCTGACCTTTTTCCTGCTGAGCATATTCCGCATTCGCGAGTGGATCATCAACTCGATCCCCACGTCGCTGCGCCTGGGCATCGCCGCGGGTATCGGCCTGTTCCTGGCCATGATCGCGCTCAAGAATGCCGGCATCGTGGTGGCCAACGACGCCACCTATGTGGCGCTGGGGGATCTCACCGAACCCGCCGCCCTCTATGCACTGCTGGGCTTTTTCGTGATCACGGCCCTGGCCTATCGGCGCGTCACCGGCGCCGTGATGATCGGCATTCTCGGCGTGACTGTGTTGGCCATGCTGCTGGGGCACAATGAATTCGGCGGTGTGATGTCCATGCCGCCCTCCGTCGCGCCGACCTTCATGGCCATGGACCTGGCCGGTGCGCTGGACGTGGCGATGCTCAGTGTGGTGTTCGCCTTTCTGTTCGTCGATCTGTTCGATACCTCGGGTACCCTGATCGGTGTGGCCCATCGTGGTGGACTGCTCGACGAGCAGGGCAAGCTGCCGCGCATCGGCAAGGCCATGATGGCCGACAGCTCCGCCTCGATGGCCGGCGCCGCCCTGGGCACCTCGACCACCACCAGTTATATCGAGTCGACCGCGGGCATCGTCTCCGGCGGGCGTACCGGTCTGACGGCCGTGGTGGTGGCCGTGCTGTTCCTGGTCAGCCTGTTCTTCGCGCCGCTGGCCGGCTCCATTCCGGCCTATGCCACGGCCGGCGCATTGCTTTATGTGGCCGTGCTGATGGCGGGCAGTCTGGCCCATGCCGACTGGGACGATGCCACGGAGGCCGCTCCTGTACTGATTGCCGCGCTCGCCATGCCGCTGACCTTCTCGATCGCCGAAGGCATCGCGCTGGGCTTTATCAGCTATGCCGCCATCAAGGCCCTGGCGGGCCGCTTCAAGGACCTGAATCCGGCCGTGATCATTCTGGCGCTGGTCTTTGCCGCCAAGGTACTCTTCCTCGACTGACACTTACCTACAGAGATTCGTGATGAGCATTTACGGCGACTATATCAAGTCTGTGATCCGCACCGTTCCTGACTGGCCGCAGGAAGGGGTCAATTTTCGTGATATCACGCCACTGCTGCAGAACAGTGCGGCGTTTCGCAAGCTGATCGACAGCTTCGTGCATCGCTACCAGGAGATGGAGCTCGATGCCATTGCCGCCATTGATGCCCGTGGCTTCATCGTCGGGGCTCCCCTGGCCTATGAACTGGGCTGCAGCTTCGTGCCGGTGCGCAAGAAGGGCAAGCTGCCATTCCAGACCATCAGCGAGACCTATACCCTGGAATATGGCGAGGCCGAGGTCGAACTGCATGCCGATGCCTTCCGCAAGGGTGATCGCATCCTGCTGGTCGACGACCTGATTGCCACGGGCGGTACCATGCTGGCCGCCGCCAAGCTGATTACGCGCAGTGGTGGCCTGGTGGTCGAGACCTCGACCATCGTCGATCTACCCGACCTGGGCGGCGCGCAGCTCATTCGCGATGCCGGCTACAGTGTCTTCGCGGTGTGCTCGTTCACCGAGGACGAGTGAGTCGTCCGTCGTTGATCGACATGCCAGGATTGCGCCATCAGCTTGGACGGTGAGGCATGAGCAAGGTACTTCCCGACACTTGGCATCAATACCTGGGTGACGAATTCCAGGCCCCCTACATGCAGGCACTGCGCGACTTTCTCGCCGCCGAAAAGGCGGCGCACAAGGTCATCTATCCGCATTCGTCGCACTGGTTCAGGGCCTTCGAGCTGACCCCGCTGGATGAGGTGCGGGTGGTCGTGCTGGGGCAGGATCCCTATCACGGCCCTGATCAGGCGCATGGCCTGTGCTTCTCGGTGCGCCCCGGCATCCAGATTCCGCCGTCGCTGCAAAACGTCTACAAGGAATTGCAGCAGGACCTGGGCTGCGAGCCGGTCGATCACGGCTTTCTCGAAAGCTGGGCACGCCAGGGAGTCTTGCTGCTCAATACCTCGCTGACGGTCGAGCAGGGCAATGCCGGCTCGCACCGCGGCAAGGGCTGGGAGACCTTCACCGACCGCGCCATTGCCACGGTCAACGCGCATGCCGGGCCGACGGTCTTTCTGCTGTGGGGTGGCCACGCACGCAAGAAGAAGGCACTGATCGACACGCATCGCCATCTGGTTCTGGAGTCCCCGCACCCGTCGCCGCTATCGGCCTATCGTGGCTTCTTTGGCTGCCGACATTTCTCGCGAGCCAATGCCTTCCTGGCCGAGCAGGGTCGCAACCCCGTGGACTGGCAGCTCCCCGCCCAACCGTGAGATGTCCCGTCTGCCACGGTGTGGCGGGCCAGCTTAACCTCGCGGCGTGATACGGGTAGAATGCCCATCAATTTGTGCCACCGACCCAACCGCCGCCAAGAGGTTCTCGCTCATGAGTGTCCATGCCATTCAACACCCGCTCGTTCAACACAAACTGGGACTGATGCGTCAGGCGGGCATCAGTACCAAGAGCTTTCGCGAGCTGGCCGGCGAGGTTGCCAAGCTGCTGACCTATGAAGCCACCCAGGACCTCGAACTGGAACTGCAGGATATTCCGGGCTGGAGTGGCGAGCCGATCACCGTCAACCAGCTCAAGGGCAAGAAGGTGACCATCGTGCCCATCCTGCGTGCCGGCCTCGGCATGCTGGAAGGCGTGACCGACCTGATTCCCAGTGCGCGCGTGAGTGTCGTGGGGCTTTATCGCGATGAAGACACCCTCCAGCCGGTGCCGTACTTCTCCAAGTTCGTCGGCGATCTCGACGAACGCATGGCCATCGTCATCGATCCCATGCTGGCCACCGGCGGTTCCATGGTGGCCACCCTGGACATGCTGCGCGAACGCGGCTGCAAGCACATCAAGGTCATCGTGCTGGTCGCGGCCCCCGAGGGCATCGAGCGCGTGCAGCGCGACTACCCGGACCTCGAGATCTATACTGCCTCGGTGGATGAAAAGCTCGACGACAACGGCTATATCGTGCCTGGGCTGGGTGATGCCGGCGACAAGATCTTCGGTACCCGCTGAGTCGTCCGACCCCGTCCATGGCGGGGGACGCCTGTGACGGTCTGACGCCAAACTTTAAGGGGTCGCCAAGGGGCGGCCCCTTTTAATGTTCGAAATCGAAAAATATCGAACCTGGTTCCTGCACAGCCATCCGGGTGGCGGTTTTCATCGACCACCTAGACAAAAGTTATAGAGCTTCATTAATCTCCGTTTATTCAGAGTGTTATGCGTGAATTTCGGGCGCTGCCGGGCAGCGTCGAGCGGTTTTCGCGAAATAACATTTGTGTCTGAATTCGAATCTCGGCTAACTTGGTGCGACACGCCTGCTTAGCGTGGTCTCAACAACAATGATCAGCCGAGATCCGTATGTCATTGACCCTCGAAAACATGGACCGGGTGGTCGGCGGTGAAACCCATATCGCCGACATGAACCTGACGCTGGAACCCGGCTCCTTCAATGTGTTGCTGGGCCGGACGCTCTCCGGCAAGACCAGCCTGATGCGCCTGATGGCCGGGCTCGATACACCGACCCGAGGCCGGGTCCTGATGAACGGCGAGGATGTGACGGGACGTTCGGTGCGCCATCGCAACGTCTCCATGGTCTACCAGCAGTTCATCAACTATCCCGGCCTGAGCGTCTACGACAACATCGCCTCGCCGTTGAAACTGGCCAGGGTTCCGCGCGCCGAGATCGATCGGCGGGTACGCCAGGTCGCCGAGATGCTGCACATGGAGCACCTGCTTGAGCGTCTCCCCCTGGAGCTTTCCGGCGGTCAGCAGCAGCGCACCGCCATGGGTCGGGCGCTGGTCAAGGACGCCGATGTGGTGCTGTTCGACGAACCGCTGGTCAACCTCGACTACAAGCTTCGCGAGGAGTTTCGCGAGGAATTGCGAGCGGTGTTCAGCGAGCGCAACTGCATCGCCGTCTATGCCACCACCGAGCCCGGCGAAGCCCTGGCGCTGGGGGGCAATACCGCCGTGTTGCATGAAGGCCGGCTGGTCCAGTACGGCGCTACCGAGGATGTCTATCACCGTCCGGGCAACATTGCGGCGGCGGAGATGTTCTCCGAACCTCCGATCAATATTGTCACCGGCAGCGTGTCCGGCACCGAGATCCGCTTCGATGAGAGCCTGCACTTTCCGGCGGGGGAAGCGCTGGGCAAGCTGTCGCCGGGTGACTACCGCTTCGGTATCCGTGCCTCGCATATCACTCTCAAGCCGCGTGCCAGCGATGATGTCGAGCTCCGGATGAGTGTCGATATCGCCGAAATCAGTGGCTCGGAAACCTTCCTTCATGTGCACAACGACCACTTCCACATGACGGTTCACCTGGATGGGGTGCACGAATTTGCCGTGGATGAGCCGGTCACGCTGTATTTTCCGGCGCACAAGGTCTATGCCTTCGATCGTGACGGGGCCGTGGTCCACATACCGGCGCATCTGGGAGGTATCTGACATGGCCGAGATCACACTGAAGTCCCTGGCGCACACCTATTCGGCCGCTCCCCGGTCCGACGCGGACTATGCCATCCGCGAGATGAACCACGTCTGGCAACAGGGCGGGGCCTACGCATTGCTCGGCCCGTCGGGCTGCGGTAAATCGACGCTGCTCAACATCATCTCCGGCCTGCTGGAGCCCTCGAGCGGGGAGGTGTTGTTCGATGGCGAGGTGGTCAATGCGTTGCCACCGGAGGAGCGCAACATCGCCCAGGTTTTCCAGTTCCCGGTCATCTACGACACCATGACGGTCTACGATAACCTGGCGTTTCCCCTGCGCAACGTGAAGACACCGGAAGCCCGCGTCCATGAACGCGTCATGGAAGTGGCCGATGTCCTGGAGCTGACCGCGCAACTCAAGCGCAAGGCCAAGAACCTCACCGCGGACGAGAAGCAGAAGGTCTCCATGGGGCGCGGTCTGGTGCGCGATGACGTCTCGGCGATTCTCTTCGATGAGCCGCTGACCGTGATCGACCCGCAGCTCAAGTGGAAGCTGCGCCGCAAGCTCAAGGAGATCCACCAGCGCTTCGCCATCACCATGGTCTACGTCACGCATGACCAGCTCGAAGCCTCCACCTTCGCCGACAAGATCGCGGTCATGTACGAGGGCCAGGTCGTGCAGTTCGGCACGCCGCGCGAGCTGTTCGAGACCCCCAACCATACGTTCGTCGGCTACTTCATTGGCAGCCCCGGCATGAATTTCCTGGATGTCGAAGCCCGTGATGGCAGTGTCTGGGCCGGTGATACCCGTCTGGAAGTCGGCCGGGGCGTGCACGCCACCATTCTCAGGGCCGACTCGTCCAATGTCCGGCTGGGTATTCGACCGGATTTCATCGAGGTCCATGACGAGCCGCTGGAAGGGGGCATGCAGGCGCGCGTCGAGCATGCCCAGGACCTGGGGACCTATTCCATCGTCTACCTGTCGCTGGGTGGCGTCTCGCTCAAGGCGCGCATCGAAGAGGACCAGCAGACGCCGGTCGAGACGGCCTGGTTGCGCTTCCCGGACGAGCGCCTCGGCGTCTATGTCGATGAATACCGCGTGGAGATCGACCATGAATAAAGTCTACAACAATCGGGCCTGGTGGCTGATCCTGCCCATGCTGCTGCTGGTGGCCTTCTCGGCCATCATTCCCTTGATGACGGTCGTCAACTATTCGGTGCAGGACGTCTTCGACGCCCATACCCGCTTCTTCACGGGTACCGAATGGTTCAAGGAGATGCTCAATGATCCAGCCCTCCAGGCGGCCGTTCTGCGACAGTTCGCCTTTTCGCTGACGGTGCTGGCCATCGAGGTGCCCCTGGGCATCGGCATTGCCCTGCTCATGCCGAAGAAGGGCTGGCAGGCCTCCGCCGTGCTGATTCTGGTCACCATGCCGTTGCTGATTCCGTGGAATGTGGTGGGCAGCATCTGGCAGATCTTCACGCGTGGCGATATCGGCCTGATGGGCTGGAGCCTGCGCGAGCTGGGCTATGGCTACAACATCACGGCCAGTCCGGTGGATGCCTGGGCCACCATCATTCTGATGGATGTCTGGCACTGGACGCCGCTGATCGCGCTGCTCTGCTACAGCGGCCTGCGTTCGATTCCGGATGCCTATTATCAGGCGGCACGCATCGATCGCGCCTCGAAATGGTCGGTGTTTCGCTACATTCAGTTGCCCAAGCTGACCAATGTGCTGGTGATCGGGGTACTGCTGCGCTTCATGCACTCCTTCATGATCTATGCCGAGCCCTTCGTGCTCACCGGGGGCGGGCCGGGCAGTTCGACGACATTCCTCAGTCAGTCGCTGACCACCATGGCGATCGGCCAGCAGGACCTGGGGCCATCCGCTGCCTTTTCGCTGATCTATTTCCTGATCATTCTGCTGGTCACCTGGGTGTTCTACACCGCGATCATGAATATGCAGAAAGACAACAACAAGGAGGCATGAGATGACGGATTCATCATCGCCGAGCACTCCCGAGGCCGTCCGCGAACACGCGGCGGCTGCCGACAAGCGCCGGCGTCGCAAGGCACGGCCGGCTTCCCGGCAGTGGCGTCGTCGCGGCCTGATGGCGGCCTACATCGTCTTCGTGCTGTTGCCGATCTACTGGCTGCTCAACATGTCCTTTCAGTCGAACACCGAGATTCTCGGCGGGCTGACCTTGTGGCCGAACGACTTTACCGTCGAGCACTATGCCAAGATCCTGACCGAATCCAGCTGGTATATGGGCTACGTCAACTCGATCACCTATGTGCTGATGAACATGCTGATCAGCATTGTGGTCGCGTTGCCGGCCGCCTATGCCTTCAGTCGCTACCAGTTCATCGGTGACAAGCACCTGTTCTTCTGGTTGCTGACCAATCTGATGGCACCGCCGGCCGTCTTCCTGCTGCCATATTTCCAGCTGTATTACACCGTGGGGCTGTTCGACACACACGTGGCCGTCGCCCTGGCGCATTGCCTGTTCAACATTCCGCTGGCGGTGTGGATTCTCGAAGGTTTCATGAGCGGGGTGCCCAAGGAAATCGACGAAACGGCGTTCATCGACGGCTACAGCTTCCCGCGTTTCTTCGTCAAGATCTTCATTCCCATGATCAGTTCGGGGATCGGCGTCACGCTGTTCTTCCTGTTCATGTTCTCGTGGGTCGAGCTGCTGCTGGCCAGCACCCTGACCTCCACCGATGCTCAGCCGATCGCCTCGGTGATGACGCAGACCAAGGGCGCCTCGGGTATCGACTGGGGGGCACTGGCCGCGGCCGGGACCCTGACGATACTCCCCGGCATCGTGGTGGTGTATTTCGTGCGCAACCACATCGCCAAGGGCTTTGCCCTGGGCCGCACCTGAGGAGGATTCGACATGGAATGGATGGTCTGGACCACGCCCACCACCGTCTTCTTTGCTCTCATCGCGGCCCTGCTGGCCTGCATGACGACCTGGGAAGTCGTGTCACCGACCGTCGAGCGCAAGGGCTTTCTGCCCATTGCGACCACCCGTGGTGATCGCTTCTTTATCAGCCTGCTTTCGGCGGCCTATATCCACCTGATCGTGGTCGGATTCACGCCACTCAGCATCTGGCTGGCTCTGGGGGCATCGGTAGTCTGGTGTCTGATACTGATGCGCTGGGGCTGACAGAAACGCATGGAGCCCAATGTCCAGGACGGACCACAACCACTCAAGAGGTCAACATGAAACACACAACAATGCGACTCTCTGTACTGGCGGCCAGTGTCATGCTGGCCAGCGGTGCGCTGCACGCCGATGACCACGATGCTCGCGCCATTGCCGAGCGCCTGGTCGATGAACACTTCCAGGACTCGACACTGACCCGCGAGGAACAGATCGAGGAACTGATGTGGTTCGCCGAAGCGGCCGAGCCCTTCCGTGGCATGGAGATCAATACCGTGGCGGAGGGTCTGACGACGCACATCTATGAGCGGGATGTGCTGGCCGAGGCCTTCACTGAACTGACCGGCATCGAGCTGACCCACAACATCATCGGCGAGGGTGATGTGGTCAACAACATGCAGACCCAGATGCAGTCGGGGCGCAACATCTATGATGGCTACGTCAATGATACCGACGCCATCGGCACGCACATTCGCTATGGCACCACCGTCAATCTGTCCGAAGCCATGGAGAATGAGTGGGCCGACTATACCCTGCCGAGCCTGGACCTGGATGACTTCATCGGCCTGCAATACGGCACGGCACCGGATGGCAACGTCTATCAGCTGCCGACCCAGCAGTTCGCCAACCTCTACTGGTTCCGCTATGACTGGTTCCAGCGCGAAGACTTCCAGGAGCAGTTCCGCGAGATCTATGGCTACGACCTGGGCGTGCCCACCAACTGGACGGCCTACCAGGATATCGCCGAGTTCTTCACCGAGCATGTCGGCGAGATCGATGGCGAGACCGTCTATGGTCACATGGACTACGGGCGTCGCGACCCGTCCCTGGGCTGGCGCTTCCATGATTCCTGGCTGTCCATGGCCGGCATGGGCAGCCCGGGTGTGCCGTTCGGCAATCCGGTGGATGACTGGGGCATCCGCGTCAACGAGCAGAGCCAGCCGGTGGGGGCCAGCGTCTCCCGTGGTGGCGCGACCAACTCGCCGGCCTCGGTCTTCGCGGTGACCAAGATGGTCGACTGGCTCGAGAAGTATGCACCGCCCGAGGCCAGCGGCATGACCTTCGGCGAGGCCGGCCCGGTGCCTGCCCAAGGCAATGTGGCCCAGCAGATGTTCTGGTACACCGCCTTCACCGCCGACATGACGGCCCCGGACCTGCCGGTCACCGATGACGAGGGCAATCCCAAGTGGCGCATGGCACCGTCGCCCACCGGTCCCTACTGGGAAGAGGGCATGAAGGTCGGCTATCAGGACGTGGGGGCCTGGACCTTCTTCGATTCGACGCCCGAGGATCGCCGCACGGCGGCCTGGTTGTTCGCCCAGTTCACGGTTTCCAAGACAGTGTCGCTGGAGAAGCTGATGGAAGGGCTGACACCGATTCGCGAATCCGATGTGTTCTCCGAGCAGATGACCGAGATGGCACCCAAGCTGGGTGGCCTGGTGGAGTTCTATCGCAGCCCCAACGAGTCCAACTGGACGCCGTCGTCCACCAACGTGCCGGACTATCCGCGCATGGCACCGCTGTGGTGGCAGAACCTGGCACCCGCGGTCAGTGGCGATATCACGCCGCAGGAGGCGCTGGACAACCTGGCCGGGGACCTCGACAGCATCATGCAGCGCCTGTCGCGTGCCAAGGTCTTCGATACCTATGCGCCGGTTCTCAACGAAGAGCGGGACCCGCAGCACTGGCTCGATCAGCCGGGCGCTCCCAAGCAGAAGCTGGATAACGAGATGCCCGAAGGCAAGACCGTGCCCTATGACAAGCTGATGGAGGCGTGGATGGCTGCCGGCGAACGTGAATGACCTCAGGCGCCGGTCGTGAGGCCGGCGTGGTCACGCCCGGGCCCAGGCTCGGGCGACTGGACAAGGTTTCACCGGTTGCCTGAACGGGACAAGGCCCCGCTGGGAGCAAACCGAGCGGGGCCTTCTTTCTGAACAAGGGCCAAACATGCAACTTAGAGAAAGCAATATTCGTCAACTGACCGAGCAGACCTTCGATACCCTGGTCATCGGGGCGGGCATCAATGGCGCCTCGGCAGCGGCGGCGCTCAGTGGCAAGGGCAGCAGTGTCGCGCTGATCGACCGTGGAGACTTCGCCGGCAGTACCAGTATGCATTCCTCCAATCTGGTCTGGGGCGGTATCAAGTACATGGAAAGCGGCGACTTCAAGCTGGTGCGCAAGCTGTGCAAGAGTCGCAACCATCTGATCCGCAGCTATCCCTCGACGGTGCAGGAAATCCGCTTTCTGACCACCATCGACAAGGGGTTCCGGCATCATCCGTTATACCCCTGGGCGGGAACCTGGCTCTACTGGTTGATGGGAAGCGCCTTCACCCGGATGCCGCACTTTCTGCGACCTGCGGCCATCAAGGCGCGCGAGTCGATCATCGATACCTCGAATGCGCAGGGGGGCTTCGAATACTCCGATGCCTATCTGCATGACAATGATGCACGCTTTGTCTTCAGCTTCGTCCGCAATGCGCTGGATTTCGGTGCCATGGTGGCCAATTACGTCGAATCCCTGGGCTCGCGCCGCGAAGGCGATGTCTGGGTGACGCAGGTGAGGGATGGCATAGACGGCCGGACCTTCGAGATTCGCTCGCGGGTGCTGATCAATGCCGCCGGCCCCTGGGTCGATCAGCACAACCGGCTCACGCAACAGCCGACCGACCACCATCATGTGTTCTCCAAGGGCATACACCTGATCGTGCCGCGCCTGACTCCCAACAAGCGGGTGCTGGCCTTCTTTGCCGATGACGGCCGCCTGTTCTTCGTGATTCCCATGGGCCGGCGCACCTGCATCGGCACCACCGACACCCGGGTCGACAGCCCTGACGTATCGGTGACCGAGGACGATATCCGCTTCGTGCTCGACAACATCAACAAGCGCCTCGAACTCGACAGCCCCTTGACCAGCGAAGACATCATCTCGACGCGCTGTGGTGTCAGGCCGCTGGCCGTGAAACCCAGCGGTGGCAATGATCGCGATTTTCTCAACCTGTCGCGCAAGCATGCCATCGATATCGATCGGAACAGCTGCCACCTCAGCATCTTCGGCGGCAAGTTGACGGACTGCCTGAATGTCGGCGAGGAGGTCGTGGCGGAAGTGCGTCAACTGGGCATCGACATGCCGCACCCCGAGCATCGCTGGTATGGCGAGCCGGATGAGGCGGTCCGCGAGGATTTCATGCACCAGGCGAGCCGCATGGGGCTGGACAGCATGACGCACCCGGATGCGTCGGAACCGCTCAGCACCCGGCTATGGCGACGCTATGGCCGTCAGGCTCTGGAACTGCTCGAGGACATTCGCCTCGATCCCGCACAGGCGCAGGTCCTGATCGAAGGCACCGAGTATCTGCGCTGCGAGCTGAAGCTGGCGAGGCGCAGTGAAATGGTGACCAAGCTGGATGACTTCCTGCGGCGTCGCTCGAAGGTGTCGCTGGTCGTCTCCGAGGCGACATTGCATGCCTCGCCCGGTCTCATGGAAGCATGCCGCATCCTGTTCGACGATCAGGCCGAGCAGCGTCTGGCCGAATACTGGCAGTCACGGCAGGCACTGCCCCGGGGAGAAGCCGCGGAAGAGGCGGGCTGAGCCGGCGCCGGGTCGCCATGGTCAGGGTGCGGGCGAGTGGGCTCGGGCGCGCAGGGTTACCGGGCGGGGTCGGGTTGCTAGAATGGCCAGGCTCGAGCCATTCATCCCGCCCTGCAGGAGCCTTGCCTGATGACTGACGATACGCCAGCCGCGGCGACGCCGACGGATTCCCCCATGCGCACTCTACTGGTCGGTGCGCAGATGCTCTTCGTGGCCTTCGGTGCCCTGGTACTGGTGCCGCTGCTGACCGGCCTCGATCCCAATGTGGCGCTGTTCACCGCCGGCGTCGGTACTCTGGTCTTCCATGCCGTGACCGGTGCCAGCGTACCGGTCTTCCTGGCGTCCTCCTTCGCCTTCATTGCCCCCATTCAAAGCTCGGTGCAGAGTTTCGGCATTCCGGCCACGCTCGGCGGGATCCTGGCCGCCGGTCTGGTCTATGTGTTGATCTCGCAGCTCGTGCGACTCAAGGGCACGGTCTGGCTGCATCGACTGTTGCCGCCGGTGGTGGTCGGCCCGGTGATCATGGTGATCGGCCTGGCGCTGGCGCCGGTGGCGGTGGACATGGCCACCGGTGGCACCAGCGATGATATCGGCTATGGCCAGGCCATCACGCTGTCCATGGCCAGTCTGCTGGTGACCATGGTGCTGGCCGTCTTCGGCCGCGGGCTGATCCGCCTGGTGCCCATCATGGGCGGCATCGTGACCGGTTACGGCCTGTCCATGATCATGGGCGTGGTGGACTTCGCCCCGGTCCGGGATGCCGCCTGGCTGGCGCTGCCGAGCTTCACGGCCCCCAGCTTTCACTGGGCGGCCATTCTCTTCATGATTCCCGTGGCCATTGCCCCGGCGGTCGAGCACATCGGCGACATGGTGGCCATCGGCTCGGTAACGCGCCGGCACTATCTCGACAAGCCCGGGCTGCACCGCACGCTGCTCGGCGACGGCCTGGCGACCTGCTCGGCCGCGCTGTTCGGCGGGCCGCCCAATACCACCTACTCCGAGGTGACCGGGGCCGTGACCCTGACCCGTGCCTTCAACCCGCGCATCATGCTGGTGACCGCCGTCATCGCCATCGTGCTGTCCTTCCTCGGCAAGCTGGGGGCCCTGTTGCAGACCATTCCGGCCCCGGTCATGGGTGGCATCATGACATTGCTGTTCGGCTCGATTGCCGTGGTCGGCATGAACACCTTGGTACGCGCGGGCAGTGCGCTCACGGCCTCACGCAATCTGGTGGTGGTGTCCTTGATCCTGGTCTTCGGCATCGGCGGCATGCAGTTCGGGGAAGGCCAGTTCACGCTGCAGGGCGTCAGCCTGGCGGCCCTGGTCGGCATCCTGCTCAATGCCGTACTGCCCCGGGAGGCGGAGGACTGAACCGGGCAATGCAGCATGGCGCCCGGCAGTGTGCTCAGGCATCATGAGAGGCATCAATGATGAACGTCGATGACAAGCGTCAGGAGGCGTGGTGATTCCGCGTGATGAGCTGACGGGGCTGATACTGGCCGGGGGTCGCGGGCAGCGCATGGGGGGCTGCGACAAGGGGCTGGTTGCCTTTCGCGGCAGGCCGCTTGCCGGGCACGCAGCCGAGGTGCTGCGTGAGCATGTCGGCGAGCTGCTGATCGTGGCCAATCGCCATCAGCAGGCCTATGCCAGCCTGGCCGATCGCGTCATCGGGGATGTCGAGACCGACTATCAGGGGCCCTTGATGGGGCTCTACAGTGGCTTGCGGGCGGCACGTGGTCGCTGGCTGGTCGTCGTGCCCTGCGATGTCCCGACCCTGCCGGCCAACCTGGTGGCGCGTCTCGCCGAGGCGGTTGGCGATGCCGATATCGGCGTGGCGCATGACGGCCACAGGAGTCACCCGGTCGTGGCCCTGTTGCGCGTGACGCTGGCCGCGGACCTGGCCCACTGCCTGGCGCAGGGCGAGCGCAAGCTCGATACCTGGCAGGCCCGTCATCGGCGCGTGCAGGTCGACTTCTCCGACTGCCCGGCGGCGTTCGTCAACCTCAACACCCAGGCCGAGCGTCTGCGCCTGGAACGCGCACTCGACGAGGAGCCGCCAACGTCATGACCGATGCCATACCCGCCAGCCTCGATCTGTCGGCGTCGCCGGCCTTGCTGGGCATTGCCGCCTGGAGCGGCACCGGCAAGACCACGCTGCTCGAGCAGCTGTTGCCCGCCCTGCGTCAGCGTGGCCTGAGGGTGGCGGTCATCAAGCATGCCCATCATGACTTCGATGTCGATAAACCCGGCAAGGACAGTCACCGCCTGCGTCAGGCCGGCGCCACTCCCATGCTGGTGGCGTCCCGGACGCGTATCGCGCTGATGATGGAAACGCCCGAGCGTGAAGAAGCGGACCTGGCAGAACTGATCGACATGGTCAGCCATCAGTCGCCGGATCTGATTCTCGTCGAGGGCTTCAAGGCCTGGCCGCTGCCGAAGCTCGAGCTCTACCGCAGTGAACTCGGCAAGCCGCCACTGGCGGCGCAGGATCCGTGGATCAAGGCGGTGGCCAGCCAGGGGGATATCACGCCGCCGGCCGATGTCGAGCACCTGGATCTCGATGATGTCGAGGCGCTGGTGAGCTGGGTCGCGCACTGGCCGGCACGCTGGCCGCAGGAAGGCCGACCGCGTGGATCATCGGGGGCCGTCACCTGATGCCATGCCGATGGCAGGCAGTCGCTCGCTGCCTGCCCGAGCCGGCCGATCAAAATCCATGCATGACTGTCACACGATAGAGGCAGAAACTCTCTGCTCCACTGGCTGATTGCATGACGTTTCCGACGACCTGAGACTAGGCATTAACACCATGACTCTGACTCATCTCAACGCCCAGGGCGAAGCGCGAATGGTCGATGTGGCCGACAAGCCGGAGAGCCGGCGTGAGGCGAGTGCCTCGGGTGCCATCTACATGCATCCGGCCACGCTCCAGCGGCTTGCCGACGGCAATCTGCCCAAGGGAGACGTGCTGGCCACGGCACGCATTGCGGCCATACAGGGCGCCAAGCGTACCCATGAACTGATCCCCTTGTGTCACGCCTTGCCACTGTCGAAGGTCGAGGTCGATTTTCGCGTCGATGAAGCCGCGGGATGT
Organism: Halomonas sabkhae; assembly: GCF_030409265.1. NCBI lineage: Bacteria > Pseudomonadati > Pseudomonadota > Gammaproteobacteria > Oceanospirillales > Halomonadaceae > Halomonas > Halomonas sabkhae. The sequence continues at coordinate 249,306 of NZ_JAUFPM010000001.1, forward strand.
GTGCATGTGTTTGCCCATTGCCGCCTGAATGGTCGCACCGGTGTGGAAATGGAGGCCCTGACGGCGGTGTCGGTTGCCTGTCTGACGCTCTACGACATGTGCAAGGCGGTGGACAAGGACATGGTGATCGGCTCGATCCAGGTGGATGAGAAGAGCGGTGGAATGTCCGGTGACTATCAACGCGCGGCGTCCGCCGAAAGAACCCCGATCGTGACCGGGGAGGGCGCCAGTGGCGAGGTCTCCCTGGGCTCCCTGATCGGCGCGGATGAACCCTGTGTGAGGGTCAAGTGCCTGGCAGAGCTGCGCGAGCGGCTGGGGATCGGCGAAGTCAACGTGCCCTTCGAGCGCATGGAAAGTGCCGATGTCAGTGGCCTGAAGGCCGTGCTCAAATCCATGGATTCGCGTTTCGTCGGCCTCGAGGAAGGGCGTATCCTGTGTGCCGTGAACCAGGTCATGGCGGGTGATGCCACGCCACTGACCGCCGATGATGAAGTGGCGTTTTTCCCCCCGGTAACCGGAGGTTGAGTGAATGATCCGTGTCCAGTCACAGCCCTTTGATGCCGGTGAGGAGCAGCGACTGTTGCTGGCCGGGCGTCGCGACATCGGCGCCGTCGTGAGTTTCACCGGCCTGGTGAGAGACTTCAATGAGCGTCCGGATGTGCAGGCGCTGAGTCTCGAACATTATCCCGGCATGACGGAATCGGCGCTGTCCGGGATCGTGGCCGAAGCCGAGGCCCGCTGGTCCTTGCAGGGCGTGCGCCTGGTGCACCGGGTCGGTCATCTGCAGCCGGGCGATCCCATCGTGCTGGTGATGGTCGCCAGTGCGCATCGTCGCGCCGGCTTCGAGGCCTGTGACTTCATCATGGATTATTTGAAGACCCGGGCCCCTTTCTGGAAAAAGGAACACACCGCCAGTGGTGATTACTGGGTCGCGGAACGCCAGACTGATCTTCAGGATGCCCAGCGTTGGGAGGCTTCATCATGACCGACGAGTTGATCGACAATTTTGGACGCAAGGTGAGCTATGTGCGCCTGTCCGTCACCGATCGCTGTGACTTTCGCTGTGTCTACTGCATGAGCGAAGAGATGACCTTCCTGCCGCGCGATGAGGTCCTCAGCCTCGAAGAGCTGGGTCTGGTGGCGAAGGCCTTCACCGAGCTGGGGGTCGAGAAGATTCGTCTGACCGGTGGTGAGCCGTTGGTGAGACGGGATATCTCGCGCCTGGTCTCGGATATCGGGGCCCTGCCGGGCCTCAAGGATTTCTCCATGACCACCAATGGCGCCGGGTTGGGTCGACATGCCCAGGCCCTGCGTCAGGGCGGACTGGAACGCCTCAATATCAGCCTGGATACCCTGGATCCCGAGCGTTTCAAGCGCGTGACGCGTACCGGGGATCTCCAGAAGGTGCTGGATGGCATGCGTGCCGCGCGCGACGCCGGTTTTCGGCGCATCAAGCTCAATGCCGTGATCCTCAAGGGGCGCAATGACGATGAAGTGACCTCGCTGGTCGATTTCGCGCGTCGCGAGCAGGTCGATATCAGCTTTATCGAGGAAATGCCGCTGGGCGAGGTGTCCGATCACTCGCGTGCCGAGACCTATTGCTCGAGTGATGAGGTCAAGGCAATGATCGAGCAGCACCATGAACTGCTGCCCACCACGGAGACGACGCCGGGGCCATCCCGTTATTTCCGCATGCCGGACAGCGAAACAAGAATCGGCTTCATTTCTCCGCATAGCCACAATTTCTGCTCTTCCTGCAATCGCGTGCGTGTCACCGTCGAAGGGCGCCTGTTGCTGTGCCTGGGCAATGAACACTCCGTCGATCTGCGTGCCGTGTTGCGTCGTCACCCCGGCAATATCGAGGAACTCAAGAAGGCCATCATTGCCGCGATGCCGCTCAAGCCGGAACGCCATCACTTCACCACGGATGGGGATGTGCAGGTCGTGCGCTTCATGAACATGACCGGCGGTTGAGCTCTCGTCAGGCCTCTTGGCTCAATTGAGCTGTTTTACCCGGCACCTTTTCCCGCTCAAAGGTTCCCGCAATTCTCTCCAGGACGTCCGGGCACGCGGTACTTTTTCCGGGTGCTGGACAGGGATTTTTCCTTTCTTTTCTTGCTAAAATGCGATTCGTCAATATACTTTTGTTGAGGTTGCCCGAACAGCTCTCGGGAACGGCTGGGCAACCCGGTGCAGTTCAAACTTGATGGAATCGATCGAGCCTGCGTAGATCGGCAGAGTTTGCTTCAGTACTGACAAGTTTATACGTCCAATAATTCTTCACGGAGGGGGTAATGTCCACTCAGACCCTGGAACAGATCGCTCGAAACAAGAACGTGGCCCGGGCTGCCGCTCGTCAGTTGAGCATGGAACAGCTTCACAAGCTCGCCGAGGTGATCGGTGAAGTGATCGAGCAGAAGAACGACGAAGAAAAACGTCGTCAGGATGAAGAAGAGCAGAAGGCACGCAAACTGGCCGAAATTCGCGAGCAGATCAACGAAGCCGGCCTGTCGGTCGAGGATCTCGTGCCGGATCAGCCCAAGCGCAAACGCGGACGCCCGCCGAAGAATGCCGAGAAGTCGTGAGGGCGATTCAAGGGTTCGCCTGGATGACAGCGAGGCAGTGAGATGGCGACGTGCATCGGGAAGGATGCACGTCAGTCATTGCCTGCCACGGCCTGGTTTTCCATGGCAAATATCTGCAGATGAACCTCCGGTACACGCTGGAGGTGGTCCGCCAGCCAGGCCATGACATCCGGATAGAGCAGTTCCCGCAACTCGACCAGGGAGTCGCCCCCAGCGCTCTCCAGGCACTCGTCCAGCCGGTCCGCCAGCGCGGTTTCATCCAGCGGGCTGGCATGACTGTCATCCAGCATCAGACGTCCGATACGGCTCCAGCCCAGTTCCGTGGCCGCCACGGTGATGGCCACGAAAAGCTCGCCGTGTCGTGATGCCGTCTCTCCCCCGGCGCCTGCCACCGGCGCGTTGCGGTTCTGGTCGATGATGCGCGGCGTCAGGCGATGGTGCTGCTCGAGCACCAGGCCGTCATCATCCAGGCGCAGCATGTCGCCATTGCGCGGGATCAGCGGCGCGTCGATCCCCAGTTCCTGTGCCAGAGCCTGGTGGGCATGCTGATGTCGGGCTTCGCCGTGCACCGGCAGCAGACGCTCGGGGGCCACCCACTGATAGAAGGTGCGCAATTCCTCCTGATAGGGATGGCCGGAAGCATGCAGGGCCGGTTGGGCGTCATCATCCAGCAGGGTGATGCCCTTGATCCGCAGGGCATGCTTGAGACGTTCGATGATGCGCTCGTTGCCCGGAATCGCCCGCGCCGAAAAGATCACGCTGTCGCCCGGGGTCAGCTCGAAGTGTGGATGACGGCCCGCCGCCAGGCGTGACAGGGCGGCGCGGGGTTCGCCCTGGCTGCCGGTCGCGATCACCAGTACTTCCTCGGGTGGCAGATACCCCAGATCATGCACCGGCACCAGGGCGGGAAAGTCCTCCAGATAGCCGAGCCCCTGGGCAATGCGCACCATGCGTTCCATGGAACGTCCCATCAGGCTGACCCGGCGCCCACAGCGCTCGGCGGCCCGCCCAATGGCGAGGACGCGATCCAGGTTGCTGGCAAAGCAGCTGACCACCACCCGTCCGGGCAGGGGAGCAATGGCCTCGGCCAGCGCATCGGCGACCTCGCTCTCGCTGCGTGAATGCCCGGCGTCGGGGGCGCAGGTGGAGTCGCCCACCACCAGGTCCACCGGCGCGATGGCGCGGAAGGTGTCGGCATCCACGGGGGCGCCCAGCAGCGGAGCAGGGTCGAGCTTCCAGTCACCGGTGTGCAGGACCCGGCGATCGCCGGCCTGGATCAGCAGGGCGCAGCTTTCCGGAATCGAATGGGTTACCGGGAGGTAGCGCAAGGTAAAGAAGCCAACCTCGGTGGCTTCGCCGGGCTCGATGACCCGGATGGCATGGTTGCTCAGGCCATGTTCGGCAAACTTGCTGCGCAGCAGGCCGGCGGCCAGTGGGGTGGCATGAATGGGGCAGCCCCAGCGCGGCCAGAGCCAGGCCGCGGCTCCGATGTGATCCTCGTGACCATGGGTGATGATCAGTGCCTCGGGCGCGATGTTCAGCGTCTCGAGCAGGGCAGTATCGGGTATCTGCAGCGGGCCGCCGGGGAGATCCTGGCGAATCATCATGCCGCAATCCACGGCGATCCAGTGGTCGCGATGGCCGTAGAGCATGAAGTTCATCCCGATTTCGCCACACCCGCCGAGTGGAAGCAATTGCAAAGGGGAACGTCGGCGGGAGCGTATTTGCACGCGGGGCTTCAACATCGGGAAGGGCTGGGTCGAGAATGTGCCGCTCACTATACGGGATCGCCACCATGACCCACAATCAACGCCCGGAACCTGTGTCCCTGCGATGCCATTTCGCTACAATGGCGCGCTTTCTTGTTTCCCCAATGGAACGCATTCGCCATGTGTCATCGTTATCGTCTGGTCATTTCCTGTCCGGATCAGCTGGGTATTGTGGCCCGGGTATCGAGTTTCATTACCGGGCATGGTGGTTCGATCACCGAAGCCAGTCAGCACTCCGATCTGGAGACAGGGCGCTTTTTCATGCGTTACGAGATTCGTGCCGATTCGCTCGGCATGACGGCCGACAGCATGCGCGATGCCTTCCTGCCCATTGCGCGGGAATTCGACATGCACTGGGCGCTGACGGACACTCGCCAGCGGCGTCGACTGGTGTTGATGGTCTCGCGCGAAAGCCATTGTCTGGTCGACCTGCTGTACCGTTGGACCACCGGTGAGCTCGATTGCGATATCGCGGCCGTGATCTCCAATCATGATGACCTGCGCAGCCTGGTCGAATGGCACGCGATACCCTTTCATCATGTTCCCGTGAAGGCGCAGGACAAGGCGCCGGCCTTTGCCGAGATCGAAGGGCTGGTCGAGGCGGCGCAGGCTGACTGCGTGGTGCTGGCCCGTTACATGCAGATCCTGCCGCCGGCCATCTGCCAACGCTATGCCGGCCGGGTGATCAACATCCACCATAGTTTCCTGCCGTCCTTTGCCGGCGCCAAGCCTTACCACCAGGCCCATGAGCGCGGCGTCAAGCTGATCGGTGCGACCTGCCATTATGTCACCGAGGAGCTGGATGCCGGACCGATCATCGAGCAGGGGGTACATCGCGTCAGTCACTGTCACACACCCTCGGACCTGGTGCGCTTCGGGCGTGACGTGGAAAAGGCTGTGCTGGCCCGCGGCGTGCGCTGGCATCTCGAGGACCGGGTCCTGATGCATGGCAACAAGACGGTTGTCTTTGCCTGAGCACCGCTTCTCTAGAGAGGCAGCGGCAATTGCTGGCGCGCCTGTTCGGGGACCAAACGGGCGCCGACACCCAGCAGGCGCACGGGGCGGTGCGCCCGTGCCCAGGCCTGTTCGAGCAGTTGCGCGAAGCTCTCCGGCGTCACCGCCATGCCACGACTCTCCATGGTGGTGATGCTGAAATCATCGAAGCGCACCTTGACGAAAATGCCCGACAACGGGGGTTGGCCATGGCCGTCGATGCGCTGGGTCAGTCGCTCGCATAATGGCAGGAGTGCCTGGTGGGCGCTGTCCAGGTCGGGCAGGTCCTGGCCGAAGGTGGTCTCGACACTGATCGACTTGCGTTCGCGCTCGGTGCGTACCGGTCGCTCGTCGATGCCCCGCGACAGTTCGAACAGCCGCCTGCCGAACTTGCCGAATTCGTCGAGCAGTTTCTCGAAGGGCTGCTGGCGCAGGTCGGTGCAGGTCGCGATCCCCAGGGCGTCCAGTCGCGCCGCCGTGGCGGGCCCGACACCATGCAGCTTGTTGACCGGCAGGCGCGCGATGAAGTCATCGACCCTGTCGGGGGCAATGACGGTGAGGCCATCGGGCTTTTCCCAGTCACTGGCAATCTTGGCCAGGAACTTCGAGGGGGCGGCGCCGACCGAGACGGTAATGCCGGTGCGTGCCATGCACTCCTGCTTGAGCCACTGGGCCATCCAGGTGGCGCTGCCCTGGAAGGCCTCGACGGCGCTGACATCCAGATAGGCTTCATCCAGGGAGAGGGGCTCGACCAGGGGAGTCAGCTCGTGAAAGATGGCCTGGATATCCCGCGAGACCGCGCGATACTTGTCGAAATTGCCGGGCATCAGGGTCAGGTCCGGGCAGAGTTTCAAGGCGCGAGCGGTGGGCATGGCCGAGTGAATGCCATAGGTGCGGGCCGGGTAATTGCAGGTGGCAATCACCCCGCGCCGCTCGCGCGAACCACCGATCGCCAGCGGAATGTCGCGCAGCGCGGGGTCGTCGCGCATTTCGACGGCCGCATAGAAACAGTCGCAGTCGGCATGCAGAATCTTGCGCAAGGCCGCCTTACCCCTTCATGCGCTGGGCCCGGAACGATACGGGCGGATGCGGTTCAATCCGGGGGCATCAGTTCAGTGCCTGGCCATTGCCGCCACGGATCACTCCCACGCCGATGCCCTCGATCTCCAGTTCCTGATGGCGCAGATCGACTTCGATGGGGGCGAAATCGGCATTCTCGGCTTCCAGCGTGACATGATGGCCCTGACGGTGGAAGCGCTTGACCGTGACCTCATCCTCGAGGCGGGCCACCACGATCTGCCCATCGCGGATGCGGTCGGTGCGATGGACCGCCAGGAGATCCCCCTCGAGGATGCCGATGTCCTGCATGGACAAGCCGCGTACCCGAAGCAGGTAATCGGCCCGCGGCGTGAAGAACTCGGCGGGCAGGGGGCAGTAGCGGTCGATGTGCTCGGTGGCCAGGACGGGGCTGCCGGCGGCCACTTCACCGATGATCGGCAGCCCCTGGGAGCTCTCGGCTTCGTTCGAGGACTCGGCCGTGAGGGGGGCGGCTTCCTGTGCCGGTAGCCGGATGCCCCGGGAAGTGCCGCGAATCACACGGATCACGCCCTTGCGCTCGAGGGCACGCAGGTGCTCCTCGGCGGCATTCGGCGAGCGAAACCCCAGGGCTCGCGAGATTTCGGCCCTTGTCGGCGGATAGCCCAGTTCATTCATGGTCTTGACGATGAAGTCGAAGACATTCTGCTGGCGAGGCGTGAGGGAGCGAGTCATGCGACCTCCGGTTCATGGACCTGGGTATGGTGCCGATCATGGCTGTCGGGAAACACTGTGCCGGCGTCTGTGCGGGCAGCTGGCCGAGTGGTTCAGTGTCTCCTCCTAGTGGTCAAGTATACAGCATGATTATCCATCCAGTAAAAGTGTGCCGCGATTGACGGGCAAAACGTGATGTTTCAAACAGTTGACAGAAGGCTGAATTGAGCCACTGTGATGCATGACGTACACTGCAGACAATTCAAACAATTGTTTCCAACCCGGACTCGACTCATGGCCCAACCGGACACCGTCACGCGCATCCTGGATACCGCCGAGGTGCTGTTCGCCGAGCGAGGGTTCGCCGAGACCTCGCTACGCCATATCACCAGCAAGGCCAAGGTCAATCTGGCTGCCGTCAACTATCACTTCGGCTCCAAGAAGTCGTTGATCCAGGCGGTCTTCGCCCGCTATCTGGATCCCTTCACGCTGCGCTTTCATGCCGCCCTGGATGAACTCGAAGCGCAGCATCGCCACGATGACAGCATCATTCCGCTCGAGGAGCTCCTCGAGACCATGGCCCGTACCGTGCTCGAGGTGCCGGCCGAGCGAAACAGTCTGAAGGTCTTCATGCGGCTCCTGGGGCTGGCGTACAGCCAGGCTCAGGGCCATCTGCGTCGCTATATCCAGGAAGAATACGGCAGTGTCTTCCGCCGCTTCACGGAACTGGTCAGGCGTGCCACGCCCGAGCTGCCGGATGCCGAGCGTTTCTGGCGCCTGCACTTCGTGCTGGGCACGGTGATCTTCACGCTTTCCGGGCTCGATGCGTTGCGCGATATCGCCGAGCAGGACTATCAGGAACATGTCTCGGTGCGCGACCTGATACGGCGGCTGCGTCCCGTCGTGGTCTCGGCCATGCAGGCGCCATTGCCGGAACTGCCGGCTCAGGAGGCCGGCTGATGCGAACCCCGCGCCTGCCGTCACTGCCGCCCGAGGCCGAGGCCTGGGTGGAGATCGATGTTGACGCCCAGCAGCTGACCCTCCACCAGGGCAGAGAGGCGCTCTGGTCCTGCGCGGTGTCCACCGGGGCCGCCGGCACCGGAGAGCTCGATGGCAGTGGTGCCACCCCCTTGGGCTGGCACTATGTCCGTGCGGCCATCGGGGAGGGCAATCCGTGCGGGACGGTCTATCGGGGGCGACGCCCGACCGGCGAGGTGTTCGATGAGCAGCTGGCCGCCGCGCATCCCGAGCGTGACTGGATCCTGACCCGCATCCTCTGGCTGTGCGGACTGGAGCCGGGCCGCAACCGGGGTGGCCGGGTCGATTCCCAGCGGCGTTATATCTACCTGCACGGCACGCCGAGTGACCAGCCCATGGGCGTGCCGGCGTCCCACGGCTGTGTGCGACTGCGTGACCCCGATCTGCTGGCCGTCTTTCGTCATGCCGTGCCCGGAACGCCGGTCTGGTTGCATTGAGAGCGGCGCTATAGAGCACCGCCGAGCGCGAAAATCGGCAGATACATGGCCACGACCAGGCCACCGACCATCACCCCCAGGATGACGATGACCAGCGGCTCGAGCAGCGAGGTCAGGACATCGACCCGCTCGTCGACTTCGCTCTCGTGGTGTTCGGCCACCCGTTCCAGCATCTGGTCGAGCGTGCCGGAGGCCTCACCGATGGCCACCATCTGCAGGGCCATGGCCGGGAAGCGCCCCGCACGCCGCATCGACAGCTCCAGCGACTGGCCGTCCAGGACGTCGTGACGGACCTGCTCCACCGCCTGTTCGAAGACCCGGTTGCCGCTGGCGCCCGCCGCACTCTTCAGGCCTTCCACCAGCGGCACACCGGCCCCGGTGGTGGTCGCCAGGGTACGGCAGAATCTCGCCACGCAGGAGGCACGCAGCATCTCTCCCAGCACCGGCAGGCGCAGGGCCAGGCCCTGGAGTCGCAAGGCCAGGCGGTGCGAGCGTTGCTGGCCCCAGTACGCCAGCAGCGGCAGGCCAAGCCCCAGCAGCACGCCCCACAGCCAGTATGCCTGTGCCGCCTCGGACAGGCGCAATGCCAGCCGGGTCAGGGCCGGCAGTTCGGCCCCGAAATCGTGGAACAGCGTCTCGAAGCGCGGCACGACCTTGACCAGCAGCAGGGCGGCCACAGCGACACCGGTGATCAAAACCACGGCGGGGTACCATAGCGCCTTGCGCACCCTGGCCTGGAGCCGCTCCGCTTTCTCCTTGTGGAGGGCGATGCGTTCCAGCATGCGTTCCAGTGTGCCGGACTGTTCGCCCGCCGCCACCAGGTGCACGAAGAGCCCGCCGAAGTGCCGTGGATGCTGCCGCAGGGCCTCGGCAACGCTGGCGCCCTGGGACACGGCCTTGCTCAGGGACTGGACCAGAAGTCGCATGGCCGGCTTGTCGACGCCCTCCGCAATGACGTTGAAGCCCTGGAGGACAGGCACGCCGGCGCGCAGCAGGGTCGCCATCTGACGCGCCAGAAGGGTGATGTCGCGGCTCTTGATGCGCCCCGACCCTGCTGTCAGGCGTCGGCCTGGCTGGATACGCCGCACCAGGATGCGTTGCTCGGCCAGCTGCTGGACGACGTCGTCGCGTCGCACGGCGAAGCTTTCGCCACGCACGCGCTTGCCATGCCGGTCAAGGCCGCTCCATTGCCAGCGTCGCGGTCTGCTGGCCTCGGATCCGGGCTGTGCTCTGGCCATGTGACCTCCGTCGGGGATATGGCATAGCGCAACGGGCCGTCAGTTGTGGCCGGTGACGCGGTGGACTTCGGCGAGACTGGTCAACCCCTGCAGGACCTTGTCGATGCCGTTCTGGCGCAGGCTCGGGTAGCCGCTGTCACGAGCCTGCTGCTCGAGATCCGAGGCCTTGCCGCGGCGCAGAATGCGTTCACGCATGGCGGCGTCGATGGGCACCACCTCATACAGCCCGATGCGCCCCCGGAAGCCCTGGATGCACTCATGGCAACCGACCGGCTCATGGAGGGTCGGCGCCTGCTGCGGGTCGATATCGGGGCCCATCGCCTCCAGGCTGGCGGCGTCCGGACGGACTGCCCGCTTGCAGTGGTCGCACAGGCGACGAGCGAGGCGCTGCGCGATGATCAGGCTGACCGAACTGGCCACATTGAAGGGCGCAATGCCCATGTCGGCCAGCCGGGCCAGGGTCTGCGCCGCCGAGTTGGTGTGCAGGGTGGACAGCACCAGGTGGCCGGTCTGTGCGGCCTTGACGGCGATCTCCGCGGTTTCGCGGTCGCGGATCTCGCCGACCATCACCACATCCGGATCCTGACGCAGGAAGGCGCGCAGCGTGCTGGCGAAGTCCAGCCCGATGCGCGGCAGCACATTGACCTGGTTGATGCCTTCCAGTTTGATCTCCACCGGGTCCTCGGCGGTACAGATGTTGCGGCTGATCTCGTTGAGCTGGCGCAGGCCGGTGTACAGCGTGACCGTCTTGCCGCTGCCGGTGGGGCCGGTCACCAGAATCATGCCCTGAGGGTTGTCCAGCGCCTGAGCATAGAGCGCCTGTTGCGCCGCATTGAGCCCCAGCTGGTCCAGGTCCCAGAGGGCGGTCGCCGGGTCGAGCAGGCGCAGCACCACCTTCTCGCCATGCACGGTTGGCAGGGTGTTGACGCGGAAGTCCACGGCATCCCCATGCCGGGGGCGCCACTTGATGGCGCCATCCTGCGGCAAGCGGCGCTCCGAGATATCCAGCCGGGCCATGACCTTGAGTCGCGCCGCCAGCCGGGCCCGCAGCGCGCAGGGCGGATGGGCCTGATCGTGCAGCCGGCCGTCGATGCGCAGGCGAATGCGCAGCTGGTCCGCATAGGGTTCGAAGTGAATATCCGAGGCGCCCTGCTTGATGGCGTCCTGCAGGATGCTGTCGACGAAGGCCACCAGCGGCCCGTCCGTCTCGGTGGCATCGGCGGCGTCAGATGCGTCCTCGGTAGCGTACTCGGCCGGGGATGAGGCAATGCGTGCCATGGCCGACGGCGTGTCGCGGCGTGCCGCCAGATAGCGGTGCAGGCAGGTCCGCAGCTGATCCCCGGAGGCGAGCACGCCCTCGATGGCGAGGCCGGTAGCGAATCTCAGTTCATCGAGTTCGGCCAGCAGCCCCGGATGGCCGATGGCCACCCCCAGTCGCTTGTCATCGCGGTACAGCGGCAGGGCTTCCAGCCGACGCAGAAGTTCGACGGAATGATCATCGAGGGCGGGCAGGGTCATGACATCCGTATCGTTCAGATCGGTCACCGGCAGGTCATAGGCCCGGCCGGCTGCCTCCACGGCCTGACGGGGCGTGACGGCGGCGACGTCGACGACATGGCTGAGCAGCGAGCGGCCCGCCTGGCGGGCCTGTTGCTCGAGCTGACGGGCCGTCTCGAGGTCCAGCAGGCCGTCGTCGACCAGGTGGCACGCCAGGCCACTCAGCCGCGAGCGGTCGTGATCAGGCCCGTCGTCCCCGGGGGATGCATCATGCGCCATGCGTCTGTCCCTATCCATGGGTTCATGGCGGAGTCTAGTCACGCGGGCCATCGCCGGCCCTGAGTCTTTTGCTGAGCACTGGCGACGACTTTACCCACGCCAGCCCGGGAAATCTCGTCGGCTCGGTGTCGGGGAATCGGCCTTGTGAGCGTCTGAAGGCACTGCCTAGTTTCAGGTCAGGGCACGCCACACGGAGAGGTGCACCATGCAGAGAATGACAATCACAATCAGGAACACGTCAGTGCTCACGGGGGAGGATGCCGGCCATGTCGCACGGCTTCAGTTGGCAGGTTGCAAGGCGCTGGAACTCCCGCCGGGCAGGCGGGCGGGCGCATTATCAACCACGCGGGGCAGCCCGCGGCAGCAGGCCGGGTTTACCCTGATCGAGCTGCTGATCGTGGTGGCTATCATCGGCATTCTCGCCGCCGTGGCGGTACCGCAGTATCAGGATTACACCGAACGCGCCGAGCATAGCGCGGCCATTTCGGAACTGAGTGCCGCCAAGCTCAGCGTGTCCATGAACCTCTCCGAAGGCCGGGATGATCCCTGTGCGGACGTAGGCTGGGGCTGCTCCGTCAACGGCGATGGCGGCGGCACCATCGAGAACACTCAGGACAGCAATGACTCCGGTTCCGGCAATACGCATCCCAATGCCGTCCTGACCTGGGATACCACAGCCGGTGATGGCATCACCTGGGAAACCACCAGCTGGGATGACTGAGCCCGGTGCTTCATTCCCCGTTGAGCGTCGCGATCAGCCGCCGAGCGCCTCCCTGATCGCGATGCTCGCCCAGCCAGATGCCCTGCCAGGTGCCCAGCGCCAGCCGGCCATGCCGCACCGCCAGTGTCAGCTGGGTGCCCAGAAGGCTGGCGGCGATATGAGCCGGCATGTCATCCGGCCCTTCCATGGTGTGCCGAAAGTAGGGCAGGTCACCGGGAATGCGGTCACGCAGGAAGGCATCCAGGTCATGACACACATCCGGGTCGGCGTTCTCGTTGAGGGTCAGCGAGGCCGAGGTGTGCAGCAACTGTAGATGCAGCAGGCCCACCCGCAGTTCGCCCAGGCGCGGCAACGCCTCGCTGACCTCGTCGCTGATCAGATGAAAGCCTCGGGAACGAGGGGCCAGTCGCAGTTCCTGCTGGTGCCACATGTCGTGTGTCCTGATGGTGAATACGACGCTCAGCCTACCCCATGGACGAACCGCACAACACCGGTTCAGGGGCTCTGGCTGGCGCTATCTTCCTCAAGCAGGGCGTCCTCGAAGTAGTCGTTGATACGTTCATGGCTGCGGGCGTACCACTCGTCATCCTTGGTCAACGCATGTTCGGCGTTCAAGGGGTGAGTGGGAATGTGCAGCCGCATGTCGACGCCCGTGTCCGGGTGGTTGGCGACCTGGAGGGTGGCCGAGCGGCGCGAGGGGCCATAGGGAATGAGCTCGGCCAGCGCCGTCTGGCGCTCGGCCGAGGTGGCGAAGTCGATGAACTCCCGCGCCTGTTGTGACTGTTCGGCACCCCGCGGCACGGTCCAGACTTCGTGCTCCTGAACCTGCCCATCCCAGAGGATCTCGATGGGCAGGTCCTGGTTGACCATGGCATCGAAAAAGCGGCCATTGAAGCCGGAGGCCATGACGACCTTGTCCTCGGCGAGCAGTTTCACCGGGGTATCGCCGGCTTCCCACCAGTGCAGGTTATCGAGGTCGTCGAGGCGCTTGAAGGCGAGTGATAGTCCGCGTCGCGTGCTCAGGAGACGATAGATTTCCTCCTCGGGAACGCCATAGGACAGCAGCGCCCACTCCAGGTTGACCGCGGGGCCGCGCTGCAGGGCCCGCGGCCCCGGAAAGTTCTGTTGATCGAAGAGGTCGGAGATCTCGGTGGGGCGCTGCCCGGGAAACGCATCCCGACGGTACGCCACCACGGTGGCGAACACCGAATGCGTGATGGAACAGCGGTTGAGGGCGCCGGTGATGAAGTCGCGCTGGGCCGGGCGGCCCTGGGGCGAGGGCGAGAGAATGTCCGCCGACAGGGGCTCCAGCAGGTTGTCGGCGCATGCGGTCTTGGCCTCGCTGCGGCTCATGTCGATCAGGTCCCAGGGCGTGCGGCCGGCGTCGATGGCCTCGCGCAGCTCTGTCAGGCCGCCATTGTAGCGATGCACGCGCACTTCAATGCCCGTTTCTCGGGTGAACGGCTCGAACAGTGCGCGGCGCTGGGCGCGTTCATAGGCGCCGCCCCAGGTCAGGACATCCAGTGTCGCCTCACCCTGCGCTGCGGCCGTCTCCTCGCCTGCGGCCAGCGGCGACATCCCGGTGAGCGCGGCGAGCAACAGCCCGCATGCCGTGTTACGCCAGCTTGCGCCGGCCTGTCGCTCAGCCCGTACCATGCTCCTCCCGTCGCAGATCTTCACTGTGTTTCAGGTAGGCGCGGGCAATGCTCGACTCGTATACCACGCCGAGGAAAGCATCGCCCGCCTTGTCATCAACGACCGCGATGGCCTCGCCGGTTACATCCTGGACATGGTGCATGGCATCCCAGACCGACGCCTCGGGGCTGAGCACCGGGCGCGGGGTACGCTGACAGCTCCTGACCCGGTGGTGGCCGTGTCCCTTGCCGCGCATGACCTCGAGATCGGCCAGGGTAACGCTGCCGCGATAGCGCTGCCTGTCGTCCACCAGGTAGGCTTCGCCATGCCCGCCTTCGCCGAGTCGGGTGACCGCTTCCTGCACGCTGTCGTTCGGGTTCAGGATCACGCATTCCTGGCTGACCAGGCTCTTGAGGCGGGCATTCTGCAACAGCGCCCGGCCGCGCCCGGCAGACAGGTCGAGCCCGCGTCGGGCGAGTTGAATGTCGAACAGCGAGCGACCGAAGAGTTGAGCCGCGATGGGGCTCGCCAGGGTGACGCTGGCCAGGGCCGCCGTGGTCAGCACATAGCTGCCGGTCAGCTCGAAGACGATCAGCAGGGTGGTCAAGGGCGCACCGATCACCGGTGCGGTGACCGCCACCATGCCGCAGACCGCATAGAACACGAAGGTCTCGCCGGCCATGCCCAGCTGGGTGACCAGGGTGCCGCAGAGGGCGCCGAACAGTGTGCCGATCACCAGTGCTGGGCTGAATACGCCGCCGCCGAACCCCATGCCGATGCACATGGCGGTGGCCGCCAGCTTGAGCACCAGCACGATGACCAGGTCGAGGCTGCTGAAGGCGCCCTGAATGGTGGCGAAGCGCAGGGTTTCCTGTCCCATGCCGAGGATGTCCGGGACCCAGAGCGCGACGAGCCCCAGAGCCGCCCCGGCGATCGCCGGGCGCAGCGAGGGCACCACAGGCAGCTTCGCCGCCCAGCGACCCACGGCCAGGATGGCATGCATGTAGCCGCCGGCTACCAGCGCCCCGAGGCCGCCGATGACGATGAAGGCGGCGAACTCCCAGGGCCGCGGGACGGCGGTGTCGGTGACATGGAAGAGGGCCCCCTGGGAGAGCACGTTGGTGGCAATCACATGGCCGACGATGGCGGCTGCGGCGACGGGCGCGAAGGCGCGCAGCGCGTAGTGACGCAGCACCACTTCATGGGCGAAGACGATGCCGGCCAGGGGCGCGTGGAAGGCCGTGGCAATGGCGGCTGCGACACCGCAGGCAATGGTGACATTGTCGTCGGAGCGTCCCATGCGCAGCAGCCTGGCGGCCAGCGACCCGAGGCTGGCGCCCATGTGCACCAGGGGGCCGTATTGCCCCACCGAGGCACCGGAGCCCAGCGAGACCAGCCCCGACAGCGCCGACAGCAGACCGGCCCGCGGCGGCAGACGACCGCGCCGCGTCTGTACCGCGGCAATCAGGTCGGCCGGTGTGTGGGGGCGGCGCTCACGAATGGCGCGATGCAGCTGTCCCACCACCAGGCCGCCCAGGGCCGGCACGGCGACCGTGGCCAGGGCCAGCGCCTCGGGATGGGCGAACATCATGCGGCCGCGGGGGGAGATCAGCAGCAGGTCATTGAGCCAGATAACCGCACTGACAAAGCCCACCGCGGCCAGCGCCGCCAGGCCACCGATAACGGCGCCCAGCAACACCAGCCCCAGAAAACGCAGCATGCCCCGGGCACCATTGGGGGAGTGTGCGTCGGAGGCGGGAGAGCTGTAGGGGATATCCTGTCCGGTTGTCGTTGAGGTCGGCTGATCCTTGTCGGCTGCCACTGGGCGTCATCCCTGATCGTACGTGGTCGATGCGTCCCGGCTGGCGTGCGTCACTTCACGAACCGGGATACCTCCCTCATGTGTAGGGGGAAAGTTTGGCCGGAGCAAGTCGCGTGCGGCCTTCATCGGGCCGGTGAAGGCGGCCGTGCGGAGTACCGGCCGGTCCGTCACAGGTCCGGCATGCTGGGGCTGGTGGCATGTCTTCGCGCATTGCGCACAGGCGTTGAAACAGGGTGAGTCGGGGCATGACCTACATGGTGTGCCAGGTATCGCTGGGCGGTGTTGCCAGCGTCTCGGCAATGAGGTCCAGGCCACGTGTCAGGCTCTCCCGACTGGCCGGTGGACCCAGGCACAGGCGCAGCGCCTGGGGGGCCGGTTCGCTGCCCGTGCAGAAGGGCTCCGGCGTCGAGACGCGCACCCCGCGTTCCGCCAGCATGGCCTGGACCCGGCCGCTGCGTTGCCCGGCCGGCAGCGGCAACCAGACCAGTGACGAGCCTTGGCGGCATTGTGGAGCCTGCGCCGCCAGCCGCTCGAGTGCCAGCTGCCGGCGCTCGGCCAGCTCGTCGACTTGCCATCGCAGCAGGGACTGGCTGGCCGGATCCTCCACCCACTGGCAGCTCGCTTCCGCCATCAGGGGCGGCACCATCCAGCTTTGGGAGCGCAGGGCCGCGCAGAGGCGTTCCTGCAATGCTTGCGGTACGCTGAGCGTGCCGATGCGCAGTCCCCCGGCCAGCACCTTGGAGGTGCTGAAGATGTGGAGGGTGCGCTCGGGTGCCAGGTCCACCAGCGGAGTCCCGCGCTCGCTTTCGGGCAGGTACTGGACGGCATCCTCGACGAGCCAGAAATCGTGCTCGCGGGCCAGCTCGCCCAGACGTCGGCGGCGCTCCTCGGACAGTTGCGCCCCGGTGGGATTGTTGAGATCCGGCATGCAGTAGAGCAGCCGCGGTGGCTGCCGCGCGCACAAGCGGGCGAGTGCCTCGGTGTCCATGCCATCGGCATCCATTGGGATGGCCAGTTGCCGTAAATGCGCCTGCTGGGCGGCGCAGACGAACCCCGGATAGGTCAGGGCCTCGGCGGCCACCAGTTCGCCGGGTTGCACCAGGGTACGCAGGGCCAGATGAATGCCGTGCTGGCCACCCTGGGTGATCAACAGTCGCTGCGGGTCCGCGGGCAGTCCGAGACGCCCCTGCCAGGCCGCCATCCTGGCCCGCTGAGATGCATTGCCGGCTTCGTGCTGGTATTCGGTGGCCGCCTGTATCGCCTCGGGGCAGGCGGTGATCCGCTCCAGGGCATGCTGCAATCCCTGGGCCCGCAGTGGATGAGGCGGCGGAAAGCTCATGCTCATGTCGATGACGCCCTCATCCACCGTTCGGGTAGCACGAAACGAAGTCCTGGCATGCCGCGGTGGGCAGACATAGGTGCCACTGCCGACACGGGACTCGACCCAGCCCTGGTGTTGAGCCTCGGCATAGGCGCGGGTGACAGTACCGATGGTCACGCCGAGCTGATCGGCCAGGCGCCGTTGCGGGGGCAGGCGTTCGCCGGGTGCCAGTTCACCACGGGTGATGGCCTCGGCCATGGCCTCGGCGATGCGCCGATAGCGTGGCCCCTTGTCGCCGAGTCGGGGTGTCCAGATTGTCATGGTGACAATAAAACCTTTGACGCCAATTTTGTACTCATTATGCTCAAGAATACGGCTAGTGCAATCGCAATTCTCCAATATTGTATGGGTGCAATTTTATGAGCTCGCTGGCATACTTGGGGCCCGTGACCCTGTTCATGATCTCGATGACCATCACGCCCGGACCCAACAATGTGATGTTGACCGCCTCCGGCGCCAACTACGGCTTCCGGCGAACCCTGCCGCATCTGCTGGGCATTATGGGAGGATGCTTCGTGCTCTTTGCGGCGATTGCTCTGGGGCTGGGTATCGTCTTCGAGCGTTATCCGCTGGTGCAGACATCGCTGCAGGTGGTCGGCAGCCTCTATCTGCTGTACCTGGCCTGGAAGATCGCCACCGCGCCGCCGCCCGAGTTCGGCGATGCCGAGGGGCGTCCTCTCGACTTCTGGCAGGCGGCGGCCTTTCAATTCGCCAACCCCAAGGCCTGGGTGATGGGGCTGACGCTGATGGCGAGTTTCCTGCCGGAAGGAGGTAATACCGTCGTCAATGCCTTCCTGCTGGCCGGCTTCGCCGAACTGGTGGCGCTGCCCTGCATATCCCTGTGGGCCGGCTTCGGCATGGCCATCGGCCGCTGGCTCAAGGGGCCGCGCTCATGGCGCGTCTTCAACGGCACCATGGGCGCGCTCACCGCGGCCTGCGTGTTCTTCATCCTCGGTTGACGGAGGGATCATCATTTTCCACCTGCCTCTCGTCCGTCTCGATGCCCATTCGCCTCATGTCGCCAGCCTGGCAGGCTGGACCCATGTCGCATGGGGCCACCTGAACCCCGGTCGCGATCTCGCCGCCACCATCGAGCAGTTGCGTGCCGACTGCGGCCCGGCCGGTGTGCCCTCGGTGTTTGCTGCCATGAGTGGTGAGCGGCCGGTGGGCATGGCGAGCCTGGTCGTCGACGACATGAGTGATCGGCGCGACCTGACGCCCTGGCTGGCCTCGGTCTTTGTATTGCCCGAGTGGCGCGGCCATGGCATCGCCTCGCGGCTGGTGCGTCGCGTCGAAGAGGAGGCCGAGGCCCACGGCGTTGGTCGTTGCTATCTCTATACGCCGGACCAGCAGTCACTCTACCGTCGGCTGGGCTGGCAGGACGTCGAGGAACGTGAGTACCGTGGCGAGGTAGTGACCATCATGCAGCGCGATCTGCAGCCCCGGGACTGATCGATGCACTGGTGGACATTGCGTTGTGTCGACGTGGTGGTCCGCCATCGATCGAATTCAGATATCCGGGCCTGTTGATCCCGGGAGGGTTTGGCGTGTCCCGTCTTGTTGTTTTGCCCACCAGCCGTGCCGGCTGGGGGCTGTTGATCGCCTTCGTCGCCGTGGTGGCGGCCGGCATCTGGCCGGTCATCGGCTGGGTGAACCGCGCCGTGCTGGTGTTGGGCCTGCCGCTGCTGGTGGTGTGGAGCTATGTGGTGATCTTCGCCTGCTTCGCCGTCATGCTGATCGCCAATCGTGTCCTCGATCGTCAGCAGGGCGAACGCGAGGAGGGGGATCATGACTAGCCCCTGGCCGCTGCTCATCACCCTGGTCTATGTCGCCATTGCCATGTTCATCGGCCTGCGCGCGCGGGGCGGGCGGCGCATGAACAGCCTCGAGGAGTGGGGCCTGGCCGGGCGCAGCATGGGCCCGGTAACGCTCTACCTGCTGATCGCCGCCGGCAGCGTCAGCGCCTACACCTTCATGGGCGCGCCGGGCTGGGCCTACTCGAAGGGCGTGCCGGTATTCTATGTAGCCGTCTATCTCGCCTACCTGGCGCTGGTGGCCTGGTACGTCGGCCCCAAGGTGTGGCAGTTCGGCGAGCGCTTCGGCCATGTGACCCAGGCCAGCGCCATCACCGATCGCTACCAGAGCCCATTGCTCGGTGCACTCGCCGCCCTGGTCATGTCGATCGGCTCGATCGCCTACGCTGTGCTGCAGACCATCGGCGCCGCCTACATCCTCAACGTGATGAGCGGCGGGGCGATTCCGGTATGGCTGGGCGTGCCGCTGGTGCTGGCCTGCATCGCCGTCTACCTGTTCGTCAGTGGCCAACGCGCCATCGGCCGGACCAACGCCTTCCAGGGCGTGTTGATGCTGGTGGTGGCCTGGGCCGTGGGCCTCTGGTCACTGCATAGTGCCACCGACGGGCTCGATGTCGGTGCATTGTTCACGCGACTCCAGGCCGAGCATGGCGAGTTCCTGACCCTGCCCGGCGCCGGCGGTGACATGAGTTTCAGCTTCTGGACGACTTCCGTCATCGTCTCGATGTTCTCCTTCATGCCGCCGGTGTGGACCCAGTGGATGAGCGCCTCCTCGGCGCGCACCATCCGGCGCAGTGCCACCTGGCTGCCGACCTACTACGTGGTGATCCTGCCGATGGTAGTGGTGGGCTTCATCGGCATCTTCGCGCTGCCCGACCTGGCCCGCGCCGACACCGTGGTGCTGGAGTACGCCATGCAGCATCTGCCGGTCGTGCTGGTCGGGCTGCTCGGCGCCGGCACCCTGGCCGCTTCGATGTCCTCCAGCGAACCGTTTATCCACTCGGTGGCGCTCTCCTGGAGCCGGGACGTGCTGCAGCCGCTGTTTGGCCTCTCCGACGCCTTCACCGGAAAGCTGGCGCGCTGGATGATCCTGCCGCTAATGGCGCTGGTTATCGCTCCGCTGGCGATCGCCGAGCCGGGAAGCCTGGTGATGATCCTGCTGGTCGGGCTGGGCTTCGCCACCCAGGTGATGCCAGCCTTCATCGGCATGTTCCTGTGGCCGCGCGCCTCCATGCTGGGCGTGCTGGCGGGCATCGTGGCGGGATTTCTGGTCACGGTGGCCTTTACCACGCTGTGGAAGCACCCATTGGGCATTCACGCCGGCTTCTGGGGCCTGATGATCAACCTGCCGCTGTTCGTGGCGGTGTCACTCGCCACCAGGCCGGCGCCATGTGAGGTGGTCGAGCGTTTCTTCCGTATCGCCGCTCCGCATGGTCTGACGCGGCTCGGCGACGGAAACGTTCAGCATCCCAGCGACTGTCTGCAGCAATAAATCATCGACTCCCACCGGGCGGGGCGCTCTGAACCCCGCCCATTCTCGCATGGTATTTGTAGAACCGGTGTCAGGTACTGACGCGTCAAGATAGCGGTTGTTAATACCGGTAGGTCAGGTGGTCTAAGAATGTCTGGGTGGAGTTTCTTAACATCGCTTATGGTGTCAGTTAAGCGATTTTCTCACTGGCTAGTGTTGGTTGTTAAGGAACAAGTATGAAATCGCGATCCGGCTCGTGAAAAACTACTAAAACAGGATGATAATTCAGTGGTTCTGTGTGATATTTTTCAAGCTTGATAAAAATTATCTGCCCGTGAAAGCGGGGCGACCCAGCCTGGTTGTATCTCACTGGAGAACATCATGCGCTTTGATAAAGCCTTCCTGGTTTCCGCTATCTGCGTCAGCGTCTCAGTGGGTGTCAGTGCAAAAGAAGTATCATGGAGTGTGACGTCCTCGGAAAATTCCCCTTTTTCCAGGCTAGCTGCCATGGATGAAGGTGCTGAGATTCTGTCATTAGCATGTGTCAAGCCCGATATTGATGATGCTGTATTGTCAGCACAGCGAAATCTTCTGGTGGGAATGCGCGCAAATGATAGTGTCGCGATTCTGGTGCACCAGAATCCTGCGGACAAAATCTCCCCTCGGTTGAATCTTGAATCCATCAAGAATGGCGAAGTCGTCGCACGAACGCAGATGGCCTATGTTGACGATTTTGAGGCCTATTTCACGTCGTTCGGCGCGATTGACTTCATGAGCTATTTTATGGAGTCGACCACCCTGAAGTTTCAGGGAAGTAACGGCGCATTGAAGCCGGTAGAGGTCGATTTTGCCGGAGTCTTTCGTGACAGCTTTGCCCCCATGGCTGAGGAGCATTGCGAGTCCAGCACGGCCAGGACCATTGCCGGCGTTATTTCACCGCCTGAACAAGGTAGCATCACCGAGCCAATGAGTTGGCAAGAGGCGTCAGGCTGGCCATCGAAGAAGGGGACGTATTTTCTTTTACGCCGCTGGAGTGATAATGGGTTGGTTACCCAGCTTTCCGATGGCTCGGATCAAACGGTTGCGACGCTGACCACGCTGGATAGAAAAAAGTCGGCATCTTCCAGCGATGATTTTCTTGTCGATGCGGGTAACCGCTACTTCTTCCGTGCTGGCCACAATGAAAACGCCCGTGCTGTAGTAGCCATGACACATGCCGGTGACCTTAGCCGTTTCACGACTGAAGATAGCTTTGCCGGATCCCTCGGATATGCTGCCCCACTGGGTGATGGTTGGATTCTGATTGCCGGCGGCGTCTTTCATCTGTCGGCTGGTGACGAGCTCAGTAACTTGGGCGAAAACACTGCCCGGGGTTCCTTTCCAGCCCAGCCTATAAGTGTAGGGGATCGGGTCATTTATATCGATAGACATCCTGAATATGGTGTCGAATTATTCGCCACGGATGGCACCGTGAATGGCACCGGAATGCTGCTTGATATCAATGACCGGGTGTATCGTGACGAGCGCACCCGAGACTCCAATCCACAGCTCGAGCATGCGGTGAGAATAGGAAACCGCGTTGTGTTTACCGCCACTGATGTGAGCATTCCCAGCGGCAGTGCACAGAACAATTATCATATATGGAGTAGTGATGGAACCGCTGAAGGGACGCTGAAACTGCCGACTGATGATTTTTATTCGTCCTTTTCCAACTTCATTGAATTTGAAGGTCGGTTGTATGTCACGGCTCGCCCGCGTAGTAATGGGGCTGATGTTCTCTACAGCACTGATGGTACACCCGAGGGAACGCGAACTCTCGCCTCGACTGATACTCTTGTCAAGGCAGCCGGGGGTGATCCTGAGAAGGTGCGTAGCTTCCTGGGAGAGCCTACCAGAGCCGGCAGTCGACTGATCTTACCTTTGCTGGGGACACCGCTTGGTCGGGAGCGCGGCAACCCTTTATTCGAGATCCTGCCCGATGGAGAACTGAATCAGTTGTCCGAAACCAGTCAGAACATCGGGGACTTGTCTAGACGCTTGCGCCAGACAGGCCTCTCTGCCGGAGGATTACTCTTGTACGCCGGTACCGCGGTAAAGGATTCGACTACATTCAAGGGGAAACAGTCGTCGAATGTCATTCGTTCCGTCGATCCGGATAGCGGTGACACCAACATCATTCACGAATTTCGCAGTGGAGAAAAAGTCGATTGGTCGCCGAACCTGCCGCGATGGTTAGCGGCGGCAGATGTCGTAGCATTCGTCACCCGACTCTCCTCGGGCCGCAACATTATCGCTACCGATGGCACGGCCGGCGGGACTCATTCCTTGTCACAGGCCTCCAGGATTCCAGCGATTACGGAATTCGCCTTCAGTGATAAAAACATCCTCTGGATTGAAGACGACATTTTCTACTCTTTCGACCCGAATCAGTCGGAGGTGGTGGTCTTGTTTGATTCCGATACGGCGAAGACGTCCAGGCCGGGCAATGCACTGCTCGGGACGATGCGACTGCACTGAAACTGCATGTATGCTCCTGCGTTCCGGGGCGGTATTCCAGCCCTGGAGCGTCATGTCGTGTCACTTGTCAAAACCGATTAGTAGGAGCCGCCTTATCGTTTTGCTGCTTACGACACCAGCCACTGCGGACGTCCTCGAGCGTCTTTTCGCATTGCGGCACCCCATGGCTTGACGTGTCTGGGCAGTGCGCGGCGAGATTCCTGCGCCGAGTTGTTGTGTGTTCACAATAGTTAATGTAACTCCGCCGCTGTCGAGTATAAGCGAGCCCCGCTGCGTCGGGGCTTGTTATTGAGTCGGATCATCCTTGTACGCCGCTTCCATCCCCTCAACCAGGTTGAACTGATCGCCCTCGACTGAGGTCTGTCATTCTGAGCGGTTGAACCCTCAAGCTGATACATTATGGTTAAAGATGATAGTTCCTTGAAGATCAGGATGGTGCTTCAGGGTAGCCACTGAGGCCATGGAGCCGCGCCACATGGATTCATCCATCAGAAGTTCAGACTTCTCCAAAAAGCTGGGCGGCTCGAGCCTTGGTGGGTCGGACTCTTCGCTACTGCGCCCCCGAAGCCGGTTCGTCAGGCTGGGGCTGCTGACCTTTGTGGCCAGCTTGATGGTAGCGGTCGGCGTGGTATTCCATGAGCAGCGGGAAGTGGTGGAAGCGCGCAAGATGGAGGCTGCCTATCAGGCAGTCCATCAGGCGCGATTGTTGGAGGTCCGGCTGACTCATGCCCTGGGGGCGGCTTCCAGTCTGGCGGCATTGCCGCTCGACGCCCCCGACCTGGAGAAACGCTTCGAGCGTGTCGCGTCTCAGCTGGAGGCAAGCCACCCGAACGTGGCGGTGCTGACTCTCGCGCCGGAAGGCATGGCGCGCTACCGCTATGCGGCGCAACGCGACGGTAGCGACGAGGGCTGGGAAGAGCCGGCATCCATGACGCAAGCGGCCCCGGCCGCGGTGGATGACAGCTTGCAGCTGATGGGCCCGATGACGCTGGAAGATGGCACGCAGGTCCTCGTGGGACGCCACCCCTTGATGAGTGACCAGGCGCTCAGGGGCTACAGTGATGCGGTGGTGTCACTCACGTCGCTGCTGTCGGATTCGGGCCTTCAGGCGCTCGGCCAGCAGGGTTATCGGTTTCAGGTACTGGCCGAAGAGGAGGACGGCGCCTCGAGACAGGTGGTTTTGCGTAATACCAGCTCTATTCTGGAACAGCCTGTCGAACATGATATGGATATCGCCGGCAGCACCTGGACGCTTGCCATGGCGCCGGCCGCAGGGTGGCTTCCCGCCGGCTGGCTGATGTCGAGCCTGGGCATGGCCCTGGGTGTCTCTGGCCTGCTGGCCTATCTCGTCAAGAGCGTGACCGAATTGCGCTGGCGCCGTCACACGCTCGAGCAGCAGGTGGAAGAGCGCACGCGCGATCTGCGCAAGAGCCTCGATCGTTTTCAGTCCCTGATTGCGGCGACCAATACGGGGGTCTGGGAGTATACGCCCAGCCGGGATATTGCCCGCTTCAGTCCCGAGTATATTGCCATGATGGGCTTCGATCCCGACGACTATCCCGCCGATGGCCGGGCCAGCATCGAAGAACTATGGAGTGACCTGCTGCATCCCGATGATCATGACAAGGCCATCGAAAATCTGCAGAACTTCCTGATCGATGATAGCGGCCAGATGTACGAAGGGCGCTTTCGGATGAAACACCAGAATGGTGACTGGCGCTGGATACTCTGTCGTGGTCATTTCATCAATCTGGATGACGAGGCCGACCGAGTGATCGTGGGCAGCCACATCGATATCACCGGGCAGGTCGAAAGTCAGCGTCAACTCGATCTGGCCGCCGAGGTCTTCGAGAAGACGAGCGAAGGTATCGTCGTGACCCTGCCGTCCGAGGAGATCGTGCTCGTCAATGACGCCTTCATGCGCATCTCCGGCTATAGTGAGCAAGAGGCCATAGGGGCCAGGCCCAGCATCATGGCTTCAGGGCGCCATGACCACTTCTTTTTCGAAAAAATGTGGCACAGCATACTTAACCACGGGTCCTGGCAGGGCGAGGTCTGGAATCGGCGCAAGAATGGTGAGGTCTGCCCGCAGTGGTTGACGATCTCCGAAGTTCGCGACAGCGAGAATACGCTTACCCACTATATCGGCATCATCAGCGACATGAGCCGCTTGAAGCAGGATCAGCAGCAGATCCACCAGATGGCCTACTATGATCCCCTGACCAGCCTGCCCAATCGGACCATGCTGGAAGAACGCGCCGAGATGGCCATCAACTCAGCCAGTCGCCGCAAGGCGCATCTGTCCTTGATGTTCTTCGATCTGGATGGCTTCAAGAGCGTCAATGACGCCAGGGGACACCAGGTCGGCGACAAGCTGTTGAAGGCGTTCGCGGAACGCGTTTCGCCCCTGCTGCGCAAGCAGGACACCTTCTCCCGCCCGGGCGGCGACGAGTTTGTCATCCTGCTGCCGGATTCCGATGCGAGGGCGGCCATCCGGGTGGTGCAAAAGATCCTGGCCTCGCTGGAGTTCTCTTTCGATATAGACGGCGAGGAAATTCACATCGGGGGCTCGGTGGGAATCGCGATCTACCCGGAAGATGGCGACTCCATGAGCCAGCTCTATATCAACGCCGATACCGCCATGTACCGAGCAAAACAACAGGGTCGCAGTACCTACAGCTTCTACTCGGAGCTGGACGCAGTGGATCAGAACCGCTTCTGACAAGCGTGAGGCAGGCTCGAAACGGTAATTCAGCGCGAAACGAGTCCGGGTGTTTCAAGGACAACCAGGCTCTGAACGGAGCTTCCTGATGGCAAGGTCGTGCCTTCTGAGCAGCACCATGTGATAACAGGAGAACCACCATGGATTATGTAGAAGGTTTTGTGGCTGCGGTACCCACCAACAACAGGGAAGCCTATATCCGGCATGCGATGGAAGCGGCCGCTCTGTTCAAGGAGCATGGTGCCACTCGCCTGGTCGAATGTTGGGGGGATGACGTGCCGGCGGGAGAAAAGACATCCTTTCCATTGGCGGTGCAATGCCGTGATGATGAAACCGTGGTCTTTGCATGGGTGACATGGCCCTCGCGGGAATCCCGGGATGCCGGCATGAAGGCCCTTCAGGAAGATCCACGCATGCTGAACAATCCCATGCCATTCGATGGCAGCCGACTAATTTATGGTGGCTTCCAGATGGTAGTGGATGAATAGTCGCCGATCGGCCTGATGCCGTCGGACCAGGCGGTTTTTCGCCCACCCCAAGACGAAGCCCCTGAAAAGCTGGATAATGGCGGGCCACGCCGCTCAGGCCGCCTGAATCCATCAATCCGGTGCTTTGTCCATGGAAATCAAGGTCAACTATCTCGACAACCTCCGGCTGGAGGCCAGGTTCGATGACTTCACGGTCATCTCCGACCAGCCCATCCGCTACAAGGGCGATGGCTCGGCGCCGGGCCCCTTCGACTACTTCCTGGCGTCGTCGGCGATGTGCGCGGCCTACTTCGTCAAGGTCTACTGCAACGCGCGGGACATTCCCACCGAGAACATCCGGCTGTCGCAGAACAACATCGTCGACCCGGAGAACCGCTACAAGCAGATCTTCAAGATCCAGGTCGAGCTGCCGGAGGATATCTCCGACAAGGACCGCCAGGGCATCATGCGTTCCATCGAGCGCTGCTCGGTCAAGCGGGTGGTGCAGAACGTGCCGGACTTCCAGATCGAGGTCGTCGAGAACCTGGACGAGGATGCCCAGGCGCTGCTGATGGCCGAGCCGGAGGAGGGCGCGAACACCTGGATCGAGGGCAAGGACCTGCCGCTGGAGCAGACCATCGCCAACATGACGCGCATGCTCGAGTCGCTGGGCATGCAGATCGAGATCGCCTCCTGGCGCAACATCGTGCCTCATGTGTGGTCTCTGCACATCCGCGATGCCCACTCCAACATGTGCTTCACCAACGGCAAGGGCTCCACCAAGGAGAGCGCCCTGGCCTCGGCGCTGGGCGAGTTCATCGAGCGGCTGAGCTGCAACTTCTTCTACAACGACCAGTTCTTCGGCGAGGCCATCGCCCACAGCGAGTTCGTGCATTATCCCGACGAGAAGTGGTTCCAGCCCGGGCCCAATGACGAACTGCCGGCGGGCATCCTGGATGAGCATTGTCGCGACTTCTACGACCCGGATGGCGAGCTGCGCGGCAGCCATCTCATCGATACCAACTCCGGCAGGACGGATCGCGGCATCGTGGCGCTGCCCTTCGTGCGCCAGTCGGATGGCGAGGCGATCTACTTCCCCTCGAACCTCATCGAGAACCTTTACCTCAGCAATGGCATGAGTGCCGGCAACACCCTGGCCGAGGCCAAGGTGCAGTGCCTGTCGGAGATCTTCGAGCGAGCCGTGAAGCGTCAGATCATCGAGGAAGAGATCGCCCTGCCGGATGTGCCGCGGGCGGTGCTCGAGAAGTATCCGCGGATCCTCGAAGGCGTCGAGGCCCTGGAAAAGCAGGGCTTTCCGGTGCTGGTCAAGGATGCCTCGCTGGGCGGTGATTATCCGGTGATGTGCGTCACCCTGATGAATCCGCGCACTGGCGGGGTCTTCGCCTCCTTCGGCGCCCATCCGAGCTTCGAGGTGGCGCTCGAGCGCAGTCTCACCGAGTTGTTGCAGGGCCGCAGCTTCGAGGGCATGAACGACTTCATGCCGCCGACCTTCAATTCGCTGGCCGTCACCGAGCCCAACAACTTCGTCGAGCACTTCATCGACTCCTCGGGCCTGATGTCCTGGCGCTTCTTCAGCGCCCGCTCGGATATCGACTTCGTCGAATGGGATTTCGCCGGCACCAACGAAGAGGAAGCGGCGACACTGTTCGGTCTGCTCGAGGCGCTGGATCTGGAGGTCTACGTGGCCGTCCACGAGGATCTGGGCGCGCCGGTGTGCCGAATCCTGGTGCCGGGCTACTCCGAGGTCTATCCGGTCGAGGATCTGATCTGGGACAACACCAACAAGGCACTGCTGTTCCGCGAGGACATTCTCAACCTGCATGCGCTCGACGATCAGCAACTGAGGGATCTGCTGGAGCGGCTGGAAGACAGCCAGATCGATGATCACGAGGACATCATCACCCTGATCGGCGTCGAGTTCGACGAGAACACCGTCTGGGGGCAGCTGACGATTCTCGAGCTCAAGCTGCTGATCAACCTGGCGCTGGGCCAGCAGGAAGACGCGCTGGAACGCGTCGAGATGTTCCTGCAGTTCAACGACAACACCGTCGAACGCGGCCTCTTCTACCAGGCCGTCAATGCCGTGCTGGAAATCGCCCAGGACGATGAGCTGGAACTGAACGACTACCTCGAGAACTTCCAGCGCATGTTCGGCGAGGCGACCATGGCCGCGGTGGTGGGCTCGGTGAACGGCGAGGTGCGCTTCCACGGTCTCGAGCCGACCAGCATGCAGTTGGAGGGCCTGGAACGGCACCAGCGCCTGATCGACAGCTACAGCAAGCTGCACGCGCACCGCGCCGCCAGGGCGGAAGTGGCCTCACCGGCTACCGCCTGATCGCTGAGGGTGTTGAAGCGACAAAACCCCGAGTCAGTTCTCTGGCTCGGGGTTTTTAGTGGTCGCTTTCACTCAAGCCCTTCAGGTCAGCTGATTCTTCGCGGCGCGGGTGGTATTCAGCAGCAGGCAGGCGATGGTCATTGGGCCGACGCCGCCGGGCACCGGCGAAATGGCACCCGCCACTTGCGAAGCGCCGTCGAAGTCCACGTCACCGATCAGCTTGCGCTGCCCGTCGACCTCGATGGCATTGATACCCACGTCGATGACGGTGGCCTCGGGCTTGACCCAGTCAGACTGGATCAGCCCCGGCGAGCCGGTGGCGGCAATCAGGATATCGGCCTCCTGGCAGACCTTGCGGATGTCGCGGGTCCGCGAGTGGGCGATGGTCACCGTGCAGTTTTCCTGCAACAGCAGCGCGGCCATGGGCTTGCCGACGATATTCGAACGCCCGACGATCACGGCGTTCTTGCCGCTGAGGTCCTGATGCACATGGCGCAGCATGATCAGACAACCCTGGGGCGTGCAGGGCACGAGTGAGGCACGACCCTGGGACAGGGCGCCGACATTGGCCGGATGAAAACCGTCGACATCCTTTTCCGGCAGGATGCTCGAGATGATCCGCGCCTCGTCAATATGCTCGGGCAGGGGCAACTGGACGAGAATGCCGTGTACCCCGGGGTCGTCGTTGAGCTCCTGGATCAGGGCATCGAGCGTGGCCTGGCTGGTGTCAGCTTCCAGGTAATGCTCGAAGGAGGCTATCCCGGCTTCCTTGGCGCGCTTGATCTTGTTGCGCACATAGATCTGGCTGGCGGCATCGTCGCCGACCAGCACCACGGCCAGCCCGGGAACGCTCTCGAAGTGGTGCTTGAGCCACTCAACCTCGGCTGCCGCGTCCTCGAGCACCTGGCTGGCAAGCTGCTTGCCATCGATTACTTGCGCCATCTGCAGCCTCCCGTTCACTTGAAGATAATGGTCTTGTTGCCCGACAGGAAAATGCGGTGCTCAGTATGCAGTTTCACCGCCGTTGCCAGGGCCATGGTTTCGGTATTGCGCCCCAAGGCTACCAGTTCATCCGGGTAGTAGGCATGGTTAACCTGCTGCACCGACTGCTCGATGATCGGGCCCTCGTCCAGGTCGGCCGTCACATAGTGAGCCGTGGCGCCGATCAGTTTGACGCCGCGTTCGAAGGCCTGGTGATAGGGCTTGGCACCCTTGAAGCCGGGCAGGAAAGAGTGATGAATGTTGATCGCCCGTCCCTGCAGCTTCTGGCAGAGGTCATCCGAGAGCACCTGCATGTAACGAGCGAGCACCACCAGCTCCGTGCGGGTCTCCTCGACGATCTCCATCAGCCTGGCCTCCTGCTGAGGCTTGGTCTCCGGCGTGACGGGAAGGTGCATGAAGGGGATACCCTCGCGCTCGACGATCTCTCGCAGATCTTCATGGTTGGACACCACGCCGGTGATCTCGATGTTCAGCTCGCCCTTGTGGTGACGATACAGAAGATCCACCAGGCAATGATCGAAGCGCGACACCATGATCAGCACCCGGGGAGGGGACTGCAGGTCGTGCATGCTCCATTCGAGATCCAGGCGCTCACCCACCTCGGCAAAGCCGGTCTCCAGGCTGTCGAAGCTATGCTGACTGTCCTCGAGGATGCTGAACACACAGCGCATGAAGAACTGGCCCGAGATCTTGTCATCAAACTGGGACAGCTCCGTGATGTTGCAGCCACGCTCCGCAAGATAACTGGTGATGCTCGACACGATCCCGGTGCCGGTCTTGCAGTTCACCTTCAAGACGAATTGGTTATCGGTCTTATACTGGCTCTGCATGAGTCTACCTCTTCTTCTGGTTTTGTGGCGCTGGCAGGACGTTGCTGGCGACTTACGGTCGATGATGGGCAAGTGGTCATGGTGGATGCAAGGAGTTCGATGCCGATGTTATGAATCCAGTTCGAACGATGGCTCAGGCGCGCCCCTGAAGCCCGTCAATCGCCGGCACGTTAGGCGCTTGCCGACGTGCCATACGAACCCCCGACTGGCCGGACTCCATGGGGCATCAGGGGTGGAGCTGTCCCTTCTGCGAGCGGTTGCGCCACCCCACAACCCACGCCTCTCATCCCATGGTGGATATTGCCGGATATGACACCCTTGAATAGGCTGCTCAAAAGCCTACAGGGACGGCCGACACCACGACACCCGCAAGGACTGCCGCATCGATGCCAATAGGCCATCGCAGGATGCGGGTAGAGCGGTAGCGTGCCTGACTATGCCGGGTCTCCCGCCAAACCAATTTCAAGCCCACCAGGCTTTGCATTGATTCCATGAAGCACTGGTAATGAAGACTTTGACCAACGGCTTTCCCCGGAAGACTGGATGCCTGTACAGTGTAATTGAATCGGGCAAAACGCGCATGCACGCGAATTCTGCATAGGTAGCCAAGTGCTACACTGCAACAAACAAAATCAATGGGTTATGGCGTTTTGATTGATGAGGTTAAATTCTTGAGCAAGCAAGCGCGTTCAAGTTGTTGAACGAGCGCGCTATCTAATACCTGTTATTCTTAGAATGGAGCTTCAAGCTAGAAACTTTGAATCAAAAATACATGTCGTTTCAATATGCATGGAGTATGGAAGGTTGATATATGCACGTTTATAATGCAGACAGGAACGATTCAAAAAATAAAAGTTTTGTTCTTAAGCATCTAGGTATTTCGCCAGTCTCTGCTGCAGAACGTGTAGAAGGAATGTTCGCGCATCAGAAAATTTGTTCAATTAGGCCTGACCTTTCAGTGGATGTGCACGACCGTTCTGGGGTTGTTATTGAAACAAAAACATTGGAAAAGCATTTAGTAAATTTTTGCAACTACGCAAAACAATTTCATATATCAGAATACTTATTTCAACCAAAGCGCCCTCTAAGATTGGTAGACCTATGGGAAGATGATCCGATAGGTAGTGCTGGGCCCATGGTCGTAGACCCAAATGAAGTGCCAATTTCAAAGGGAGGGGGAATAAAATCTATTTTTTATCCTTTTTCTGGCGTTATTTACCCTCAAGAAGTATATAGTAAAATGTCAAAAAACGAGATTAAGCGGATAAAAAAGTCTTATAGTAATAATGCCGTTTTTAAAGAAGAGATGGGCAAGAGAAAAGCACGATCAAAAGCAATAGGAGAAGATTTTAACCAAGCCCAATATCAGGAAGTTGTTTGGCTAGATCTTACCCTTAAGCTCAGAACCTGGGCTCTCAGTGAGGGGTACGATTCATTTGTTTACTCCAATATAAAGGAGGGAGATGGTGAGGATACCTTTATCACTTTATTACCAGAGCAATTGAAAAGTACGGGTAATGCTTTCAAGTTTTTGGAAGAGAAGTATTTAAGAGAAATGCCACTTGCCATTCAAGAAATGGTAAATTCTTATCATGATTGTTCATTTGAATTAATTCACCATGCGTTATGGGGTCAAAAAAAACCAATGGATTACTGGGAGTTAATAAATTCTCAGTGAAAATATTTAAAAATAAGCATAACAAATTGCAGCACTTCATCCGCTTTGCGGCTCGGGCCTTTACAAGCTGCGCTTGTTTCGGCCGGTGTGCAAAGCGTTATCATACACACGGCCACGCTTTGCTATCTTAGTACCTGAGGTTTTACTCGTTAATCCCAAGCAATCCGTGAAAGGAGTTATAGTTAATGGAGTCATTTACGATTCGTGAAGTTCTCGACGCAGTCTATAGAGGGCAAATTCGTATTCCAGCGTTTCAGAGAGGATTTGTTTGGGAACCGGATAGAGTTGCTTTTCTGATAGATAGTATATACAAGAACTACCCTTTTGGCGCACTCCTGTTCTGGCGGACTAACGAGCAATTGAGGTCTGAAAGGCAGCTTGGGCCATTCGAACTCCCAGAGCCAGACGCTGACTTTCCTATTGATTACGTTTTAGACGGACAACAACGGGTGACCTCTATATTTGGGGTTTTTCAAACCGAAATTAATGGTGACTCAGACGAATGGAAAGAGATATATTTTGATTTTTCACAGGAAGATGATGTACAAGAGACGCAATTTTTCGCTCTTTCCAAAGATGAAGTTGACCTAGAGAAGCATTTTCCGTTAAGGACCATATTTGATACCGCCGCCTACCGACGAAGTACAAAGGATATGAGCGACGAAGTCGCTGCATCCATAGATCGAATGCAGTCTGTTTTCAAAGAGGCGCGAATACCAGTTCAAACCTTTAAAACCGACGAAAAAGAAAAAGTTGCTATAATATTTGAGCGTATCAACAGGCAAGGCGTGCCTCTTGATACGTTGCAGCTTTTGTCCGCTTGGACATGGAGTGAAGACTTCCAGCTGCAAGAACAATTCGAAGAGCTGATAGCTGATCTGAACGAATTCGGTTTCACTGAACTATCCAACGATATAAGTCTTCTTTTGCGCTGCACTGCAGCAATATTGAGTGACTCCTCCAGACCTGAAGACCTGGTGAATTTAAACGGTGCGGATGTTCGAGCACGTTTTGATGAAGTGCTCAATGGAATAAGGGGCGCTTTGGACTTTATGGACTCAGAGTTGTGTCTACCGTCGATAGAAAACTTACCCTACCAAAATATCCTTGTTCCCCTTTCTGTATTCTTCTCCGTACCAGGTGGGCAGCAAGTTATTTTGAATGAACACCAGAAAGAAATCATTAAGAGATGGTTCTGGAGGTCTTCCTTCTCAAAACGCTACAGCAGTGGTGTGTTGCGTCACATGGACGCTGATATTTCTGAAATGAGGAGTTTGAAACAGGGAAACGCGTCTACCCTTGACCAATTCGGGGCTCCGGTATCACCTGATTATTTTCTAGTCAACAGGTTCCAGTTACGCTCCGTAAGCACAAAAACCTTTGTTGCGATGCTTGCACAAAACTCTCCAAAAAACTTGATTGGAGGTGATGTTGTGGATCTCCGCAAAAAGCTTCAGAGGTATAATCGTAAAGAGTTTCACCACCTGATGCCAAAAGCATTTCTTGCGAAGAAGAACAATTCAGAGGTGGGGGAAAGCGTACTTGCAAATTTTTGTTTCATTTCTAGTGCAAATAATCGAGAAGTTGGTGGTGCGGCTCCTAGTGTTTACAGGAAGAAAATGGCTGATAACGTAGAAGAAATACTGAGTTCACACATATGCCCTTATGCTTTATTCGACGATGACTATGACGCATTTGTTAAGAGTCGAGCACAAATGCTCGCAGACCGAGCCATAGGACTATGCGGTTATTAGATGTGGTGCTAAGTAGAGACAAAATTGTGATAACAAAGGGCTTCAACCGACCGCTTAAAAGCGGCGGCTGAGCCCGCCCGTTAGGAGAGAAACCTTGAAGCCAATATTTACGCTTCATGCCGGGGAATTCGTTTTCGGCGAACATGTCGAGCAACGCTTCCGCGACGTCGACCTCTGGGTACCAACCAAGGATACGGGTATTGATTTTCTCCTCTCGGACAAGGCCAATCGCTCCACGGTGTCCGTCCAGGTCATAATGTCTCGCGACTATCAACCCCCTCATGCTTCGACCAAATTTGAGGACTCGTTGCAAGCCGCGGGCTGGTTTGTGTTTTCGAGGAAAGCGTTGGAGAGTTCGCGAGCCGACATTTGGAGTATTGTTCTTATTTCACACCAAAGGAAGTCTCAACCGGTTTTTGTGAATATCGCGCCCACCGAATTGCTCCGCAAATTGGTCGCGATTCATGGCCAACAGAAGAACTATCACCTTTATCCATGGGTTACAGCCGAGGCCTGTCTCGAAGGGCGAGGCATGAATAAGTCCGATAAATCGCGATTCGTCGCAGGCCAATTCGACCTTGGAGAAAGAGATCTTACTCAATACTGGGACAATTGGTCATTTATTGAAGAGCTCGGGATGTGAGGGTGCTTTCACGCTTTCGGGGATTTCTCCTAACACAGAGCTCGAGGGGGCGCTCGCAAGGCTCGCACCCCTTAGCTTCGCGTTAGCTTAAGAGGTTTCATGGAACAGTTTTACGATCAGTCCATTGGGGAAGATTTTCGATCCAAGCTAGCGAGCCTCAAGAAGAAGGTCCGGTCGGAATCCTTTGATGGACAATCACGTGGCTACGGGATAGCAGGCAACACGTTTCGTGCTTATCGCGGCTACAACCTACGACCGAGCGAGGTTTATCGTCATTGGGCTAGTCTCAAAACTGAAGATGTTTTGGGCGGCTACTTTCCAAGCATGACAGACCAAAGAGCATTTGATGAGTGGCATCGTGAGTTGTTTGAGTCGATCTATAATCATTGGTTTTCTGAGCAAGGCCAAGAAATAAGCTTTGCACATACTTCGAAGTTGCTAGATTTATATTTGAAGTGGTTAATGACTAATCAGAAATGCCCTGGTCAACTTGCCTCAGCTATCCTTTATTACGGTTACTGTGCATTAGATAGCCAAATACTTTTCCGGTTAAATCAATGCCTTTCCGGTGCTTTGCCAATCAAAAATCCGACAATGGGCGACATACTGAACAGGAACACCTATGTTTTTTGCCAAGAGCTGATCAAGGATTTTGCTGAAAAATTCGGCGGTACCAGAACACTTTTCGATTTTTACGCTTGGGAGCCGGGTGGCTTCCAGAAAACCAGAAGCTAACCAGCGGCTCCAGCCGACCGGTTTTCCGCTGCCGCTCCAAACCGGCGGCTGAGCCTAGGCGTTAGGCTGCCAGAGATAAGGGGGTGTGAATGGATGACGCGATACCGTTAATGATTGATTCGTCAGTTCTGAAGCAAGTGCCGAAATTGAATTCGGAGCTATTTAATGAGCTAGTAAAATATACTCGCGCAGGTCTGTATAGTTTGTACATCTCTGAAATTGTGGAAAAGGAATTCATATCCTGGGTCAAGGCCGAGGCACAAGGTGCGTTTGACGCAGCAAGTAAAGCGACAAGGTCGCTCAGCAAATACTATGA
This sequence comes from Halomonas sabkhae, assembly GCF_030409265.1. Taxonomy (NCBI): domain Bacteria; kingdom Pseudomonadati; phylum Pseudomonadota; class Gammaproteobacteria; order Oceanospirillales; family Halomonadaceae; genus Halomonas; species Halomonas sabkhae. Next base: position 284,755 of record NZ_JAUFPM010000001.1, read on the forward strand.
TGAACCTGAAATCCTAGGACTTAATTTTGAATTCAATGTAACCGCCCTCGCTGCGGAAAGCCAAATAAATGGAATCCTTAGAAAAGTGGTAGATAACTGGACTCAGTTTAAACAAAGAACAAACGCCACTGTTCTTCCTATAGAGCCTGACGACGGAAAGCGTGTAATGGATGCTTACTTTTATAGTGAAACGCCTTTTAGTGGTGTGAAAAATCGGAATGATATTCCTGATGCATTCATATATTGTCGCATAAAGGATCTTTTGGAGGTAAATGAGAAAGTGGTTTTTGTGTCTAGTGACAGAAAATTCGTCGAGCAAATTCAGGGAGAAAGAATCATATGTTTCGAAAGCTTGTCCAATCTTTTTTTCCGAAGGGCCTGCAAAGCTGGATGCGAGATTCTTTGGTTCTCTAAGCGCTGACGATAGGTTTTTTGCGTTGGCAGAGATATACGAAGATGAAATACATAAAAAGCTCGTTCAGGAGATCGAGGTGACGGACCTCGATGATATCGTTGGTAACGAGTTTGTAGAGACTGCTGTCGGTGATTACAAGGATATGTCAACTGATGTCATAGAGATGGATAAAAAGTACAAAGAAGCTAAAAAGATTTCAGACCTGGCATATCTCGTATCGTTTGAAGCAAAACTTAAGTGCGCTGTGGAATCTCACTCAAGTAAAGAGCAGTTGCGGGCCGTCGAGGCGGAAAGGTTGAAAAGCATTGAAAAGGAGGTAGATGATGATGGAGATTTCAATGTTACCGAAAAGAAGATGCTGAGCGTGTCTGGTCATTTTAGTCTCAAATTTGACGATTCTGACCCTTCCGCTTGGAAAAAGGTAAAAACATCACGCCTACTTTTTGAGCAGAGCGAAATAAAGGAAATAAGCGTAGAGTTAGAGGACATGAAAGAAAACGCCTAGCTATTCGTTCAAGCGGACCGCTGAAAGCGCCGCTTCGCTCTGCTTTCATCGGCGGCTTAACTCAGCCGTTAACTCCTGGTAAGCGCCACGCTCGCCTTCGAGCGATTGGGCCGTCCGATGGTGCGGGTGATCCAGTCGCCGGTGGCGGCGAGGGTGTCGAGGTCGATGCCGTGCTCGATGCCGAGGCCGTTCATCAGGTAGACCACGTCTTCGCTGGCGACGTTGCCGGCGGCGCCCTTGGCATAGGGGCAGCCGCCGAGGCCGGCGACGGCGCTGTCGATGACGCTGATGCCTTCCTCGAGCACGGCGTAGAGGTTGGCGATGGCCTGGCCGTAGGTATCGTGGAAGTGGGCGGCGAGCTTGTCCATGGGGATGTCGCGGGCGACGGCTTCCAGCATGCGTTTGGCGGCAAGCGGGGTGCCGGTGCCGATGGTGTCGCCGAGCGAGACTTCGAAGCAGCCCATGTCGTACAGGGCTCTGGCGACCCGGGCCACCTGACTCGGTTCAATCTCGCCTTCATAGGGGCAGCCAAGCACGCAGGAGACGTAGCCGCGTACGGGTACATTGGCCTGGCGGGCACGTTCCAGCACCGGGGCGAAACGTTGCAGTGATTCGTCGATGGAGCAGTTGATGTTCTTCTGCGAGAAGGCTTCGCTGGCGGCGCCGAATACCGCGACTTCGTCCACGCCGCATTCCAGGGCGTTTTCGAGCCCCTTGAGATTGGGGGTGAGGGCGGAGTAGGTGACGCCGGGGCGACGCTGCAGCCGGGTCATCACTTCGCGGTGGTCGGCCATCTGCGGTACCCACTTGGGCGAGACGAAGCTGGCCGCTTCTATGTGGTGCAGGCCGGCATTGGCGAGGCGGTCGATCAACTCGAGCTTGGTGTCGGTGGCGATGGCGTCGGGTTCGTTCTGCAGCCCATCGCGGGGGGCGACGTCGACCAGACGGATTTGCTTGGGGAATGCCATTGCAGAGCTCCAATCATTCGAGAGAATCCATGGCCGCGGCTGATCCGGCGGCAGGCCTTGGCGAAGGCGCTGTGAATCCCTCCCTGGACGCTACATTCGCCATCCATGGCGAATGACCTTCGCGACGGCCTGCCCCCGGCGCCGCTTACCCTGGACACTACTTGCCAGGGGTACGGTGGTTACTCGTCTGCTGCGAATTCCAGCAGCACGTCGCCCTGGCCGACGGTGTCGCCGGCCTGGAAGTGGAAGCTTTCCACCTGGCCGTCGGCGGGGGCGGTCAGGGTATGTTCCATCTTCATGGCTTCCATGACCATCAGCGCCATGCCTTTTTCCACCCGCTCGCCGGGCGCCACCAGCAGGGTAACCACGGTGCCGTGCATGGGAGCGGTGAGGGTGGATTCGGCTTCCTGGCGGCCGTGGTCGATGGCGTCCAGGCGTCGCCAGAATAGCCGTGTTTCGCGTTTTGGGTCGACCATGATGATCTCGCCGCCATCCACCAGCCGTGCCTGCAGGCGTCGGCGGTGGCCGTCCAGGGTGACAGCCACGGCGTCGCCTTCGATGGGGTGCAGGCTGCCTGCCAGAGTGGTGTCGCCAACGCGCAGTTGCCAGGCCTCGCCGGGAGCGCTCTGGCGGCCTTCCACCGTGACCAGGGCGTCGTCGTCATCCCGGCGTGTCGGGTCGCTCAGGGCGATGCGAATGGTGTTGTCGCTGTTGAGCCGAAAGCCGTCATGGCGATCCCAGGGGGAGTGGCTCTGCTGTTCGCGGCCGAGCTGATGCAGGCTCACCAGGGCGGCGGTGGCATAGTCCTCGGCGGTGTAGTGGCGCGGCGCGAACAGGTCGCCATGGTGGTGCTCGATGAAGCGGGTATCCAGCTCGGCGGCGGCAAAGGCCGGATGGGTGGCCAGCCGCTGCAGGAAGTCGCGGTTGGTGGTCACGCCCTGGATATCCAGCGCCGCCAGGGCACGATTCAGGGTGGCCAGGGCCTGCTGGCGGTCGTCGCCGTGCACGATCAGCTTGGCGAGCATGGGGTCATAGTGCATGGAGACGCGATCGCCGCTGGCCACGCCGCTGTCCAGCCGCACCTGAGTGGCCGCGAGCCCGGCGCCGTTCAGGTCGAGTGCGAAGCGTTGCAGGGTGCCGGTGGCCGGCAGGAAGTCCTGGGCCGGGTCTTCGGCGTAGAGGCGGGCCTCGAAACTGTGTCCGCTGATGTTCAGGTCTTGCTGACCTAGCGGCAGGGGCTCGCCCATGGACACGCGCAGTTGCCATTCGACCAGGTCCTGCCCGGTGATCATCTCGGTGACCGGATGCTCCACCTGCAGGCGGGTGTTCATTTCCATGAAGTAGAAGGACCCGTCGGCATCCAGCAGAAACTCCACCGTGCCGGCGCCCACATAGCCGATCTCACGGGCGGCGCGCACTGCGGCTTCACCCATCTCGCGGCGCAGCGATTCGGTCATGCCGGGGGCCGGGGCTTCCTCGAGCACCTTCTGGTGTCGACGCTGCACACTGCAGTCGCGTTCGAAGAGATAAACGCCCTGACCCTGGGTGTCGCAGAACACCTGAACCTCCACATGGCGTGGCTGGGTCAGGTATTTCTCGATCAGCATGCGGTCATCGCCGAAGGCGGCGCGGGATTCACGGCGGCAGCCGTCGAGTGCTGCCTGGAAGGCCTCGGCGGACTCGACCACGCGCATGCCCTTGCCGCCGCCACCGGCGCTGGCCTTGAGCAGCACCGGGTAGCCGATGTGTTCGGCCTCGCGCTCGAGCAGGGCGTCGTCCTGGTCGGCGTCGTGATAGCCGGGCACCAGGGGCACGCCGGCATCAAACATGCGGGCCTTGGCGGCGGACTTGTCGCCCATGGCGGCAATCGCTGAGGCGGGCGGGCCGACAAAGGTGATGCCGGCCTCCGCCAGTGCCGCGACGAAGTCGCCGTTCTCGGAGAGAAAGCCGTAGCCGGGATGCACGGCCCCGGCGCCGGTGCGCTGGGCGGCGGCGATCACGGCGTGGATATCCAGGTAACTGGACTGAGCGGCGGCCGGTCCGATGCGTACGGCCTCATCGGCCTCGCGCACATGGCGGGCATCGGCATCCGCATCGGAGTACACGGCCACGGTGCGCAGTCCCATGCGGCGGGCGGTGCGCATCACGCGACAGGCGATCTCGCCGCGGTTGGCCACCAGCAGGGTGTCAAAGGCAGGGCTCATGTTCAGCGCTCCGTGGTGGATGAGGGGGCCGGCGCCCAGACGGGCCGGCGTTTCTCGAAGAAGCTGGTCAGGCCTTCCTGGCCTTCATCGCTGACGCGCAGGCGGGCGATGGCCTGGCAGGTGTGCTCGCGCGTGGCGGCAGTGTCCGGCCCCCGGGCCACCTCGGCCAGCAAGGCCTTGGTGGCGCGGCTGGCCTGCGGCGAGGTGGCCAGGAGGGTCTCGATCATCGCTTCCAGCGCCGTGTCGAGCGCCGCTGGCTCGACGACTTGGTGCACCAGCCCCAGTGCCTCGGCCGTGGTGGCGTCCATGACTTCCGCACTCAGTGCATAGCGACGCATCTGGCGGCGCCCGATGGCGTTCTGCACATAGGGGCTGATGACCGCCGGCGAGAGACCGATCTTGACTTCGGAGAGGCAGAAGCGGGCTTTCTCGGAAGCAATGACGATATCGCAGCAGGCCGCCAGCCCCACGGCACCGCCGTAGGCCGCCCCCTGCACCCGGCACAGGGTCGGGCAGGGCAGGCTATCGAGCCGCTGCATCATGCTCGCCAGCTCCCGCGAATCGGCCAGGTTGTCCTCGAAGTCGTACTCGACCATGCGCTGCATCCAGCCCAGATCCGCCCCGGCAGAAAAATGCCGACCCGCCGAACCCAGCACCAGCAGCCGAATCTCCCCGCGTTCCGCCGCCTCGGCCACCGCCGCCAGGTGCGCATTCAACTCCGCGATCAAGGCATCATCGAAGGCATTGAGCACCTCCGGCCGATCCAGCGTCAGCCACGCGACGCAGCGGTCGTCGGTCTCGAGTCTTGAGTAGTTTGTGTGTGGCATCTCGAACCTCGTTAACAGAGCTTGAAGCCGGAAGCTAGAAGCTTGAAGAACCCCCGATATCTTGCCGCCAGGAGCGTGGGGTAGTGACTTCCAGCTTATAGCTTCAAGCTTCCGGCTCCCTTGCGCAGCAAGGGGTCACATCCTGAACACACCGTATCGGGTGTCTTCGGTTTCGGCGTTCATGGCGGCGGCGAGCGAGAGGCCGAGGACGTCGCGGGTCTGCGCCGGGTCGATGACGCCGTCGTCCCAGAGGCGGGCGCTGGCGTAGTAGGGGTGGCCCTGGTGCTCGTACTGCTCGCGGGTCGGCTGCTTGAAGGCGGCTTCCTCCGCGTCGCTCCATTCGCGCCCTTCGCGCTCGAGCTGTTCGCGCTTGACCTGGGCGAGTACGCCGGCGGCCTGTTCGCCGCCCATCACCGAGATGCGCGCGTTGGGCCACATGAACAGCAGGTTGGGGTCATAGGCGCGGCCGCACATGCCGTAGTTGCCGGCGCCGAAGCTGCCGCCGATGAGCACGGTGAACTTGGGTACCCGGGCGCAGGCCACGGCGGTGACCAGCTTGGCGCCGTGCTTGGCGATGCCTTCGTGCTCGTATTTCGAGCCGACCATGAAGCCGGTGATGTTCTGCAGAAAGACCAGCGGGATGCCGCGCTGGGTGCACAGCTCGATGAAGTGGGCGCCCTTTACCGCGCTCTCCGAGAAGAGCACGCCGTTGTTGGCGAGAATGCCCACCGGATGGCCATGAATATGCGCAAAGCCGGTGACCAGGGTGTCGCCGTAGGTGCGCTTGAATTCATCGAAGGCCGAGTCATCGACGATGCGCCCGATCACTTCGCGCACCTCGAACGGCTTGCGCAGGTCGGTGCCGACGATGCCGTACAGCTCCTGGGGGTCGAGCCGTGGTGGCCTGGGCGCCTGCATGGCCAGCTGGCCGCGTTTCTGCCAGTTGAGGTGTGCCACGCAGCGCCGCGCCAGTTGCAGGGCATGGGCGTCGTTCTCGGCGTAATGATCGGCCACGCCACTCACCTTGGCGTGAACATCGGCGCCGCCCAGGTCCTCGGCACTGATCGACTCGCCGGTGGCCGCCTTCACCAGCGGCGGCCCACCGAGAAAGATGGTGCCCTGTTCGCGCACGATGATTGATTCGTCGGCCATGGCCGGCACATAGGCGCCGCCGGCGGTGCACGAGCCCATGACCACGGCGATCTGCGGGATGCCCTCGGCGGAGAGGGTGGCCTGGTTGTAGAAGATGCGGCCAAAGTGGTCGCGGTCCGGGAAGACCTCGTCCTGGCAGGGCAGGTAGGCGCCCCCGGAATCCACCAGATACAGGCACGGCAGACGATGCTTGCGCGCCACTTCCTGGGCGCGCAGATGCTTTTTCACGGTTAGCGGGAAGTAGGTGCCGCCCTTGACCGTGGCATCGTTGGCGACGATCACGCACTCCACCCCGGATACCCGGCCGATGCCGGTCACCACCCCTGCGCTTGGCACCGGATCGTCGTAGACCTCGTGCGCCGCCAGCGCGGAAAGCTCCAGAAACGGCGACCCCTCGTCCAGCAGATGGTCGATACGGTCACGCACGAACAGCTTGCCCCGCGACTCATGACGCGCCCGCGCCTTCTCGCCGCCGCCCTGATGAACCGCCGCCGTCAACGACCGCAAGCGGCTCACCTCCGCCCGCATCGCCGCGTCGTTCGCCTGAAACCCCTCGCTGCGAGGGTTGATTTGGGTTGTCAGAACGCTCATTTATCCCTCCGGGATAAAAGCTTGAAGCTCGAAGCCGGAAGCTTGAAGAAAAACCACTGGACCCGGGTCTTGAGCTCTTCCAGCTTTCAGCTTCCAGCTTATTTTGATTCGTTAAACACTTCCCGCCCGATCAGCATGCGGCGGATTTCGCTGGTGCCGGCGCCGATTTCGTAGAGTTTGGCGTCGCGGAGCAGGCGGCCGGTGGGGTATTCGTTGATGTAGCCGTTGCCGCCGAGCAGTTGGATGGCGTCGAGGGCGACCTGGGTGGCCTTTTCGGCGCAGTAGAGGATGGCGCCGGCGGCGTCCTTGCGCGAGGTGTGGCCGCGGTCGCAGGCGCCGGCGACGGCATACAGGTAGGCGCGGCAGGCGTTCAGGGTGGTCAGCATGTCGGCGACCTTGCCCTGTACCAGCTGGAATTCACCGATGGCCTGGCCGAACTGCTCGCGTTCGTGGAGGTAGGGCACCACCACGTCCATGGCGGCCTGCATGATGCCGATGGGGCCGGCGGCCAGCACGGTGCGCTCGAAGTCCAGGCCGCTCATCAGCACCCGCGCTCCCTTGTTGACCTCGCCGAGCACATTCTCGGCGGGCACCTGGCAGTCCGTGAAGACCAGCTCGCAGGTGTTGGAGCCGCGCATGCCGAGCTTGTCGAGCTTCTGGGCGGTGGAGAAGCCTGGCGTGTCCTTCTCGATGATGAAGGCGGTAATCCCCTTCGAGCCGGCGTCCGGATCGGTCTTGGCGTAGACCACCAGCACATCGGCGTCGGGGCCGTTGGTGATCCACATCTTGTTGCCGTTGAGCACATAGTGATCGCCGCGCTTTTCGGCCTTGAGCTTCATGGAGACTACATCGGAGCCGGCGCCCGGTTCGGACATGGCCAGGGCGCCGACCTGGTAGCCGCTGATCAGGCCGGGCAGGAATCTGGCCTTCTGCTCGGCGTTGGCGTTGAGCTTGATCTGGTTGACGCAGAGGTTGGAGTGGGCGCCGTAGGAGAGCGCCACCGAGGCGCTGGCCCGCGAGATCTCTTCCATGGCGATGCAGTGGGCCAGATAGCCCATGCCGCTGCCGCCGTCTTCCTCGGCCACGGTAATGCCCAGCAACCCCATGTCGCCGAACTTTTTCCAGAGATCGGCCGGGAAGGCGTTTTGCGCATCGATCTCGGCGGCGCGGGGCGCTATCTCGTCACGCGCAAAGGCGTTGACGTGGTCGCGCAGCATGTTCAGCTCATCGGGGAGCCCGAAATCGAGAGGCTGATAGGGCGAATACATGGCGAACTCCACGGATCGTGTGTGGCGCCTGGGGCGCGACAAGGGTTCATCGGGGTAATGCGCAAAGCCTAAGACAGCTTTACGTTAACGTAAAGGTAATGCGCTCAGAGTTAGACCAAGGTAGATGGGGAGGAGGGAAACAAGAGGGAAGAGGGAAGAGGGAAGAGGGAAGAGGGAAGAGCTGCTATGCCCCCGATTTTGTAGACACCTCCCTTTACACTACGAGGTGAGGTGTCATGATTCTA